>NZ_RZNF01000007.1:0-300000 GCF_003992725.1 Rhodomicrobium lacus | reverse complement strand
GCTCATCATGGGCGCGCTGGTGGTCGCGGGCGCTCTTCTCACGGCCCAACGGCGGCGGATCTACGAAGCGGTCGTGCTGCGCACGCTCGGGGCCAGTAAACGCCGCGTCATAACGGCGCATCTTCTTGAATACCTGATGCTTGCGGCCTGCCTTTCGGCGGTCGCAGCCGCGCTTGGGCTTTTGGCAGCGTGGGTTATCGTGAAATATGTCATGGGATTAACTTTTGTTGTGTCGCTATCGGCGCTATTGCAGCCATCGGCGATTGAAACCATATTCGTCACTGCGCTGGGTGCGTTGGGGACATTCAAAGTCCTTTCAGCGAAACCGGCGCAATATCTGCGTTCCGAGTGAACGTCTGGATGGCGACGACAGGGCAGGCCGCCTGACAATGAGGCCGTGCTCCAGGCCGTCCGGGGTGAAACCTGGAAGACCTTCTGCGCAGACCTTTTTAGAAAAGATGTCAGGGACCAAAGAGGACAATGGCAGACTACGACACGTCTCGAGCATATAACGTGAATGCTCGCGCGCGCACGGACGCCTTCGCGATTGACGAAGGTCTGCGCGCGTACATGATCCGCGTTTTCAATTACATGGGTATCGGACTGGTCGTGACGGGTGTCATGGCCTACGCGATCTACAGCCAGTCCGTGATTACCAACGATGCCGGCAAGATCGTCGGCTTGACTTCGCTCGGCACGGTCATCTTCAAAAGCTGGGTGAAGTGGCTCGTGATGTTTGCGCCGCTGATCGTGGTTTTCGCCTTCTCGGCGACGATCAACAGGATGAGCGCGGCAACCGCGCAAGCCGTGTTCTGGCTGTTCGCAGCGCTGATGGGGCTGTCGCTTTCGAGTATCTTCATCGCCTACACCGGTAACTCGATCGCACGCATCTTTTTCATCACTGCCGCGACCTTCGGCGCCGTGAGCTTCTGGGGCTACACGACGAAGCGCGACCTGACGAAGTTCGGCTCGTTCCTGTTCATGGGCCTGATCGGCATCGTTATCGCGAGCCTTGTGAACATCTTCGTGGGGTCGACTGCGGTTCAGTTCGCAATCTCGGTCCTCGCCGTGCTGATCTTCACGGGCCTTACCGCCTACGACACGCAGCAGCTGAAGGATAATTACTACGCTCAGGCGCAGTATGGAGAAGAGACGCTGGGCCGTGCCGCCATCCTTGGCGCGCTGAGCCTTTATCTCAACTTCATCAACATCTTCGTGGCGCTGCTGCAGCTCTTCGGCGACCGCCGCGAGTAGCTTTCTCCGCAAGTGCAGCAAAAGGCTCCGCGAGGGGCCGTCACACTGCTGACAAAGCTCCCGCCTCGGCGGGAGCTTTTTTGATTCAGCGGGTCATGCTGAAGAAGCCGGTTCCCTCAACAGCGCGTGCTCGCGATGGTGAGCATCGAGGGACTGGTGCAGATCGCGGGCTACCGCCATTACAAAGGCGATCCGGCGCGGTCATTACGATTGGCCGCAATGGCGGCGATACATGACGCCTCGCCGGTTTTTCCTGTCAGCCGCAGGAATTCAGAGACGCGATTGCGGAAATCCCTTTTGCGTCAAGATGCACGCTCAAAAAGAGGGCGTCCGCTCTTTTATTATTCGTTTTCAGGAGGAGTAGGCCTCCACTCATACGGCCCGTATTTATTCAAAATATCTTTGGCCAATGCTTGAAGGTGGGATCTCTCAATAGGAATTAAACGATTTCCGATAGCGGGATGATTTATAAGCAATCCAGGACCATCAGTTAGTTCGCACCAAATCGCAACTTCGTGCTCTGGAATTAAATCGTGGATTTTGTGTATCAAGGAATTTCTCCATCTCTTGCGGCTTCCGTCGATTCGAATCGCCCGCGTTGTTTGCAGTATATGCTGAATTTTAATAAAAATTGTGAGCGGCAACGCTGGTCGTGAAGAAACGCATCTGCCGGGTTATCGGTCGCCCGCTCACACAGACGCCGCGCGCGTTTCTCCCGATCGATCAGTGCTTGATCGTATGCGCCAGCGCTTCGTCGGGCTTGATCGCGATGAGCCGCTGCATGGCCTTGATCTTGCGGTCCGCGAAGAGGACATTCGGAATGTCGATCTCCTCCTTGCGCGCGCCGGTCGTGATCAGGAGCAGGTCCGCCGATCCAAGTCCGAGGATCTTGTGGCGGAAGAAGTCGTCGCTCCGCTGTTCGAACAGCATGCCGCGGGTGTCGAAGCTTTGCTCGCCACCGCCGATCACGCGCTCCGTGGTGAGCTGACCGGGACGGACGCGCCAGAACACGAGCTTGTCGAACATCAGGAAACGCGCCAGCCATATGGCGAGAAGCAGCGTCGAGAAAATGAAATAGAAGCCGAAATTCATGAAGACCGTGAGCTGCGGAATGAATGAGAAGATCCGGTCCCACCACCCAAGCCATCCCAACAGCACCGTGATGAACGCGCCCGACAATATGAATACCACGGAATAGATGCCGCGCAGCTTGACGTTCGTCAGCATCATGACTAGCGCAAGGATCACCATGAAGGTCAGGCCGAGCCCGGTGTTGGGGTGAATGTAGATCTCGGTGCCGTTTGCAAGCGCAACCTTTTCTCCTCCGAGATAGGTGGTCGCCGCTGCGATGTAACCGCTGAGCCAGATCGGCCACCAATAGAATATGGTCGACCGGCTGTAGATGCGAAGCTCAGGCAAAGCTTCAGGGTCCGGCAATTTCGTAGTGTCCAGCTCCCTAGGCGGCTGAACGTGTCCGCCATCGGCGTCTTTGCCCTCCAATATGACATCGGTCATGATTCACTCTCCCAGTAACGCCGGAGCGGATGCATTCTGCACCTTTAACTCGTTGTTCAGCTGTTTGTGAGTTGCAACACGACGCGATAGATGATCGTTCCGGTAGTACCGGTGACGGCAAAGCCGGTGCCTTACTTTCTTAACACTCGGCACCTATATCTGTTGAAGGTCGAAGAAACGCTTGTTCCCGATGCCCGAAAATCGCGACGCTACCGCAGAGACCATCGCAGCGATGAAGGCAGAGATCCCGCGCCTGCGCCGTTTTGCGCGCTACATGACGCGCGATGCCGACTATTCGGACGATCTTGTTCAGGAGTGTCTCGCCCGCGCCATCGCCAACATCGGTTCGTGGCAGCCGGGGACGAATTTGCGCGCCTGGCTCTTTGTCATTCTGAAAAACGCATTTCGAAACGACAAGCGGCGCGCTCAGCACGATATCGCCTATCGCAACGGGCTTGAGAGGGATACGCCGCTTTACTGCGCTCCCCAGCAGCATAACCTCCTCGTCCTGTCCGAAGTGCAAAACGCGGTTCTCCAACTCTCCGAGGATCATCGCGAGGTTCTGATGCTCATCGCCGTGGAAGGGCTGCGCTACGAGGAAGCGGCGTCGGTGCTGAATATCTCCGTCGGAACGGTGAAATCGCGATTGTCGCGCGCCCGGACGGCGTTACGCGCAGCGATCGACATTCCGGTGAGCGAGCACCAGGAATAGGGACTATCTTCGCCTTGTCGTGGATTGTGTCGGGGTCCGGTTCCGACAATCCGCATCCGTTTGCAGCACGCTTGCAGCCAAGATTCAGATGTCGTTCCGCCAACCCGCCGAGACTCAGCCTGTCATTTTCTGTCTTCCGGCGCGTGCCCTCGTTTGAAGGCCAGGTTTTTGGTCGTCAGAACCTGTACGGCTTCGCCTTTCTGATTTGTCGTCTCCATGCGAAAGGTGATTATGGCCTGGTTCGGCTTCGAGGCCGAGGGCGTGATGTCGATTACCTCGCAGGCAACGGACAGTTCATCCCCGGGGCGGACCGGCCTCGTCCAGGAAACCTCCGCGCCGAAGCCGACCCAGCCGCCCGCCATCGTGGGGCCGTGCTCCACGAGCAGGCGCATGGTGAGCCCCAGCGTATGCCATCCGCTGGCGGCAAGCCCTTTGAAAATGGTGTGCTTCGCCGCTTCCGGGTCCGTATGAAAGGGCTGCGGATCGAATTCCTTCGCGAAGGCGATGATCGCCTCCTCGCTCACCCGGATCGGCCCGGCGGCGAACCGCCTTCCGATGTGAAAGTCTTCCAGATAAAGCAGAGTCTCTGCCATCGATATTTCCTCCCGCCCCTCGTCAGCTCAGGAAAATAAGCCGCCGTTTCGCGCACGACAATTGGCGGGATGGATGACGCGCCCGCCTGTGTCCAAAGCGCGGAACCGGGGCGCCGACGGACCGGGACTGGCCGCGCCGATGAGAGGCGGCCGGTTCAGCCACCCGCGCCCTTGGGCGCTGCGGCGCGCCGGAGACGGTCGTTGATCGCCTCTCCGAGCCCGGTTTCGGGGATCGGCATGACGGCGATGCGGCCGGGATTTGCCGCGTCGAGCGCGCGAAGGCACGCGAAGAGGTTCGCCGCCGCTTCGCGAAGGTCGCCCGCGCGGCTGAGATTGAGCGCGCCCTCCGGCGCGGTGGGGCCGAACGCCAGCAGTGCTTCGCCCGGTCGCGCTTCAGCCGCGTTGAGGCGCACGCTCGCATTCGGCGCGTAGTGGCTTGCGAGTTGCCCCGGCGCGGTGACGCCGTCTCCTTCGTGCCGGTCCGCGAGCGGCGCGCCGAGCGCGGCCTCGACATCCTCCCGTGCGACGGCACCGGGGCGCAGCAAGGTCGGGCGCGGCTGAAGCGCGACAATGGTCGATTCGAGCCCGGCGTCCGCCGCGCCGCCGTCGAGTATCATGTCGACCCGCCCGTCGAGGTCTTCGGCGACATGAGCCGCGCGCGTGGGGCTGATGCGCCCGGAAATATTGGCGCTCGGCGCGGCGACCGGTACGCCCGCTGCTTCGAGAAGTGCGCGCGCCACCCGATGGCGCGGCACGCGGATCGCCACTGTGTCGAGGCCGGCTGTCACGAGATCGCTCAAACGATGCTCCGCATCGCGCTTCAACGGCAGCACAAGGGTCAGCGGCCCCGGCCAGAACCGCGCCGCCAGCGAGGCCGCCTCGGCATCGAACACCGCGAAGCGCCGCGCCGCATCCGCGTCCGGGACGTGCACGATCAGCGGATTGAAACGCGGGCGCCCCTTCGCCTCGAAGATGCGCGCGACCGCCACGCCGTTCGTTGCATCCGCGCCGAGGCCGTAAACCGTCTCGGTCGGGAAGGCGACGAGCCCGCCTGAGCGCAGGATCCGCGCGGCCTTTTCGATCGCCGTTCTGTCGGCGTTCTCGATCATCAGTGTTACCTTCTTCGGGAGCAAATCTGTTTAATGAGAGTGCTTTTCCGATTAAGGTATTCATCTTGCACCCCATGGAAAACAGCAAAAACGAATGGGCGTGCGGACCCCGACTTTCCAGCCTGGAGGCTCCATGACCTATCGCGTCCCCGTCGCGGACATCGCGTTCACGCTCGACCACATCGCCGGGTTTTCCCGGCTGATCGATGATGCGCTTTATGAAGACCTCGACTGGGACACGGCGCGAGCCATCCTCGAAGAAGCGGCGCGGTTCGCGAACGAGGAGCTGGCGCCGATCAACCGCGCGGGCGACACACAGGGCGCGCGGCTCGTGGATGGCCGGGTGGTGATGCCCGAAGGCTTCGCGGACGCCTACGCGAAGTGGGTGGAGGCCGGCTGGGGCAGCTTCACCGCGCCGAAAGAGCATGGAGGCCAGGGACTTCCCGTCTCACTCGGCATGGCGGTCGCGGAGATGTGGCACGGCGCCAACATGGCGTTCGGCCTCAATCCGCTGCTCACGCAGGCGGGCGTTCACGCGCTCATTGCGCACGGCGCGCCCGCGCTTCAGACGCAATACCTGCCGAAGCTCATCTCTGGCGAATGGACCGGTTCCATGCAGCTTACGGAGCCGCAGGCGGGATCCGACCTGCGCTTTCTGAAGACACGCGCCGTGCCGGCAGGCGACGGCACCTACAAGCTCACCGGCACGAAGATCTTCATCACCTACGGCGAGCATCCGATGACGGATAATATCATTCATCTCGTGCTCGCGCGCCTGCCGGACGCGCCTTTCGGCACCAAGGGCATTTCGCTTTTCGTCGTGCCGAAATTCATTCCGAACGCGGACGGGTCGCCCGGCGAGCGCAACGATGTCGTCGCCGCGAAACTCGAACACAAGCTCGGCATTCACGGCAGCCCCACCTGCGTCATGAACTTCGGCGACCGGGGCGGCGCCACTGGCTGGCTCGTCGGCGAGCCGAATGGCGGCCTGAAGGCCATGTTCACCATGATGAACGAGGCGCGGCTCGGTGTCGGCATCCAGGGCGTCGGCATCGGCGAGCGCGCGTTCCAGCAGGCGCTCGATTATGCGCGCGACCGCAGGCAGGGCGCTGCCGAGGGCGGCGCGGCGGATCAGTCCGTCGCCATCATCGATCATCCCGATGTTGCGCGCATGCTGCTCAACATGAAGGCGAAAACCTCCGCAGCCCGCGCCATCGCCTACACGACCTCGGTCGCCATCGACATCAGCCACGGCGCGGCGGACGCGACCGCCAGGAAACGTGCGGCTAACGAAGCCGCGCTGCTGACCCCCATTGCGAAAGCGGTCTCTACGGATTTCGGCGTCGAAACGGCATCCGAAGGCATTCAGGTCCATGGCGGCATGGGCTTCATCGAGGAGACGGGCGCGGCGCAGCACTATCGCGACGCCCGCATCGCGCCGATCTACGAAGGCACGAACGGCATTCAGGCCATCGACCTCGTCACGCGCAAACTCCCGCTCGCGGGCGGCGAAACCTTCCGCGACTTCCTCTCGGGGCTCAAAGAGACGGCACGCGGGGTTGCCGCCTCGAACGAGAGCGCGCTCGGCCACACAGGCGAATGTCTTTGGGAGAGCCTTTCCGCGCTCGAAGAAACAGGCGCATGGCTTTCGCGCCAACTCGCAGAGAACCGCGCCGCCGCGCTCGCGGGCGCGACGTCGTTCCAGCGCCTGTTCGGCTTCGCGGCGGGCGGTGCACTGCTCGCCAAAGGCGCGCTGGCGGCGACACGCGGCGCCGAAAGCCACGGACGCAACGCCGAGGCCGTCGTCCTCGAAGCGCGGCACTTCGCCGAAAGTCTGATGGGCGAAACAGGTGGATTGAAACATGCTGTCATCCACGCACATGAAACGGTAGCGCGCGGCGGCGCAGTGCTTGGGGAGCGCTAGGCCGATGTCAGAGCATGTGACTGTCGCACGCGACGGCCCGGTCCAGATCGTTCGCTTCAATCGCCCGGAAAAGAAGAACGCGCTCACGTCGGCGATGTATGCCGCGCTCGGCGATGCTCTCAAATCGGCGCGGGAAGACGCCGATGTCGGCGCGACGCTCCTGCTCGGCCACCCGGGCATCTTCTGTGCCGGCAATGACATGGCCGACTTCCTCGCCGCGAGTCAGGGCGGAGGCATGCTCGCGGCCTACGCGCTGATCGAGGCGCTCGCGGAACACGACAAGCCGCTGCTCGCGGCCGTCGACGGCCCGGCCATCGGTATCGGCACGACATTGATGTTCCATTGCGATCTCGTTTTCGCGAGCGCGCGCGCGACGTTCCACACACCGTTCACCGACCTCGGGCTTCTGCCGGAGGCCGGATCGAGCCTGCTCGGTCCGCACACCATGGGACACGCACGCGCTTTCGAACTCCTCGTTGCGGGCGTGCCGTTCAGCGCGGAGCGGGCCAGGGAAGCGGGCCTCGTCAATCATGTCGTCGCAGCGGAAGAACTCGAAGCCGCCGCGCGCGCATCCGCCGAGGCAATCGCCCGGAAGCCCCGCGAAGCCGTGCGTATCGCGAAACGGCTGCTTCGCGGCGACCCCGCGCCGCTCAAGACACGCATGCGGGAGGAAGGCGCACTTTTTCTGGAGCGCGTGAGATCGGATGAGGCGAGGGAGGCGTTCCTGGCGTTTTTGCAGAAGAGCGCGCGGTGAATGAAGCATTCGCCCGCCCGTTGCAAAGAGCGCGGCAGGTGGTGAAATATCCATCATGATACAAGAACGATAAACACAGGCACACGTCATGGGAACGCTCACGAAGAAAACCCTCTTCATCACCGGCGGCAGCCGCGGCATCGGGCTCGCGATTGCGCTTCGCGCTGCGAAGGACGGCGCGAATATCGTCATCGCAGCCAAGACCTCCGATCCGCATCCGAAGCTCCCCGGCACGATCTTCACCGCCGCCGCCGAGATCGAGCATGCGGGCGGCAAGGCCCTGCCGATCCAGTGCGATATCCGGCATGAAGATCAGGTGCAGGCCGCCATCGATCAGGCCGCCAAGCACTTCGGCGGCATCGACGTCGTCATCAACAACGCGAGCGCCATCAGCCTGACGCCGACCGAGCAGACGGACATGAAGCGCTACGACCTCATGCACCAGATCAACGGGCGCGGGACGTTTCTCGTCTCGAAGACCGCGATTCCCTATCTGAAAAAGGCAGAGAACCCGCACATTCTCATGCTATCGCCGCCGCTCGACCTGAACCCGCGCTGGTTCGGCGGGCATGTGGCTTACACTGTCGCCAAATACAACATGAGCCTTTACGTGCTGGGACTTGCCGAGGAACTGAAGCGCGAGGGGATCGCTGTCAACGCGCTGTGGCCCAGAACAACCATCGCCACCGCCGCCGTAGCCAATCTCCTCGGCGGGGACAGGCTAATCCGCGCGAGCCGCAAGGCAGACATCCTTGCCGACGCCGCGTGTCTCATCCTGACGAAGCCGTCGCGCGAGTTCACCGGAAATTTCTGCATCGATGACACTCTGCTGTGGGAGAACGGCAAGCGAGAATTCGATCATTATCGCATCGACCCGAGCGAAGACCTTGCGCCGGACTTCTTTATACCCGAAGACAGCGTGCCGCCTGTCTCGCTGAAGGCGCTAGTCGGCAAGAACCCCGGTTGACCCGAAGGCCATGTCCACTCTTCTCGTCACGCATAGCTCTTTCCTCCAACACGACACGGGGGAGTGGCACCCGGAGCGAGCCGATCGCATCCGTTCCATCGAGCGGGCGCTTTCGCACCCCTCGTTTCAGGATCTGTTGACGGTCGAAGCTCCGCTTGCCACGCCCGAGCAGATCGTGCGCTGCCACCCGCGCGCGTATTTCGACTTCCTCGAAACGCACCAGCCGAAGACGGAACTCGTGCCGCTCGACGACGGCGACACGATGCTTTCGCCGGGAAGCTGGGAGGCTGCGCTTCGCTCGGCGGGGGCGGCTGTTTATGCCGTGGATGAGGTGATGCAGAAGCGCGCCACGAACGCATTCTGTCTCGCGCGGCCGCCCGGTCATCACGCCGAGATCGCGAAGGCCATGGGCTTCTGCCTTTTCAATAACGCGGCTGTGGCGGCCTTCCACGCGAAGGCCGTGCACGGCGCGGAACGCGTCGCGGTGGTCGACTTCGACGTTCATCATGGCAACGGCACACAGGCGATCTTTTGGAAACACGCCGACATGTTCTATGCCTCGACGCATCAGATGCCGCTGTTTCCCGGTACGGGCGGCATCACCGAGCGCGGGGAAGCGGAAAACATCTGCAATGCGCCGCTTCGCGCCGGTGACGGAAGCGACGAATTCCGCGAAGCGTTCGAGTCCGTCGTGTTGCCTTCGTTGAGCCGGTTCTCTCCCGACCTCGTCATCATTTCGGCGGGTTTCGATGCCCATCGCTCCGATCCCCTGGGAAACCTGAACCTTACCGAAGCCGATTACGCCTGGGTGACACGTAAACTTGTGGACGTGGCGCGGGAACGGTGCGGCGGACGGGTCGTTTCGGTTCTCGAAGGGGGATACGATCTTTCCGCGCTCGGCCAATCTGCCGCGGCGCATGTCAAGATACTGCTGGAATCGTTTTGAGGAATGGCAATGCCAGGTGAACCGGCTTCGGCTCAGACGGAAGCAACCCGCCCCGCCTTTGCAGACATCAAGGCCATGAGCTTCGAGGCTGCCTTGAAGGAACTCGAACAGATCGTGACCCGTCTTGAGCGGGGCGATGTGGAACTGGAGCAATCGATCGACATCTATGAACGCGGCGAGGCGCTGCGCGCGCATTGCGACCAGCTCCTGAGGCGCGCCGAGATGAAGGTGGAGCGCATCACGCTTGGCGCCCAGGGGCAGCCGACGGGTACCGCGCCTTTGGATTCCGAGGTTTAATGCCGCAGAGGCATCATGCTGGCATGAAAACAGCTTTTCGTTATGCATCGTGGCGGCCGGTAAATTTTTCGCATGAGTGACGCGATTTTAAACAAAAAAGCAAAATACGTCCCGGCATATTGAATGCGCAATTCTGTTGCCGTGTTGCATCGGAGCAATTATGACGCCAGCTTCCATAATTGCGACGAAAAATTGCGTGGCTTTGTGGCCCAAACGGCATACGTTACCGGGCCAAGGACTCTGAAGGAAGTGTTTAAGTGACAATCAGCAACCGTACCCCGCTCCTTGACAAGATCAAGTTTCCGCAGGACCTTCGTCAACTAGATGCCGATCAACTTCAGCAGGTCGCGGATGAACTCCGCACCGAACTGATCGATGCTGTTTCGGTGACGGGTGGGCATCTGGGCGCTGGACTTGGCGTTGTCGAGCTGACGGTTGCGATTCATTATCTCTTCGATACGCCGCACGACCGCCTCATCTGGGATGTCGGTCACCAGGCTTATCCGCACAAGATCCTGACGGGCCGCCGCGACCGTATCCGCACGCTTCGCCAGCCGGGGGGCCTGTCAGGCTTCACCAAGCGCTCGGAAAGCGAATACGATCCCTTTGGAGCCGGCCATTCGTCCACCTCCATCTCGGCCGGTCTCGGCATGGCTGTCGCGAGCGATCTGAAAGGCGAGGATGGCGGTCGCAACGTCATCGCCGTCATCGGAGACGGCTCCATGAGCGCGGGCATGGCCTACGAAGCCATGAATAACGCGGGCGCGATGGACGCGCGGCTCATCATCATTCTGAACGACAACGACATGTCGATTGCGCCGCCGGTGGGCGCGCTCTCAAACTATCTCGCGCGGATGCACTCGTCCGAAACCTTCCTCAAGGTGCGAGACATCGCCAAGAACATGGCTCAGCGCCTGCCCAAAATCTGGGAGCGCCGTGCGGCCCGCGCGGAGGAATTCACGCGCCACCTGTTTACGGGCGGTTCGTTGTTCGAGGAGCTTGGCATCTATTACGTCGGCCCGATCGACGGCCACGACCTCGACATCCTGCTGCCCGTGCTGCGCAATGTTCGCGACTCCGCGCACAAGGGCCCCGTGCTGATTCATTGCGTGACGCAGAAGGGCAAGGGTTACGAGCCGGCCGAGAAGGCGCCGGACAAGTACCACGGCGTGACGAAGTTCAACGTCATCACGGGCGCTCAGGACAAGGTCAAGGCGAGCGCGCCGAGCTACACGAAGGTTTTCGCCGAGAGCCTGATCGAAGAAGCCCGCAAGGACGACACCATCGTGGCCATCTCCGCGGCGATGCCGTCGGGCACGGGCCTCGACCTTTTCGAGAAGGAATTTCCCGAGCGCACCTTCGACGTCGGCATCGCCGAGCAGCACGCGGTTACGTTCGCTGCGGGCATGGCGACCGAAGGGCTGAAGCCGTTCTGCGCGATCTACTCGACCTTCCTGCAGCGCGGTTACGACCAGCTCATCCACGACGTTTCCGTGCAGCACCTGCCGGTGCGCTTCGCGCTGGACCGCGCGGGCCTCGTCGGTGCCGATGGCGCGACTCACGCGGGCACGTTCGACCTCGCTTTCCTATGCTGCCTGCCCGACTTCGTGGTCATGGCGCCGTCGGACGAGGCGGAACTGAAGCACATGGTCACGACCTCGGTCGCCATCAACGACCGGCCGAGCGCGATCCGCTATCCGCGCGGCGAAGGCTATGGCGTCGAGATGCCGGCGCAAGGCTCGGTGCTGCCGCTCGGCAAGGGACGCGTCGTGCGCGAAGGATCGACGGTTGCGATCCTCTCTCTCGGCACGCGCCTGCATGAAAGCCTGAAGGCGGCGGACAAGCTCGCCGCGATGGGTCTCTCGACCACGGTTGCGGATGCGCGCTTCGCGAAGCCGCTCGATCTCGATCTCATCCGCCAGCTTGCGCGCCATCACGAGGTTCTCATCACAGTGGAGGAGGGCTCGTGTGGCGGGTTCGGCTCGCAGGTGCTCGAATTCCTCGCCCGCGACGGTCTGCTCGATCACGGCCTCAAGGTGCGCCCGCTGACGCTCCCCGACAGGTATATCGACCACGGCAAGCCGGAAGCGATGTACGAGGCGGCGGGGCTGAATGCCAGCGGCATCGTGGGCGCGGTCGTGGCGGCGCTTGGCACGTCGTCGGCGATCATCGTGGACGAGCGGGCTTAAGGCTGCGCGGGCGTTCGCCCATCACATCGCAATCATCTAAATGAGGGCCGGGCAGAACCGGCCCTTTCCGTGTCCGCCTTTGCGCTTGGCTTCCCGGCGTTCTAACCCGTCGCGCCGTTCGCAAGCTCGAACATCACTTCGTTGCGGCGCATGAAGGGCAGCGTCCACGGCGGATTGTAAAACGCCAGCACCGGCTCGCCCCTGATCGCAAGGCCATGCGTCTCGGCATAGCGGCGAAGCTCGTCGGTCTTCTCCCGAATGGCGTCGTCGCCCGCGAAGCCGGAAAAGCGGATCGCGAGAAAACGTCGCGGCGGGATCGGCTCCAGCCGGACGCGCGGATCGGACGGCGCGGGCAGCGTTTCCATCGTCCAGGCCTTCGGCATGATGAAGCGGACCGTCCAGCTCTCCCGCCCGTCCCCGTCGCGCGCGCTCCCGCCCTGCTGGGTGACCGGGGCCGTCATGGCGATCTTCTGCTTCTGCTGCTCCACCGGTGCGGTCATCTCGATCTTCGCTTTCGGCTGGTTGGCGCCGAAAATGTAAGCCGCGATCAGCCGGAAGCCCTCGTTTATGGCCTCACGGCGCGGGCCCCTCACCTCCGCCTCAGCCGCAATCAACGGCCCGTAGGCGCGAACTTCAACCGCGCCATCCTGCTTCTCGATGCGAAAGTCCGGCTGCTCCACGCGGCTCATTGCGGGACCGGCGACGACGGCCGCGACTGCCGCCGCACCCAGACCCAACGCCGCCAACACGATCACTCGATGCATGATACCCTCTCTTGCGGCTTTGCCATCCCGCACTGAGAATCCCGTACACCCCGATGTGTTCCGTGCCGCTTCCCCTGGCGCGTTGCTTCGCGCGAGCGCGCGGGCTAACATTCGCGCGCACCCGTCCCGCGAGGCTTCATGACAATCCTGACGCACCGGATCGAACTCGCCACGATCGAGCCGATCGAGTTCATCGACATCACCGACGAGATCCGCAAATGGGTCGCTTCCATCGGCGCGAAGAATGGCCTCGTCTCGATCACGTCGCTGCACACGACCGCACGCGTGAACGTGAACGAGAGCGAGCCTCAGCTTCAGCTCGACATGATCACGTTCCTCAAGCGGTTCGTGGCGCGCGACGGCAACTACCGTCACAATGATGTCGCGATCGACGGCCGCGATAACGCGCATTCTCATCTGCTCGGCCTGTTCATGACGGAGACGGAGACGGTGCCGGTGGCAGATGGCGCGCTCGTCTTCGGTCAGTGGCAAGCCATTTTCTTCGTCGAACTCGACGGCCCGCGCGAGAAGCGCACCATCCATCTGCAATTCATGGGAGAGACGGCGTGACGCCGGACGACATTCAGGGCTTTTACGCCCGTCGAGGCGAGCTTGACGCGGAAGCCTATATCGAACTCGACTTCACCTTTGAATGCGCGGGCGATCCGCGCGAGGCGGCGGCGCATCTCTGCTCCGAGCAATCGACGGCGCAATGGCGGCGCGTCGGGGTGGACGAGGATTTCCGCCCGCGCTTTGCCGCGAAGGTGCTGGAGCTCGACGCGACGCCTCGCCCCGGCGGCTTCTCCATTCAGATCGAACACGCGCCCAAGGGCGAGGTCTACGCCTGCCGCGCCACCATTGCGCACCCGCACGGCAATTTCGGCCCGAAGATCCCGAATCTTGTCTCCGCCGTGCTCGGCGAGGGCGTGTTCTTCTCGCCCGGCATCCCGTTGATCCGGCTCGAAGACATCCGCTTTCCGGCGAGCTACCTCGCGGACTTTCAGGGCCCGCAATTCGGCATCGCGGGTCTTCGCGAGCAATTGCAGGCCTTCGACCGGCCCATCTTCTTCGGCGTCATCAAGCCGAACATCGGACTGCCGCCGGAGCCGTTCGCGGAACTCGCCTATCAGGCGTGGCTCGGCGGCCTCGACATCGCCAAGGACGACGAGATGCTGGCGGATGTCGACTGGTGTCCGCTGGCCGACCGCGCCGCGCTGCTGGGCGCCGCGCGCGAGCGGGCCGAGCGCGAGACCGGCGTGCCGAAGATGTACCTCGCCAACATCACCGACGAGGTGGACCGGCTGGTGGAACTTCACGACCTCGCCGTCGCGCGCGGGGCGAACACGCTGCTCGTGAACGCGCTGCCGGTCGGCCTTTCCGGCGTGCGCATGTTGCGGAAGCACGCGCGCGTGCCGCTGATTGCCCATTTCCCGTTCATCGCAGCCTTCGCGCGCCTGCCGCAATACGGCGTGCACAGCCGCGTGTTCACACGGTTGCAGCGGCTCGCGGGCTTCGACGTGGTGATCATGCCGGGTTTCGGCGCGCGCATGATGATGCCTGAAAGCGAGGTGCTCGACTGCGTGCGCGCCTGCCTCGAACCGATGGGTGCGATAAAACCCGCGCTGCCCGTGCCCGGCGGCAGCGACAGCGCGGCGACGCTTGAAGGCGTGTATCGCAAGCTCGGCACGGTGGATTTCGGCTTCGTGCCCGGTCGCGGCGTGTTCGGCCATCCGATGGGGCCGAAGGGCGGCGCGGCGAGCCTGCGTCAGGCGTGGGACGCGATAGCGGCGGGCGTGCCCGTGGCCGATGCGGCGGGCGAGCATGCCGAACTGAAGGCAGCGCTCGCGGCTTTTGGCGGCAAATAGTGTCTCCCCGACGCCGTCATGGAGATGGCGAAACGGAGAAGCGTTGTGGCGCCGGTCATCCGAAACGGCTGCGGCTGAACACACTTCGGCAAATTCTCGCATGCCGGCAATTCGTGTATGATCGGCGCAGCGGCCATAGTGCGTTTCAGATGTGAACAGTCATGGTTTTTCCTATCGGGGACGACGAAACCGGCGACGCCTCAACGCCATTCGTGACCTATGCGCTGATCCTGATCAACATCGCCGTTTTCGGCCTCGAACTGAGCCGGGGCGAGCCTTTCATCAAGCAATGGGCGTTCATCCCGAAGGAATTCTTCGCCGCGCCGCTTTCCGAGGGCGTTACCGTCCTCACCTCCATGTTCATGCATGGCGGCTGGATGCACCTGATCGGCAACATGGTCTATCTCTGGACCTTCGGCGACAATGTCGAAGACAATTTCGGCCATGTGCCGTTTCTCATCTTCTACCTTCTGTCCGGCGTGGCGGCGATGGCGGCGCAGGCGTTTCTGATCCCGGGCTCCAGCGTGCCGAACCTCGGCGCGTCGGGCGCCATCGCCGGCGTGCTCGGAGCCTATGTGATGATGTTTCCGGGCGGGCGCGTGCGACTCCTGACGCAGGCGGGCGTCATCCTCGTGCCTTCGATCATCGCCATCGGCTTCTGGATCGGGCTGCAACTTCTCAGCTTCGCGGGCGAACTCGGCAAATCGGGCGAGCAGGGCGGCGTCGCCTACATGGCGCATATCGGCGGGTTCTTCGTCGGCATGGCGCTGACAATTTTCTTCCGCAATCGCTCGCAGCCGCGCATCGGGGGTTAAGGGCGCGTCACCCGCGCCCTTGCCCGCCAACTTTATTCGCGCGGGCTCTGATGCAGAGGGCCGCCAGGGCCTTTCGTGCCCGCGCTCAACACGTTTTTCGGGTTCGGCGTGCCGCGCTCGTAATCGGCCACGTTGCCGAGGGTGGTGTGGGCGATTTCAGACAGAGCCTCGCGCGTGAGGAACGCCTGATGGCCTGTGACGATCACGTTGCGGAAGGTGGTCAGCCGCTCGAACACGTCGTCCTGAATGATGCTGCCGGAGTGGTCCGAGAAGAACAGCCCCTCCTCGCGTTCGTAGACGTCCATGCCGACATAGGCGAGACCATCTTTGCGCTTCAGCGCCTCGATCACCGCTTCCGCGTTCACCAGGCCCCCGCGCGCGGTGTTGATCAGCATGGAGCCCGGCTTCATGAGCTTTAGCGTCTCCTCATTGATGAGGTGCTTCGTTTCAGGCGTCAGCGGGCAGTGCAACGAGACGATGTCGGATTCCGAAAGCAATGTCGGGAGGTCGACATATTTCATGCCAAGCGCGATGCAAGCCGGGTTCTGATAGATGTCGTAGCCGAGGATCTTGCAGCCGAAACCGTGCATGATGCGCGCGAGCGACTCGCCGATCTTGCCGGTGCCCACGATGCCGACCGTGCGGCCTTCCATATTGAAGCCGACGAGATGGTCGAGCGAGAAATTGCCCTCGCGCACGCGGTTGTAGGCATGGTTGATGCGGCGGTTGAGGGCGAGCATGAGCGCCACGGCATGCTCGGCGATGGCGGTTGGCGCATAGGCCGGAACGCGCATGACGCAGAGCCCGAGCCTTTCCACCGCTTCGAGATCGACGTTGTTGAAGCCCGCCGAGCGCAACGCGATAAGCCTTGTGCCGCCATCCGCAAGGATTTGCAGCGTTTCCGCGTCAAGCCTGTCGGTGACGAAGGGGCAAACGGCGGGGAAACCGGCGGCGAGCTGCGCCGTGCGACGCGAGAGCTGCTCCTTGAAGAACACGAGTTCGTGCCCGTACTCCTGATTTGCTTCGATCAGGAAAGGGGTCTGGAAAGCATGTTCGCTGAAGAAGGCAATTCTCATTGAGTTTCCGTTCCGTTCGAGTTGTCCAGCGCAATGTGCGTCGAACACACTCTACACGAGAACCGTATCGGGAGCATGACGCACTTAGACTAAAGTCGTAAGTGCCCGCTTCCAAATCAAGCGGCGGAACGGCTGCCATGCAGATCGGCGGCGCGGCGCCCGCGCGCAAGGAGCGACTCGCCCGTCTCGTCGCCGAAGCATGTTTCGAAGTCGCCGCACTCCGCGCAGCTCGGCGCGGTGCAAAGCGAAAAGGCGGCGTCCGCGCAGATCATGCGATAGAGGAACTTCTTCCACTTCATGTCGTGGCTGTTGCGGCGGGCGAGCGGCGCGAAATGGCGTTTCATCAGTTCGGAAAGATCGCCCCGATGGCGAAGGCCGAGATCCTGCCAGAGGTGGTTCGGGCGCTGCGCGCGGCGGGCCACGAGCGCGGCGAGGCGGTGCGCGAAGACGGTTTGCCTGCCAGCGCCGCTCTTCAGGAGATCGAGGAGACAGGCTTCATCGGCGCTCCGCGCGATGTCACGCCGACCAATGTCGCGGCTGAGCCACGCGAGCGCATCCGGGAAGCATGTTTCGACAAGATCGGTCAGTTGGTCTGCTTCGAGGCCGACGGCATCGACCAGCGGAATGTGCTCCGCTTTCGCCTCGGCAAAGGAAATTGCAAGAATACACGCAATCACATGCGCATCGAAGGCATCGGTGCCCGGAGCTTTCGCCTCCATCAGCATGGAATAGACATTCCTTGCGGAAGAAATGGTGAAACCTTCGGGAGAGTTCTGCACTGACATCGTCGATTTACCCGCGTTTTTGCGAGGACTCCTCGCTTCGATCTGCGGTTTTGTCGTGAAGATGACGCGCCGCGGCCTGTTCGGATAAATGCAAGGAGCATGCCTGATCGCGAGAATGTGCCGGACGGTTGACACGCGTGCCGCCGCCCGGCCGCGGATCAAAGGGCAGGCGGGGTCGTGGAGAAGGTCTGGCAGGCTCGCGGGCAGACGCGATGGCATGCGCTGCATCCGATGCAGTTGCCGGCATCCGAGAGGACCATGATCTTGCGCTCGAATTCATCGTCGTCGTCGTCATCATCGCCGTCGAGCGAGACGAGTTCGCCTTCGTCGGTTACGCCTTTCAGCGTCATGACATCGCGGTCGCAAACCTTGAAGCAGCGGCCGCAGCCGATACAGGTTTCAGGATTGATTTCGATGAGAAAGTTCGGCTCCCACTCGCGGCCGTCGCGTGTCAAGTTTGCCATCTGCCCTTTTCCTTCAGTCTAGAAATGTCTGCGTCGCGCCTGCTCGTGCTCTGGCGCATTCGTTTGGTCCACGTTGCTGCACGCTCTCAATCAAACCTATGCGCCTTGAGAGCACTGGCAACCTGTTGATTCTAGTGCAGTTTCCAGTCTTGCATTTGATGACGGCGCCCTCAGCGGCGGCGGATCAGATGTAAAACTCACTGCACTGGAACTGGAATTAGAGGCGCTCTAAATCTTTTTTCGGACGTGACAAGTCGCAGGACCGGCTTGCCGCCCGGCCTTGCGCCATATCTGTCCGATGTGTGCCTTGCGGCTTGAAGCGGGCGATACGCGCCCGCTTCCTCATTGTCGCTTACGCCGCTTCGAGCTGCTTCAGCTCCGCGCGCTTCTTCTCAAGGAGCGCATAGGCGTCATACGCCTTTTGCGCCACGTCCAAGATGTTTTCCCAGTTGGTCGGCAGATCTTCCGAAAGGTCATGCAGGTCCATCTTCGCCTGCGTAGCTTTCGGCGACAGCTTCTTGATCTCCGCTTTCAACTCCTCGATAGAGCTCATGCCGTGTCTCCTCAATACTTCGCCACTTCGGGGAACTTCTCGATCATCTCGATGGCGGACGCGACCAGCTTCTCGCCATCCGATACGAGCTTCTCGTAGCTGTCGAAGCCGAAGCGGTGCACATCGCGCAGGTGCTTGTTCACGACCACAAGGCGGCCCGCTGTCAGCACCATGCGGCCGAAGCCCTCGTGATGCATCTTCATGATCGGCGAGACCATGATGCCGGTTGCACGTTCGATCGAGAGGCCCACGGCGTTATAGAAAATTTCGAGCCGCCAGATCGTCTCCGGGTCGGGATCGCCCATGATAGGGATCTGCTTGCGCTTTTCCTTGTCGAGGATGTACGGCTCAAGCAGTTCGAGGTCGGTCTTCTTGTCCCATGCGCCGTAGGAGTCCTGCGCGCGCCACTGTTTGACCAGTTCGGTGAAAAACACCGACTTCGTGAGATCCTTTTCGACCGTCTCTGCGTCAGCCATGAACCGCTTCCTCCTCGTCTTCGAAATCGAGCTTGCGTTCCTTGCCCTTGAGCAGCGCCTTGCGCAGCCATGGGGGCGGGTTGCCCTTCAGAACGGTCTGAAGCTTGGCGATGAGATCTTCGATTGGTTCCGGCTGGGGGAGCTTGATCGGGTGCAGGCCCGCCTGTACCGCGCGCGCGGCACCGGAGCCGCCGATCGATGTGACGTAGAGGATCGCGCAGTCCTTGATCGCCTCGATCTTCGGCGCGAGCTTGTCGTCGTTGCCGTCCTGCCCGGTCGGCTCGAACACGAACACTTCGACGAGATTCGAATCCTCGGCGGAAATCTCGTAGACCGCTATGTTCGGCGACCACCCGAAATGCGAATCCACGCGCTTCAGGTCTTGGGTTGCAAAAGCGACTTTCATAGCGCCCGGCCTTTCCTTGATCGTCTTTTCTTCGCTCGCATCGGGATTAATGAGCCGCAGTCTGCGTATCATCATGGCTACCCTCGCGGTGCGATGCCAAATTATCAGCCCAGGTGTCGGGCGTCGCTTCGTGAAGTTCGCTCATGAAGACGTTCCCGATATCGAAGATCAGCGAACGCGTGCCGCGATAGCCGACCGAGACGCGATGCGCTGCGCCGAGCCGGTCGAATGTCGGCAGGCCGTAGCGGAACAGCGGGATACGCAAGCGCTCGGAAGCTTGCCGCCCGTGGCTGTGGGTTACGAGAAGGTCCATGCCCTTCGCGCGGTGTTCGAAATCCTCAAGGTCGCCGACGAGCACTTCCTCAACCGGCACCTTGTGAAGGATCGGCGACTGTGTCGAGGTGACCGCCGCGCCGACGGTTGCGCCCATCTCGGTCAGGAAGCTCGTGATGCCGTAGAGCAGGTCCGGCTCGGCGCCGACCGCGATGGTCTTGCCGCCGAAGGAGAAATGTCCGTCGAGCATGGCGTCGAGCAACTGCGAACGCTGGCGCTTGATCTTGTTCGGGGCGGGGCGGCCGCTGATCTTCATCAAAAGCGCCATCAGCGCATCGTTCGGCGCCAGCCCGGTGAGGCGGTCGAAGACGCGGAACGGCACGCCCGTCTTCGCTTCGAGCGCGACGGCGGCCTCGCGCATCTGCTCGCCGATGGCAATGGTGAACGCGGCGCGGCCCATGCCCGCGATGTCGTTCACGCTCGCGCCGCCGATCGTGGTCGGCGTGAAGTCTTCCGGCATATGGCCGTCGAGCGAGCCGGACAGGTCGGGCAGGAAGGTGGGTTCGAGGCCGAACGCCTCGCAGATATCGCGCAGCTCATCGAGGTCGCCCGGCGTCAGATGCGAACCGGGCAGGATGTTCACGCGGTTGGGCTCGCGCGCGGCGCCTGGTGGCGGCGTGTCGACGAGCTGCTCCACCATGCGCGTGACGGCCTTGCGCCAGCCATCCTCAAGCGCGCCTTCGAAGTCGGGCGTCGAAACGTAGACAAGCTTGATATGGTCGAGTTCGGGGTGGTTCTGCCGCACGAGCTTCAGGAAGCCGTCGACATCGTCGCCCTTGACCTCGGTGACGCCCGTCGAGCAGATGCCGATGACCTCCGGTTTGGTGCGATTGGCGATCGTCAGGATCGCCTGTTCCACATTCTCGAAGCCGCCGAGCACGGTCGAAACCTCGCTCATGGCGGTCGTCTGCATCGGAATCGCCTCCCGGAAATGGCGGACGAACAGCACCAGACCGAAGGAGGTGCAGCCCTGGCTGCCGTGCAGCAGCGGCATGCACTTGTTGAGGCCGAGAAAGGCGAGCGCGCCGCCGATGGGCTGGCTCATCTTCAGCGGGTTGACCGAACACGCTTTCTTCGAGAGTTCGACGCGGGCCATGATGTCCTCACGCAGCCTTGTTGGAGTTCGCGGGGACGACGTCGGTGCCGTTGATGCGTTCGAGAAGCGCGTCGAGATGCGGCGCGCAGGATTTGCACCCGGTGCCGATCTTCACATAGCCGGCCACATCCTCGGCGCGAGTCAGCTTGTTCGCGCGGATGATGTCTTCGACGAAGCCGGTTTCGACGCCGCTGCAGTTGCAGAGGATTTTCGCGCGGTCGGCCTTGGTCTTCGCCTCGGCGTTGGCCGCGAGGGCGGCGGCATCGGCTGCATTCGCCTCGTCGGCGCGTTCTTCCCAGCTCACCTCGTCCCACGGCGCGGCGGTGCGGACCTGCTGCCAGACGGGATTCGACAGCGCCTTGTCGATCTGGCGGACGAGTTCCACCATGCCGACATAGCCCGCATAGGCGTAGTGGCGCTCCTGATTGATGTCGAGCCACGGCATTTTCGCCTTCAGCGCGACGAACTGCGAGCGTCCGCCAGACAGCATGATGTCGGCTTTCGCACTCTTCAGCATCGCGTACATTTCGCGCGGCTTCATGTCTTCGATCATGTGCGCGTCCTGGCCCATGATCTCCTTGATCTTGTCCTTGTCCTCTTTCGTGGACTTCTTGACGCTCGTGCCGGCGATTTCCATGCCGCCTTCCTGAAGCGCGGCGACCATCGACCAGCTCTTGACGCCGCCCGTGATGAGGAGAACGCGCTTGCCGAGAAGGCGCTCGCGGAAGGTTGCAATCGCCGCCCAGGCCTTCTTTTCCTCGCGCTCGATCACGGCCTCGGTGCGGGCGATGATGTCGTCCGGCGCACCCTGCTTCACGAGAAGCGCGGCCATCTGACGGAGCGTGTCGCTCATGTCGCCGATGCCGTAGAACGATCCCTCGAAGAACGGGATGCCGTAGCGCTCTTCCATCTTGCGAGCGACGTTGATCATGGCGCGGCTGCACACCATCATCGCAGCCTTGGCGCGGTGCGAGCGGGCCACCTCATGATATTTCGCGTCGCCGGAGATGCTGGCGAGGATGCGGATGCCGAGTTCGTCGAGAAGCGGCTTCACTTGCCACAGCTCGCCGACGAGATTGTATTCGCCGATGATATTGATGTCGTAGGGCGTCGTGTAATCCGGCTCCTGCGTGCCGATCACGTGGTCGAGCAACGCCTCGCCGCCGAGCTTGTTGCCGAGGCTCTTGGAGCCGACGAAGCCGGGAGCCTGCACCGGAATGCACGGCGTGCCGAATTTCTCGCTCGCCTTCTTGCAAACTGCGTCGATGTCGTCGCCGATCATGGCGGGCACGCAGGTCTGATAGACGAAGACGGCGGGCGGAGCGTATTTGTCGACGATTTCCTTGATGGATTTCCAGAGGCGCTTTTCGCCGCCGAAAATCACATCCTGCTCGCTCATGTCGGTGGTGAAGCTCATGCGGTAGAGCTTGGAGCCGGACGACGAGGAATGTCTGTTGTCCCAGGAATTTCCCTCGCAGGCGATAGGGCCGTGCACGAGGTGGGCGACGTCGGTAATGGGCTGAAGCGCGATCTTCGCACCGTCGAAGGCGCAACCGCCGGCGGCTCCGCCGGGCTGCAATGCCTTTGAACAACCCTTCTTGCGTTCCTTCGCGCCCTTGGCCTGATTGATCTCGCAACCCGGTTCGTTGAAAACGTCCTGGATCTTGTTCGCCACTGTGCTCATGCACAAACCTCCGCGGGCTGCGGGCCGAAGAACTGCGATTGGTCTGGCGCAACCCCGAACGGGAAAACCGCTTGCCGCCTCCCTGGGATCGCCTTGGGACGATGGCCCGCTTCTCGCGGGCCATCGCTGTCTTTAGCGGATGATGTCGTAGCTGATGTCGGTCTTGCCAGCCACGTTCGAGTGAGCGTCCATTTCGCTGAAGACCTTGTCGAGGATCCAGACGAGAACATTCAGCGCGCCCTGATAGCCCCACACCGGGTAACGGTGCAGATGGTGGCGGTCGAAGATCGGGAAGCCGATGCGGATCAGCGGCGTGCCGGTGTCGCGCTCAAGATACTTGCCGTAGGTGTTTCCGATGAGGAAATCGACCGGGCGCGTGAAGAGCAGCGAACGCAGGTGCCAGAGATCCTTGCCCGCGTAAACTTCGCAATCCTTGCCGAAGGGCGAGGAAGCGAGGAGTTCGCGAACCTTCTTTTCCCACGTCTTGCCGCCGTTGGTGGAAAGGATCGTGGTCGGCTCGGCGCCGAGTTCGAGCAGGAACGCCGCGAGGCCGAGGCAGAGGTCCGGATCGCCGTAAATCGCGAACTTCTTGCCGTGGATGTGGTTGTGGCTGTCCGCGATCGCGTCGACGAGGCGGCCGCGCTCCTTCTTCAGCGCGTCCGGGATCGGCTTGCCGGTGAGGCGCGACACTTCCTGAAGGAACTTGTCGGTGCCGGCAACGCCAAGCGGATGGTTGAGCGCAACCGTCTCCTGGCCCCACGTCTTGATGTAGTCGAGCGTCTTCTCCGTGGAGAATTCCTGCATCGAGATCGTGGCCTTGGCGTTCACAGCCTTGGCGACGTCTTCGAGCTTCGTGCCGCCGTCATACATGCGGAACTCGCCATCGGCCGGGGTATCCCAGACGTCGGAGTTGTCGCCGATGATGGTGTACTCGGCGCCGATCAGGTCGAAGATGCGCTTGATTTCGCGCAGGTTGCCGACCGTGTAGCCGTCGAAGCCGCCGAAGAAGTTGATCGAGTTGTTCGGGGTGCGCTCAAGCTTCGGCGCGAGACCGGCCTTGCCGCCCCAGAAATATTCGACCACGCCCTTCATGGTGTTGTCGTAGCCGGTGATGTGGCTGCCGACGAACGCGGGCGTATGGGCGAACGTCACATCGTAGTCCTGCGGGATCGAACCCTTCTCGCGCGAGGTCTTGATGAAGGCGTTCAGGTCGTCGCCGATGACTTCCGCCATGCAGGTGGTGGAAACCGCGATCATCTTCGGCTTGTACATGTTGTAGGCGTTGGCGAGGCCGTCCACCATGTTGGTGAGACCGCCGAACACCGCCGCGTCTTCCGTCATCGATGAGGAAACCGCGGAAGTCGGCTCCTTGAAGTGACGCGAGAAGTGCGAGCGATAGTAAGCCACGCAGCCCTGCGAGCCGTGGACGAAGGGAAGCGTGCCTTCGAAGCCGACCGCGGCGAACACCGCGCCGAGAGGCTGGCAAGCCTTCGCCGGGTTGACGGTCAGAGCTTCGCGAGCGAAGTTCTTCTCCTGGTATTCAACCGTCTTCGTCCATTCGGCGACGCGATTCACTTCCTCTTCGGGAGTGCCGTTTTCAAACTTGTCGCGCTTGTTCTTGAACATTTCCCGGTATTCCGGACCCCGGAATAGTTGGAAATGGTCAACGACGTTTTCTGCATTCTGAACCATTGTGTGATCCTTGAAACTTTCAGCTCGCGGGCAAGCCGCTCTCGTTCGCGGTCTCCGCCCTCAACGGAGGGCGGACCGCTTTCGCGTGTTTGTGTGCGGTATCGTTCCGGTTTAGAACGGCGCCTTCGTCAGGTTCCAGACCGGCGAGTTGATCGCCATGTCCATGTCGCGAGCGAAGATCGCGAAGCCGTCGTAGCCGTGATACGGGCCCGAGTAGTCCCACGAGTGCATCTGGCGGAAGGGAATGCCCATCTTCTGGAAGACGTACTTTTCCTTGATGCCCGAGCCAACGAGGTCCGGCTTGATCGCTTCGACGAACTTCTCAAGCTCGTAGGCGGTGACGTCGTCGTAAACGAGCGTGCCGTCCTTGATGTAGTGCGTCGTACGCTGGTAGTCGTCGTTGTGCGCGAACTCGTAGCCCGTGCCGACAACTTCCATGCCGAGATCTTCGTAAGCGCCGATCACGTGGCGAGGACGAAGGCCGCCGACGTACAGCATCACCTTCTTGCCTTCGAGGCGCGGGCGATACTTCGCGATGACCGCATCCATGAGCGGCTGGTACTTCGCGATGACCTTCTCGGCGTTTTCCTTGATCTTGTCGTCGAACTGAGCGGCGATCTTGCGCAGCGACTCCACGATCTTCGTCGGGCCAAAGAAGTTGTATTCGACCCACGGCACCCCGTACTTCTCTTCCATGTGGCGCGCCACATAGTTCATCGAACGGTAGCAGTGCAGCACGTTCAGCTTCGCGCGGGGCGTGGCTTCCAGCTCGGCAATCGTGCCGTCGCCCGACCACTGCGCAACAACGCGAAGGCCCATTTCCTCAAGCAGAATGCGCGAGGCCCAGGCGTCGCCGCCGATGTTGTAGTCGGCGAGGATGGCGATGTCGTATTCCGTCGCGTCGAAACGCGCCGGCTTGCCTTCCGCCTTGTCGAAGACCCAGTCCCGAACCGCGTCGTTCGCGATATGGTGACCGAGCGACTGCGACACGCCGCGGAAACCTTCGCAGCGGACAGGAACGATCGGCTTGCCGCCATATTCCTTCGACTTCTTCTTCGAGACGGCTTCGATGTCGTCGCCGATCAGACCAATCGGACATTCGGACTGAACCGACAGGCCCTTATTGAGCGGGAAAAGCTCCTGAACTTCGTCCATCAGCTTGGCGAGCTTCTTGTCGCCGCCGAAGACGATGTCGTTTTCCTGGAAGTCCGAGGTGAACTGCATCGTGCCGAAGCTGTCGATGCCGGTCGTGCCGACGTAGTAGTTGCGGCGCGAACCCCAGGAATATTGACCGCAGCCCACCGGGCCGTGGCTGATGTGAACCATGTCCTTGATCGGACCCCAGACCACGCCCTTCGAGCCTGCGTAAGCGCAGCCGCGGATCGTCATGACGCCGGGGATCGACTTGATGTTGGACTTCACGCCGCAGTCGGGCTTGCCGTCCTGGTAAACACCAAGATGCTTTGCACGACGCTTTGCCGTCTTGTCCGGGTAAACCTTCAGCACTTCTTCAACAAGTGCCTTGTTTCTTGCCTTCAGATCTTCTGTTTCTGCGAGTCCCAGGCTCATGCCGCTAGCCTTTCAAACTGGGTTTTGCGTTACCGCCGTCAGCCCTCTGGCAAGGGCTGACGGGGACGCTTAGCGAATGGGCCTTGCGGCCCGAGAGTTACGCCGCGAGTTCCGCAGCCGTCTTGCCGACGATCGACTCGTCGACCTGTTCCAGGATGCCGTGTTCCATGAGCAGGTCTTCAAGCTCGTCCATGGTGATCGGGGTCGGGATGGCCCCGTTACCCGCGTTCGCATGGACCTTGGTGGCGAGGGTGCGATAGTGACCGGCCTGCGTGGAGTCCGGCGCATACTCGATCACGGTCATGCGGCGCAGTTCGGCGTGCTGCACGATGTTGTCGCGCGGCACGAAGTGGATGAGCTTGGTGCCGAGCTTCTCTGCGAGGGACGAAGCAAGCTCGAACTCCTTGTCGGTCTTGCGCTCGTTGCAGACGAGGCCGCCCAACCGCACGCCGCCGGCGTTGGCGTACTTCAGAATGCCCTTCGAGATGTTGTTGGCCGCGTACATGGCCATCATCTCGCCCGACATGACGATGTAGATTTCCTGCGCCTTGTTTTCGCGAATGGGCATCGCGAAGCCGCCGCACACCACGTCGCCGAGCACGTCGTAGGAGACGTAGTCCACGTCGTCGTAAGCGCCGTTCTCTTCGAGGAAGTTGATGGCGGTGATAACGCCACGACCGGCGCAGCCAACTCCCGGCTCCGGGCCGCCCGACTCGGTGCACTTGATGTTGCGATAGCCGATCTTCATCACGTCTTCGAGTTCGAGATCCTCGACAGAGCCGTGCTCAGCCGCAAGGCTCAGGATGGTGTCCTGCGCCTTTGCGTGGAGGATAAGGCGGGTCGAGTCAGCTTTCGGATCGCAACCGACGATGAGGATCTTGTTCCCCATCTCGGCGAGCGCCGCGAGCGTGTTTTGGGAGGTAGTCGATTTACCGATACCGCCCTTTCCGTAGAATGCGATTTGGCGCAATGCCATTGCAAGTCTCCTTCGTCGTCCGTACGTGTCGCACCCGGCCAGACGGCCGGAAGCGTAGTCTTTCGCCAGTGATCGAAACGCCCAACGAGCGCCGTCGCCAACAGCTCAGGTGCGGGGCTTTTGCTCCTCGAAAGGGCGGAGCATCTGGCAGTTCCTCGCCCGCAGCCCCTTAAGAGCAAGCGTCGTGCCAATCCCGAAAGAACCGTTCTAAAAAGGACTTAACGGTCCAATGTCGCAAAAGCGGGCTCAACGGACGTGTTTCAAAGCCGACACGCACATCCCGCGTGTATGAAAACGGACAGGGCAGGGAAACGAACGGGCGCGGAAATTGCAGGATCGCGGTAGAATTGTCGTCATCGGCCAGCAGCCAGGGAGAAGAGACGATGCGCATCGGCGTCGACACATCGCGAACGGATAACAAGCGCGTCTTCGTCGTATCGGGCGATGAAGTAACGAGCGCGATCCTGACGTTCATGCTGACAGACGGAAACGAAACGCACGAGTTGCGCGACATCGATGCGGCCTTCGAGAAGGGGGCGGAATGGAAACCCGATCTCATCATCGTCGATGCCTCTCTGGTTAAAGGCCGGGGGCTGTCCGTTCTTCAGGATATCGCCGATCGCCTTCCCGGTGCGAAAGTCGCCGTCGTCGTTGAAGAGACGGATGCCGGAGATGCGAAAGCGTGGATCGGCGCGGGCGCGCATGCGATCATTCCCAAGCCGCTGACCATCGAGGCCGTCCGCCGTCATGCCGACATCCTGCTTGGCCGCGTCAGCGCGAAACCGAAGGTGCAGCTCTTTCCGCGCGTTCCAAGGACGAGCCCCGGTGTGTGAAGTCTGACACGCGCTGTCGCGCTTGCGACATCTCCCCATGTCAAGTGACATAAGTCATTGAAAAGTGACCCACGCTCCTGCCAAATTGATTTGGTATGAAGGTTGCTTATCCTTCGCCACACATAGACGGGCCTGACTATGACGTATTTGACCAAGATCGGCGGCGCTCAAACTGTCGACCGGATCATTGAAGAGTTTTTCAAGCGGATGGACGCGTTGCCACAGGCGCGCTCGGTTCGCGACCTGCATCGGGAAGACCTCGCGCAAACGAAGGGCGTGATGAAGCGTTACTTCAGCGAGTGGCTCAACCGGCCTGCGGGGATATCAACGGCGCTTGGGCAAGCCGGTCTGGCGTCACGCCATGCCACCATGCCGATCGGGGCCCACGAGCGCGACGCCTGGATGCAATGCATGCGGGAAGCCCTGCAAGCTGTGGTGACGGATGAAAAGATCCGCCTGGAACTGGAAGAACGGCTTTATCAACTCGCGGATCATCTCCGCAACGACGAGGAAAAATAGCAAATGACGGATATCTCCAAGACCGGTTTCGCGAAGCTCGAAGCCGAGGGACGCCTGCTGAATCCGGTTCTGAAGTCGCCCACCCACAAGCCGGGCCGCTTCGGCTTTCGCGGCGACATCGCTTTGAAGTTCGCGCCGAAGCTCGCCGACGAAGCGCGCCCGCCGGAGCTGAAGATCGATCAGGTGATGGCGGCTTCGCAGGAAGGCGAGACGACAATCTCGTTCTTCACCACATACCTGCACTCGTTCGAATATCTGAAGGAAGTCGCCGAAGCTCTGGGCGATGCGCTGACGCCTTCGGGGAAGTACTTCCTGTACTGCAACAATATCGACCTTTCGAAGAAGTTCCGCGCCACCTACAACGGCATCACGTATTACATCCTGCCGATCGACGAGGCGGGCGTTTACGCCGAGATCCTCGACCTTCTCTATCTCGACAAGCAAACGCTGAAGAAGAAGGACACTGCCGGCAAGCTCGACGCGATTGCCGACGCCGCGGCCTCCTTCGACGAGAGCTACCCGGAGATCACCTACGAGGAAGGGCTCGGTATCATGCTGCCGGTCCGCAACAAGTACGAGCATCGTCCGGTCTAGCAAGCGGCGCAAAGGTGCGTCGGAGGGCGTGGCCTCAAAGGTCGCCCCTCCGGCTGCCTGCCTAAGGGGTCCATCATGACCATAATGCCGCGTCCCCCTCAATCGCCCCGCAGCTTCCGCTCGGCTTTCGCGGTGATTCTCGGAACGAACGAGATCGCCTCGGCCATTGCCGTCGACCTTTATCGCGCAGGCTGGAGCGCAGTTCTCTCGCACGATACGCACCCGCCCGTGATCCGGCGGCAAATGGCGTTTCATGACGCGCTGTTCGGAGATTGCGCCGAACTCGAAGGCGTCAAGGCGAAATACGCCGAAACGACGCTCGCAACCGCGATGCTGCTCGGAAGCGGCGATTGCGTCGCCGTTACCCGGCTCGGTCTCCTCGACCTCATTCCCATGGCCGCTGTGCATCTGCTTGTCGATGCGCGCATGCAGGATCGCGCGGTCGTTCCGGACATCCGCCATCTCGCGAGCATCACCGTCGGCGTCGGCCCCGGCTTCAGCGTCGGAGAGAATTGCGATATCGCTATCGAGACACAGCCAACGAAGAATGGCATCACCCTTTTCTCGGGGCGCACCGCCGCGCCCGCATCGAAGGAGCGCCGCCTTGGTGGCGTTGGACCGGAGCGCTTTGCACTCGCGAAGGCACCGGGCCGATGGCATTGCGCCGTCGAGATCGGCACGCGCGTCTTCAAGAATTTCCCGGTCGGCGTTCTGAATGGCGAGTCGGTGACGGCACCAATCGATGGCATCGTTCGCGGCATCGTTCGCGATGGCACGGAAGTCTTTTTTGGAACGAAGCTTCTCGAAATCGATCCACGCGGGCGCTCGGCCACGTGGGAGGGGATCGACAAGGGCGGCCGGGACATCGCCCAGGCGATCATCACGGCGCTGACATACGGGCAGCCGCGCGCCGCCAAGATTTCTAGGGCGAAACCGCTTTCCGCGCGACAATCGGGTTGAGTGAATGGCGCATGTGATTTTCTGGGAGAAGCCTGGTTGCGCCGGGAACGCGAGGCAGAAGGCGCTGCTCAAGGCAAGCGGCCATACGCTCGATGTGAGGAGCATTCTTGCCGAGGAGTGGGACGGGAAGCGTCTGCACAGCTTCTTCGGCACGCGCCCGGTGGCGGAGTGGTTCAACATGTCCTCGCCGCGCGTGAAATCCGGCGAGATCGTGCCTTCGACGCTCGAACCTGCGGAAGCCATAGCGCTCATGCTTACGGATCATCTTCTGATCCGGCGCCCGCTGATGGAAGTGGACGGCCGCCGCGAGGTGGGTTTCGACGCGGAGCGCGTGCGTGCGTGGATCGGGCTTGTCGAAACCGCGGCACCCGTTACCGATAAATGCGTGCAGGAAACGGCGCGCGCTGCGGGCAAGCCCGAGCCGGACTGCTCAGCGCCGGCCTGACGGTCCGCATCGGGTCCGGCTCTAAAAGGCCGCCCTTCGCAAAAGCCCCCACAGGATATTCAGGAGAATCGCCGCGCCTATGGCGTAAACGACGAACAGCAGCCCCCTCGCGAGCGGCCCGGTGGCGAGCAGCGTAGCCATATGCTGCGCGCCGGTGCCAAGGCCGTCGTAAAACACCGGCACCGCGTGGCTGAGGTAGAGGTCGCCCGCCTTCGCGAAAATGCCGCTGACCGCGTCATCGCCCCAGAATGGCGAAAGGCCTTCGCCGCATATTTCGCCCGGCGCGCAATGCCTCGCCAGACCGAACGGCTTAAAGGAGCGCTTCAACTCCGCGCGGACTGCGTCGGTTACCATCACTTCGTCTGCACTCTCAGGCTTCACATCGCCCTTGTAGAGCGCCAGCAGACGCTCGGGCGTCTTGCGATAGTCGCTTGCCAGATCGTCGATGGCCTTTTCGAGCGTGCAGCCGCGATTGAGCAGGAAGACGCGATAGCTGTCTTCGGTCAGCTGTTCGCTCTTGCCGGGGCAGGCGCTTTCGTAAGCATAGAAGAATGTCGCGGCATAACCGTAGCCTGCCGCCCACGGCAGGACGAAAGTCGCGGCGAGGAGAAGCGCGGCAAGTGCGGAGAACCCGATCACGAGGCCGGAAAGAAGTCTCATTCTCACCCCCCTGAATGAAGCGCTTCCGCTCCGTGGGTGCGGCGTGGAGCGGAAGCGCGGATAGGCGCTATCTGCGCCCGCTGTCAGAGTGGCGCGTTCCGCCGCACACGGAAAAATCACATTGTCTTGGGTCGGGCGTGCGCAGGGTTCCGCTCGCAAAAAAAGCGCCGCTCGCGCGGCGCTCTGAAAGGTCTGCGGTTGAAGAAAACGGTCAGCCCGCGTTTGCCGCCGAAGCCGCGCGCTCCATGCGCTTTCTCTCGTTCGGATCGAGATAGCGCTTGCGAAGCCGGATGGACTTGGGGGTCACCTCGACGAGTTCGTCGTCCTGAATATAGGCCAGCGCTTTTTCGAGCGGCATCTTCATCGGAGGCGTAAGGCGCACGGCCTCGTCCTTGCCCGCTGCGCGGATGTTGGTGAGCTGCTTGCCCTTGATCACATTCACTTCGAGATCGTTCTCGCGGGTGTGCTCGCCGACGATCATGCCGGGGTAAACCTTCGTCTGCGGATCGATCATCATCGGGCCGCGATCTTCCAGGTTCCAAAGGGCGTAGGCGACCGCTTCACCCGTGCTGTTCGAGATCAGCACGCCTGCGCGGCGGCCCTGAATTTCACCCTTGTACGGCGAATAATTGTGGAACAGCCGGTTCATGATGGCGGTGCCGCGCGTGTCGGTGAGAAGCTCGCCCTGATAGCCGATAAGGCCGCGCGTCGGTACGTAGAAGATGAGCCGCTGACGACCGCCGCCCGACGGCCGCATGTCGACGAGTTCGCCGCGCCGCTCGGAGAGCTTCGACACGACCGCGCCGGAATGCTCCTCGTCCACGTCGATGATGACTTCCTCGACCGGTTCGAGCCGCTGACCCGTCGCGGGGTCCGTTTCGAACACGACGCGCGGACGCGACACGGTGAGTTCGAAGCCCTCGCGGCGCATGGTCTCGATGAGAATGCCGAGCTGGAGTTCGCCACGGCCGGAAACCTCGAACGCGTCCGCGTCCGGCGTCTCGCCGATGCGCAGCGCGACGTTGCCCTCGGCCTCGCGAAGCAGGCGCTCGCGGATCACGCGGCTCTGCACCTTGTCGCCTTCCTGACCGGCGAACGGCCCGTCATTGATGCGGAAGGTCATGGTCAGCGTCGGCGGATCGATCGGCTGCGCTTCGAGCGCTTCCGTCACGGACACGTCGCAGATCGTGTCTGCCACGGTGGCCTTGGTCAGGCCCGATATGGCGATGATGTCGCCCGCCGTGCCTTCGTCGATGGGCTGGCGCTCAAGGCCGCGAAAGCCGAGCACCTTCGAGATGCGGCCCTGCTCGATCACCTTGCCGTCGCGCGACAGGGCCTTGATGGCCTGATTGGGCTTGACGACGCCGTTCGACACGCGGCCCGTCAGGATGCGGCCAAGGAACGGATCGGCTTCGATGGTGGTCGCCAGCATGCGGAACGGACCGCCTTCGGCCTTCGGCGGAGCGAAATGCTTCAGCACGAGATCGAACAGCGGGGCCATGCTGTCCTTCGGGCCATGCGGATCGAGCGCCATCCAGCCCTGTTTCGCGGAGCCGTAGAGGATCGGAAAATCGAGCTGCTCCTCGGTCGCGTCGAGGTTCGCGAACAGGTCGAACACCTCGTTCACCACTTCGACGTGACGCTCTTCCGGCTTGTCGATCTTGTTGATCGCGACAATGGGACGAAGGCCGATCTTGAGCGCCTTCGACACCACGAACTTCGTCTGCGGCATGGGGCCTTCCGCCGCGTCCACCAGCACGATCGCGCCATCCACCATGTTCAGGATACGCTCCACCTCGCCGCCGAAGTCGGCGTGGCCGGGCGTGTCCACGATGTTGATGCGCGTGTCCTTCCAGTTGATGGACGTCACCTTCGCGAGGATCGTGATGCCGCGTTCGCGTTCGAGATCGTTCGAGTCCATCGCGCGTTCGGCAACGCGCTGGTTTTCGCGGAACGAACCGGATTGCTTCAGAAGTACGTCGATAAGCGTCGTCTTGCCATGGTCGACGTGGGCAATAATGGCGATGTTGCGCAAGTCCATGCCGAGCCGCGCCTTTCTTTCCGTCGTGTTGCAATGCGAGATTTGGGGCTAGATGTGCGGCAAAGGCGCGCCCGCGTCAATGAGAATGCTCGCGAACGGGCCGTGTTTCACCCGGCTCGCCATCCGGCTTGTCTTCGGGCGCCCTCGAAAATCTGCGCCTTATCGGGATCATGGCGAGGCTGAGACCAGCAAGCCCGATGAGCGCGCCAAGGATTTCGGGGGTCATGATGGCGCTGAACGAAATCGTTTCGCCGCGATCAAGGATCGAGCCGAGCCCCGCCCCGGACATCGAATAAACCGCCGTGCCCGGCATGATTCCGAAAAATGTCGTCAGCACGAAGGTCGAGAAACGCACGCCCGCGAAGGCAGGCACGATGTTCACGAGGAAAAAGGGGAACAGCGGCACAAGGCGCAGCACGAGCAGATAGGACCAGGCATTTGCACGGATTTCGCGCACGAGCTTTTGACCTGTCGCGCCGAAGCGGGCGAGGAGCGTGTCTCCCGCCAGCGCCCTTGCGAGGAGGAAGACGAGCGCCGCGCCCGCCGTCGCCCCGATGACTGTCAGGATCGTTCCCGCCATCGCTCCGAACAGGAAACCGCCGGTCAGCGTCAGGAGCACGGCGGATGGCAGCGACATTGCCACCACGAAAATGTAAAGCCCGACATAGGCGGCGGCGGAGAGCGCGTAATTGTTCGCGACGAAGGCCAGGATTTCCTGCCGGTGCGCCTTCAGATGGGTGAAGGTCAGAAAACTGGGCCAGCCGAGACCATGCACCGTGAGCGCAAGGCCAATCGCGACGAGAGCGAGCCAGAAAAGCGGATCTCTCAGACGTGAGCGCATCAGCCGGACGCCCGCGCGGAACCGCAGGAGCCGCCACCCAGCACGCAAAACGTGGCGCACCACGGATGCACGAGCGGCACCGCGCGGGACGCTTCATCGAGCGTCGCGCCGAGTTCGAAACGCTCGTCATATGGCAGCAGCGTGCACGCGACGACGCTTGGCCGCGCCGCGCGCTTTCGCTTGACGACCATGCGCGCATTCGAGCACATCACGTCGTCCGGTGTTTTGCGGAGAATGCCCCAGCAGGCGGTTGTGATTTCGGGCGGCGAGACGTCGGGGCGCATTTCGGGCAGGAGCACAAGCACCTGCGGGTCGTCGCAGTCGAGCACGATGCCGCGATCTGCGAACAGGGTCGCGAAGCCGCGCCGGATGATGTGCTCGTCGTCGCCCTGAAGGGATCGCGCTGCGATCTCTACGCGAACGCCCGCGTTCCAGAGCCACTCGACGCCGCCGAGCGCACGGGCGAAGGCGGCGCCGCCGCGCTCGCGGTCGTGTACCCCCTCGCGAAAATCGTCGAGCGATACGCGGATGCGAAGGCGCGCGCCATGGACCGCCGCGAGCCGCGCGATATCGGCCTTTCGATGCTCCATCGGCTTCAGCGCATTGGTGAGCGTCAGCGTCTCAAAACCCCGCGCGAGCGTTTCTTCGAGGATGGCAACGAAATCGGGATTCATGAACGGTTCGCCGCCCGTGAAACCGACGAGCGAGACCGGACGGGGAAGGCGTGCCATCTCGTCAAGAAACGGCACGGCATCGGCAACGCTCAGAAAGGCAAGCCGGTCGTTCTTCGGCGAGCTTTCGATGTAGCAATGCTCACAGGCGATGTTGCACAGCGTGCCGGTGTTGAACCACACCGTGTCTAAGCGCGTCAGTGGCACGGAAGCGCGCCGCTCACCCTTTGCGGTCCAGACGGGATCGGCGAACTTTTCCGCCGCGCCCGGTGGCTGGCTGGTCGATGCCGACGCGGCTTGCTGCATGTGCGCTCCATTCGCTTTCACATGCGATAAGGGATGCGGCGGCGCCTCGCCAAGCGATTTCACGCCGACTTGACCGTCTCGGCGGCCGGAGCGAGCCTTTTGAACCCCGAGACGAAGCCCCGGTCTATCCGGTCCTTGAGATGCCAGACCCAGCGGCCTTCGAAGCTGAAGCGCCCGCGCGCGCCTACCGCGTAACGTTCCCCCGCCGTGATGAGCTGGAGGAAACGCTTCTGCGGAAGGAAGGGCTTGAGCGGCGCGCCCTCCGCCGCGAGGCGAAGATTCTCGGCAAGCACGACGCTCTGGCGCACGGCATAGATGCCCGCCTTCGGCACGGCGCGCCCCACAAAAGACGCCACGTCGCCTGTCGCGAAGACATCCGCGTGCGAGGTGCTCTCCATGGTGGGCCGAACCGCGACAAACCCGCGTTCGTCGAGCGCGAGGCCGGTTTCGCCGAGCCACGGCGCGGCTGACGCTTCGACCGTCCAGAAAAGCTCGTCATAGGCCACGGCCGCCCCGCAATCGGTGTGCACCGCTCCCGCCTCCACCCGGCTCGCGTTTTTTCCGGCGATCACCTCGATGCCACGCGCGGCAAGAATCCGCTCGAAGCGCGTGCCGAGCCCAAGCGAGAACATGTCGAGGATCGCCGCCTTGCGCGTCAGCAGGGTGAAGCCGACCGCGTCGGGGTTGAGCCCCTCACGTTCGAGATTGGCGCGCAGCACGCGCTCCATGGTGCATATGAGTTCCACGCCACTCGCGCCGCCGCCCACGACCACGAATTTCGCAGAGCCCCTTTGCAGAAGCCGCGCCCGCGCCGCCTCGAAGCCCGCGAGGAATTTGTCTACCGGCTTGATCGCGACGGCGTGCGCGTCCGCGCCCGGCACCTCGTGCGTGTTCGGCGTCGAGCCGGTGTCGATGGACAGGATGTCGAACGGGATGGGCTCGCGGACTTCACAGAAAACGCGGCGCGCGTGGATGTCGATGCCGGACACCTCGCTCACGACGAGTTTCGCGCCCGCGAACCGGCAGAGCCCGGCAACGTCGATATGGATGTCGTCGTTCGTATAGAAGCCCGCCATGAGGCCGGGCAGCATCGCGGAATAGGGTGTGCGTGGATGCCGCGTGACGACGGTAAGACGCGCATGCTCGTGCACGCTCTTGCATAACGCACGCAAGGCGTTGGCGTGCGCGAGCCCCGCCCCGATGAGCACGATTTCCTTCTTCGCAGGCATCACGCACTCACCTTGAATTGTTCCGGCCGCGATCAATGCGCCGAGCATAAAGCGAGCGCGTTGCCGCGCGTCAAGAAAATGAATGCAAGCTCGCAGAGGGGCAAGCGGCGTCGCGCCTACTCTCGCGGCCCCACGACGACCCGCACGTGCGTCAGAATAGCCTCGCGGACATGGTCAGGCTGTTTGTGCACGGCCTCGGTCATCGCACGAAGCAACGCGCGCGCACCATGGAGCTGATCCACCAGCGACAAGACCATGGTCATCTCCTCGTCGCTAAGGTCCATGCCATAGCTGAGGTCGCAGAGAAAATGCGTGCGCGCGACGTCCGTCTCGTCGAACAGGAAGCCTTGCGGGCCGCGCCTCGGCTTCACCCACCCGGCGGCGATCCACCGTTCGAGAACCTTTTCGTCGAGCCTGAAGCGGGTGACGATCTCGGTTTCGCCGATCATCATGCTCTAGCCTCCCTGCCTCGGATCATAGGGGTGGTCCTTCTCCCACGCCGTCACGAAATCTTCGAGCGCGGCGTCCGGCTCGGGCGGCAAAACCACCTGAAGCTCCACGAGATGATCGCCCTTCATCTTGCCCTGAACGCCCTTGCCGCGCAGGCGCAGCACGCGCCCGGTATTCGAGTGTTTCGGGATCTTGACGTTCACCCGCCCGGTGACTGTCTCCACCGGGACGGAACCGCCGGATAACGCCTCGCCAAGCGTGACCGGCAAAACGGATCGGATATCCTGCCCTTCGCGTCGGAAAACGGGGTGCGGTAAAACGCTCACGGTGATGAGCGCGTCGCCAGCGGGTCCGCCGCCGATGCCGGGCATGCCCTGCCCCTTCAGGCGCAGCGTCTGGCCGTCCTCCACGCCCGCCGGGATGGTGATGTCGAGCGTCTTGCCATCGGGCATGTCGACGCGCTTCTTCGCGCCGTTCACCGCTTCAAGGAAGTCGACGGGAAGCGCGTAATGAAGGTCGCCGCCGCGCATGCGGAACTGCGCGCCGCCTGTTCCCGCGCCGGCTTCGCCACGGCGGCGCAGGATGTCGCCGAACAGGTCGCTGAAATCGCCGGAACCGCCGAACCCCTCGAACCCTCCTTCGGGACTCGTGTAATAGCGCTCTCCCGCGCCCGCATCCGCGTAGTCGCGGTAGTAGCGCCGCTGCGGCTTTTCCTGACCGTGCTCGTCGATTTCGCCCGCGTCGAAGGCGCGGCGCTTTTCCTTGTCGCTAAGGAAGGTGTAGGCGGCCGAGATGTCCTTGAACCGCGCCTCGGCTTCCTTGTCGCCAGGGTTCAGGTCGGGATGATTTTTCTTCGCGAGCGACTTGTATGCCTTGCGGATCTCGTCATCCGTCGCCGCTTTGGAAACGCCGAGAATTGTATAGGGGTCAGCCATGATCGCTGTGGGATGTCCAGAACCTCGCCATTCATTTAGCGGTAACATGCGCGAGGACAAGACTTCGTTTCCAAGCTCGCGAAGGTTCTTGTCCCCGCCGGACTGTAAAGCGACACTCAATTAACGATGCGGTGCGGGTGCTTTTGCGAAACTGTTCAATTCGAGGTAAATTGCGCGCATCAACCATCCGGCCCGCTTCCACTGCATGCCCGCACCGCCCGTTTATCGACGCGTTTTCAGCGCGCTGGCCCTTCTGGCCGGTCTCGCGCCTGCAATCTGCGCTGTCCCGGCGGCGGCGGAGTGGTCGAACGCCTGCGCGAAGTGGCCGCAGAATACGCTCATCGTCGGCCACGACCTCCAGTCGCGCCGCTTCCTTCTCGAACCTTTCGGCGAAGCCGCGGAGCGGATGCCGTTTTTTCCGTCGTCGGCGGGTCGCAATACCTACCGGAAGTCTTTCGCCCTCTATCTCGACGTGTCGGATCGCATCGGCGTCTTCACGAGCCGCGCGCCGCGCACCTGCGTTCTCGCGCGTGACGGCGCTCAGCAATCGCCGATGAAGGTGCCCGTCTTCTTCGTGGGGCGGCAGGGCGCGTCGCTGGAAGAACTGAAAGAGGATGCGGAGATGGTCGCATTCGCGCCATCGAAGGTGCTCGACATCGGCACGAGTTTCGCCGATGTGGGCTTCCGCCTGAAGCGCGGCGGCTCGCGTTTTGACGAGATCCGTCCGTTCTTCCTGTGCGGAGTTCCGGCGCTGCTCGTCTGTCAGGGGTCTTGCCCGCCCGACTCGGTCACGCTCGGCGCATCGCTCGTGAATCACCTCGTGAAATCGAGACAGACCGCGGCGGCGCGCGCGGAAGAGCCTCGCCCCGTCCAGCCGGAAAAGCCGCTGAAGGAGACCGCACCGGCGAAGCCGCTTCCCGCGCCCGAGAAAGCGGTCGAGCCGAAGCCCGCCGACCCGCAGAGCAAGCCCGAGGTGAAGGACAGGCCCGCGCCTGCGCTGCCGCCAGCGCCGGCCACGCCGCCCCGCCGCCAACTGCCGCCCGCGCTCTCCCAGCCCGCGCCGGTCGTTCCGCCGGCGACGCCGTCGCTCATTACGCCGCCGCCGACACCTTCCGCGCCACAAGAGCAAGTACCGGCGCCGAAGGCCGCCGATGGACACCGGACGCCTCCGCCTCCTCCGCCCGGAACTCCATCGACGCCCGAGGCATCGCACAAGACACAGCCCGACGCCGCTGGTTCGACCGCCGACGCCAAGCCGACCGGAGGCGAGCCTGCGCCCATCCCGGAGAACGCGTCACCGAAAGCCGCCGAGCCCATCGCTCCGGCGGAGGTTGGCAAACCGGCGCTTCAAGACACGCCCGAACCTCTGGCCGAGGCGGAAAAAACCGCGCCGAAATCGGAGCCTGCGACCCCCGAAGCGCCTTCGGTGCCTCGACCGTCTCCTTCCAGAGAGGACGATCGCGCCCCCGATGCGCAGCAAGAAGCTTCGGACCCTGCGCAAGCTCCTGCCGTCGCTCCGCCTGCGCCGCCCGCTCAGCCGCAGCAGGAAGGATCGCCGTCCGCTTCCACTGGCAAGCCCGCTGAAAGCGCCCCTTCCCAGGCCGCACCTTCCGTGGACGGCTCCGCGTCAGGGCAGGATGCGGCCAAGACGCTACGCCGCCTGACGCTGGTGTTCCGGCGGCAATCGGGGGAGATCTTCCCGGCGGAGGACGTGCTTCGCGCCGAGGGCAGCATCAGCATCGACGGCAAGATCCTGACGCCGACGCCTGTCGGACTGGTCGCAGATCTTCCCGAGGCTTCGTTCAGGCGTGCGCAGGATGCCGCCTATCTCGAAATGCAGATGCCGCATTTCCGCATCAGCGACGTGAACACCGACGCCCAACGCGTTGTGGTGACGGTCGAGCCGCTTTTCGTGCGCGCAGCAGACCTTGCGATCAGGATCACGGGCGCGGCGGGGGAGCCTGTTCGCGGCTGCGATCCCGCGCTCGATGTGTCCATGAACCGGCGCATCGGGGAGGGCTGGCCCAAGTTCCAGCCGCAGCAGCGCCCGCGCGGGCTGCCCTTCACCGTCAGCGACGGCAGCGTCTATCGCCTTCGCCTGCCTCCCACCATCGACGCGGGCGAGCTTCTCATCAGCACGGCCGAAGCGGGCGCCGCCGCCATCATCCTCAACGGACCGAACGCGCCCCTGTGCGAGCTGGAGGCGCGACCGCTCGTCGACGCGCAGGAACTTCGCGGCGGCATCATCGCGCGTTCGCTGCAACGGGCCGGGTCCACCTTCATCGCGGTGCTCTCGACCAACTCGAAACTGGCCGAGTCGATCGGCGCTTCCGGCGTCGAAGCCATGTGGACGAACGTCTTCGATCTGGTGCGCACGGTGTCGTCGGCGCGCTATGAGAGGAAGGTGCTGGCGCGCGCGCAGGCCGGTGTGACCCTCGATACAAGGAAGGTCGAGGTTACCGACGGCGGAACTCCTCTCGCCGACGGCAGCGCGCGCAACGATTTCCTGCGCGAGCTGATTGCCGCTTCGCACGTCAATCCCGCGCCAGAGGCAATCTTCGAACCGGGCTCTCTCGAACGGTATTATCTCGACACCGCGCTGGACGTCATCCGCGCTCAAGCCGGAGTGGTGACGCGGTCTGGCGTGAAGCAGGAAACGCTGCTCGTCGTCACCGGCGATGTGAAGGACGAGAAGGGCAGTTATTTCTGTCAGGAGCCTGTGAGCCGCGATGCGGACCCGTTCGGCGCGCCGAAATGGCTGCGGCTTGCCCGGAGAACTTTCGCGCTCGAAATCTGGAGCGAAGACGCCGCGCGCAGCATGCTCCATGTGTCTCGCGTCAGGCCCGCGCCAAGCGCGCCGGAAGGCGTTTATGTGTGCCGCATGCCGGGCTCGCAAACCGACAAGATTGCGCTATACGGCGTCCTGCCGTCCGTGCTTCAGGACGACGCGAAACGCGCGCGGGCCTTTGCCTATCTGACCGAGCAGGCGAAGGCATTCCTGCGTCCGTAAGGGCGGCGGCACCGCGCCGTCAAAGCCCTGCGAGAAAAGCCTGAGCCGCGGCGGGTGCGCGCTCCTTCGCGCCGTCGATGAAATACACGAACACGTCGCGGCCGCCTGCCGCCCAGCCTTCGGCACGCTGCCGCCAGGCCGCGATCTCGGCGGGCGCATAGCCCGTTTCCTCGTCTGCCCGCGCCTTCATAAGCCGCGCATAGACAAAGCTGGCGGTCGGCTCATCGATCAGCGGATAGTTGTCGGAATCCGCAAGCACGATGGCGGCTCCCGCCTTCGCCGCGAGATCCGTGAAGGCGGGTGTGCGAAAGCTCTCGTGGCGGGCTTCGAGCGCGTGGCGCAGGGGATTGCCGCCCGCTTCACGGGGGAGGAGCGCCAGAAACGCCGCCATGTCGTCTCCGTCGAATTTCTTCGTCGGCGCGAACTGCCACAGGATCGGTCCGAGCTTGCCGCCCAACCGGGAGATCCCGCTTGCCACGAAGCGTTCGACCGCTGGCCCCGCCTCCGCGAGCACACGCTTCATAACGGCGGCGCGCGGCGCCTTGATGGAGAACACGAAGCCCTCCGGCGTCTCGTCGCGCCACTTCGCAAACGTGGCGGGCGTTTGCGTGCGATAGAACGTGCCGTTGACCTCGATGGACGTGAGCGCACGGCTCGCAAACCGAAGCTCGCTCGCATGCGGCAGGCCCTTCGGATAAAAGAGACCGCGCCACGGTTCATAGGTCCAACCGCCGATGCCGGCGCGAATGACGGGGTTGCTTATGGTCATGAGCCTGAAACGCGCGCGGGCTCGACGAGGTTTCCTCCGTTCTGCGCCGGTGAGAAGTCTCCGCGCAGCCACGACACGAACAAGCCGAGCCATTCCTTCGTGGCGAGGTCCATGCGGCGCAGCCCTTCCGAACCGCGCCCGAACGGCTGCAGCAGATCGCCGGAACCATTCGTCAGATAATTCACCGGCCACGGCACCACCTTGAAGCCCTGTGCCTCGAACAGTGCCTTAGCACGGCGGATGTGGAACGCCGACGTGACGAGGATCCAACGCTGATCGGGCTTCGGCTGGAGCATGGCCGCGCTCAGGGTGGCGTTTTCGAGCGTGTTGCGCGAACGGTCTTCGAGTTGCAGGCGCGGCGGCACAATGCCGAAGCCCGCGAAGAATCGCCGTGCGGCGTCTGCTTCGTTCGGCTCATCCCCCAACCGCAGGATCAGTCCGCTTCCACCCGAGAAGATGACGGGAATTTCGGGATGGCGCACCGCGAGGCGCAAGGTTTCCGTCACCCGCTCGATGGCTCCCCCCATCGGGATCGCTCGGTCCTCGGACGGGATCGCTCCCGAAATACCACCGCCGAGGACAATGATCCCGGCTGCCCCGGTTACATCGCGTTCCGTGCCCGGCTTTACGTGGTGTTCCAGCGGATGAAGGAGCCAGTTCGCGAGCGGCGAGAAGGCGGCGACGATATAAAGAGCCGTCGCGCCAACGATCAGCCGGAGCGCGGCGCTGCGCTTTCGCAGTGCGAGCAGCCCGATGCCGAGCAGGAGAAGAAGGGCAATGAGGTTGGAAGGCTGAAGCACCGCCCATACCAATTTGGATAGATAAAACATCCGATCCATAGCTTTCAATCGAGGCCGGAATATCCCCGTGTCATGAAAAAGCAGCGCTTTCGGAAAATGCTACGGCAATTGCGTGAAACCTTGGCGAAATTCAACAGGATAAACGCGATCGGGCGCGGCCACCTTGGTCGTCGAATGTGACATCTGCCGGATGGGACGAATTTGAGGTCGTCGCGGCAACACCGCGACGAAAAAGACTCCGCCGGGTCATCGCGGGTCTTATGCGAATTAATCTCGTTCTGTACAGGTGACGTTCAGGATGAGCGGCCTATTGTCTGGCTTCTCCTTCACCCGGTGACGCCCGCGTTCGGGCGGGTAAAATTCCGCAAGGCTCATGGCACAATATCCCGTTTTCTTCGACCCTCGAAACAAGCGCGCGGGGCATGTCTCGCGCATTGCATGGGCGCTCGCGATCGTGAGCAGCATCGCGGGGGTTATTTTTCTTTCAAGCCTTTTCGTCCTTCGCTCGTTTCCGGAGGCCACGCAGACGCAGCAACGTTTCGCCGTGCTGAACGACGTCGCGAAAGCGCCCTATCTCCTGCCGCAGGCCCGCAGCCTCGCCTATGCCGCCCAGGCAGACAAGAAGAAGACCAAACATCCGCAGCATCCCTTCTCGGCCACTGCCGCGAAGGCGAGGGCAACGAAGGTTGTGGGAGAGGGGCGTGAAAAGCCGCTCACCATCGGATATTACGTGAACTGGGACGACTCGAGCTTCGCGTCGCTTCGCGCCAACATGCAGAGCCTTGACTGGGTGGCGCCGAGTTGGCTGTTCCTTCAAGGCCCCGACCTGGACCTCAAGATCCAGGTGGACGACAAGGCGCTCGATCTCATCCGCCGCGAGAAGCCCGGCATGGCGATCATGGCCATGATTCAGAACGCATCGGGCGCGAAATGGGATGGTCCCGGCCTTGGCCGATTGCTCGCCGACCCCGAAAAGCGCAAGGCCCGCATCGAAGGCATGCTCGCGTTCCTTGAGGAGCACAAGCTGCAAGGTCTCGTATTCGACTTCGAGCAGGTGCCGGACAACGCGCACAATGACTATCTCGCGTTTCTCGGTGAAGTTCGCTCCGCGTTCCAGCCGAAGGGGCTCGTCGTTTCCATCGCGGCTCCCTTCGACGATCCGCGATGGAACTACAAGGCTTATGCCAAGGTCAGCGACTACGTGATGCTCATGGGCTATGACGAGCATTGGGCGGAGGGCGAACCCGGCCCGATCGCGTCACAGTCATGGTTCTCGACTCGTCTCGCCCTTCGCATGCGCGACCTCGACCCCGCGCATACCATCGTCGCTGTCGGCAATTACGGCTACGACTGGACGGTGGGCAGCAAGGCCCCGGCCGAAGATCTCACCTTCCAGGAAATCATGCTCGCCGCGCGCGATGCCAGGGCAACGGTGGATCTCGACTCCGCCACGCTCAACCCGCGCTTCTCCTATATGGAAGACGGGCAGACGCATCGCGTCTGGTTCATGGATGCTGTGACGGCCTACAACCATCTGCGCGCGGCGGACAAGTATCGTCCGGCGGGATACGCGATCTGGCGGCTGGGGTCCGAAGACCCCTCCTTGTGGCAGGTTCTGCCGCGCAGCTACGGCGCTTCCCCGCCCGCTTCCCTTGAAACCATCGTTCCCACGGCGGATGTGAACTTCATAGGCAAGGGCGAGCTTCTTCAGGTCGCCGCCGATCCGAAGGCGGGCGCGCGTACGTTCAAGACCGACGAACAGAACGCGACCATCGTTGCGGAAAACTACACCGCGATGCCGGCGTCGTTCGTGATCCGGCGTTTTGGCGATGCTCCCGGCAAGATCGCGCTCACGTTCGACGACGGGCCTAGTCCCGAATGGACGCCGAAGATTCTGGAAATCCTGAAAGAGAAGAATGTGCACGCCACGTTCTTCATCATCGGCGAAAATGGCGCGGCCAATCCGAAGCTCGTGCAGCGGGTGCTGGCGGAAGGCCACGATCTCGGCAACCACACCTTCACGCATCCGAATATCGGCGAAGTCTCCGACAGTGTCGCCGCCATCGAGATCAACGCCACGCAGCGGCTGATCGAGGCGCTGACGGGCCGATCGACGCGGCTGTTCCGGCCCCCCTATTTCGGCGACGCCGAACCTTCGACCGCGCAGGAAATCGGCCCGCTCGAAGTCGCCGAGCGTCTCGGTTACGTCACTGTGGGGCTCAAGGTGGACCCCGACGACTGGATGAAGCCCACGGCCGACGAGATCGTGCAGCGCATCGTTGCGCAGTCGACCGACCCCGACCTCGAAAAGCGCGGGCAGATCGTGCTTCTGCATGATTCGGGCGGAGACCGCACGACGACCGTGGAGGCCCTCCCGAGGATCATCGACGAGCTTCGCGCGCGCGGCTTCGAGTTCGCGACGGTCTCGGAAATGGCTGGCTGGTCCAGAGACCGCGCCATGCCGCCGGTGCCCGCGGACGAGGCCGCGTCCGTCTTCAACCGCTACATGTTCTACACGCTGAACCTGTTTCAGAACGCGCTGACGACGCTGTTCATCGCGGCAATTGCGCTCGGCCTCGGCCGGCTCGTCGTGCTGTGCGGGCTGGCGGCTTACGGCAACCGGCGCCGGAAGCGGCGCGCCGATCCTGCTTATGTGGACGATCTTTCCGTGTCGGTGCTGATCCCCGCTTTCAACGAGGCGAAGGTGATTGCCGCGTCGATCCGGCAGATCCTCGCCTCTTCTCACCGGAAGCTCGACGTGATCGTCGTGGACGACGGTTCCACAGATAACACGGCCGACGTCGTGCGCGGCGAGTTCGCGGACGATCCGCGCGTGAGCCTCATTCAGACTTCGAACGGCGGCAAGGCTCACGCCATCAACCTCGCGCTGGCGCAGGCGACGGGCGATATTGTCGTCGTGCTCGACGCCGACACGCAGTTCGAGCCGCTGACCATCTCGCGGCTGGTGCGCTGGTTCGCCGATCCGAAGGTCGGCGCAGTCGCGGGCAATGCGAAGGTCGGCAACCGGATCAACGTGCTGACCCGCTGGCAGGCGCTCGAATACATCACGGCGCAAAATCTCGAACGGCGCGCGCTCGCGACGCTCGACTGCATTACGGTGGTGCCGGGCGCGGTCGGCGCATGGCGCCGCGAGGCCATCACGGGGCTCGGCGGCTTCCCGTCGAATACGCTCGCCGAGGATCAGGACTTGACCATCTCCGTACAGCGCGCGGGCTACAAGGTGCTGTTCGATGCCGATGCGCTGGCGTGGACCGAAGCGCCCGATACGATGGGCGGCCTAGCGAAGCAGCGCTTCCGCTGGGCGTTCGGCACGCTGCAATGCCTCTGGAAACATCGCGCCGCCAACCTCAATCCGCGCTACGGCGCGCTGGGCATGGTCGCGCTGCCGCAGGTGTGGCTGTTCCAGATCGTGCTCGCGCTGATATCGCCCCTGGTTGACCTGCTGCTCCTCGTGCAGATCGTGCGCACCGGAGTCGACTACCTGCAGCATGGCTCGCAGTTCAATCCGGAAAACTTCATGATCACGCTGACCTATTATGCCGTGTTCATGACCGTGGACCTGTCGGCCGCGCTGATCGCGTTCGTGCTGGAAAAGCGGGAGGACCGCTCGCTCCTCTGGTGGCTCGTGCTCCAGCGCTTCGGCTACCGGCAAGTGATGTATTACGTGGTGGCGAAGTCCGTGGTAAGGGCGCTTCAGGGCCGCGTGGTCGGCTGGGGAAAGCTCGAACGCAAGGCGACGGTGCGGGCGATGGAGCCGCGCGAGGCGAATGTGCGCCCTGCGTCGCGGGAGGCCCCCGCCGTTTCCGGCACCGCCGCCGTGCAAGCGCCGGTCGACGGTCTGCCGGGGCATACGCCCGCGACGTGATGGCCGCGCGCGCGCGGAACCTGAGGCATGCTGGTCTTGCCGCGCTCCGGCGGAACGGCAAGCCCCGTGCGGGCGCGGGACCTGATGGTCGGCTCGCTCAACAATCTTGCACCGTCTCAGGGACCGAAGTCGAGCGAGTGAAGCCGGATGCGGCGACCAGCACGCGCAATCGGCGAGGGGCGACGATGCCGCCGGTCACGGTGAGAGTCGCGAGACCGGCGCCGAGCTGATGGAGCCTGATCGGTTGATCTGCTGCGGGCCATGGCTCTTGAGCAAACGCCTCGCGATGACGAAGCGCGATGATCGATGAAGCCAGCACGCCGAAGCTTGACCCGGCCAACGTAGTGCTTGCCGGCTTCCAGCCTCGCAGCGGCCAGCTCCTTTGCAGAAAGTCCTCATGTAAAAATCAAGGCGCCGGGGCGCCAAATTGCAAAAAAGAGTTAGAATAATTATACAATGACCGAGTTCTGATTCGACGTCGTTGCGTTTCAATTGGTTTGAACCGATGCCCGTATACGATAAGTACCGCCGCTATCAAATGTTCAAAGTCGTTTCCTGCGTATCGGTGTTGCAAACGCGTCAGACGCGCAGCTTATCGGAATAAACAATCGCCAAGGATGCGTTGACATGTCCAGGAATAATGCGGTTAATCAAATGGGCATGCAATACCAGTTTAGAACTACTATAACTTTAGGGCGCGGCAGCCCTTAGCTCGTGGTCTTTGTCACGAGCAGGCTGCTGGTTGACGATGAGGGGGCTATGTCGTCTGCTACGCAACTGCTCAACATTTTTGGTACCGAGCAAGGTCGGCTTCATCGGCTGATCCGGCGGATCACGGGCAATGCGCACACGGCGGAGGATGTTGTTCACGACACCTTTCTCAAGCTCATGAACCGCGATGTAAGGGAACGTGATGTCGGTCTGGTGGTTACAACGGCGCGCAATCTTGCGCTTGATGCCGTGCGGGCCGAGCAGGTGCGTGCCGCCTACGCCAAGAGCGTGTCGACCGAGCAGGTGCAAGCCGGTGAGGTTTGTCCGGAGGATGCGGCTGCGAGCCGGATGGAATTCGACGCGCTGATGCGCGCGCTGGAAACGCTGCCGCGTCGTACCCAGCGCATCCTGCTTCTGAGCAAGATCGACGGCATGACCCATCCCCAGATTGCACGCACCTTGGGCATTTCGGTCTCTACCGTCGAGAAGGAAATGATCTCCGCCCTCGAATTCTGCCGCGACTGGAAGCGACGGCGCGAGAAAGCTTGAGGCAAAGCTGGCGTTTTTGTGAAGTTGAGAGCACAAGCGCCCCCCGCTCTCATTGGCCATGTTTCTGCGGCTTGGCGTTGTCCGCTGCGAGCGAGCGTCCCGGAAAACGTGCACTCTCTCCATCTGAAATCGACGGCCAGAGCGCTGGGGTTCAATCTGCTCAGGCCTTAATATAAGTCTAAACACGCTTTAAGAACTGACGATTTGCGAGAGAACGCTTTGCGATGGAATCCGCAACCGACGACAGCGAGGACCGCGAGCGGGCTTCGCGCGAGGCAACCGAATGGTTCGTCCGCCTCAACAACCCCCTCGCCTCCGAAGCGACGCGGCGCTCATATCAGACCTGGCTTGCGGCCGATCCCGCCCATCATGAGGCGATGCGCGATGTCTCCGAACTGTGGGGCGCGCTCGACCGCCCGGCGGCGCAGCTTGCGGCTACCGGCTGGCATCGCGCCCCCGACCGCTCTGAAAGGCAACGGCGCACGGGACTGCTTCGAGGATTTAGATACGCCGCAGCCGCGACAGTCATGGTGCTGCTCTCGGGTGGCGTTGCCATATGGCGAGATGCGGGCCTTCTCGACCGAGCTTTCGCCGATATCGCGACGTGGCCCGGCGAACGGCGTGAAGTGCGCTTGGTCGACGGCACGACGGCCTTTCTTGACGGCGATACAGCCCTTGACAGTCGTATGGGGAAGGAACTTCGCGAGATTACCCTGCTGCGTGGCCGGGTCTGGTTCGACGTCGTACCGGACAAAACGCGTCCTTTCATCGTGCATGCAGGGCGCGTCGATTCCCAGGTGCTCGGCACAGCCTTCGGGGTCGATCGCGAGGCCGGTGCCGTCACCGTGGAGCGTGGCGAGGTCGCCGTGTCCGATGCACACCTCTCACGCAGCCCGGTGCGGCTGAAAGCGCGGCAGAGCGTTGCGCTGCAGAATGACAGCTTGGGCTCGCCCGTTGCCGTCGATCCCGACCAGGCTCTCGCCTGGCGTCGTGGGTTGATCATTCTTGACCGGGCTCCCCTTTCCCGCGTCGTTGAAGAACTTGGTAAAATGACGCCCGGCCGCGTCCTGTTCGCCAATCCGGACCTGAAGCGCCTCACGCTCTCCGGCACCTTTCGCGCCGACGATCCGGGTACTGTCTTGGAGGCGCTGCAAAGCGTGCTCAAAGTCCGAATCTTGTCTGTGCCCGGCTTCGCGACCCTGATCTATCGGTGAGTCTCACTTTTTTTGCGGGGTTTGCCCCTCCTGCCCGTTGAACACATGGGTGGGGCCGCTGAACGCGTGCCCCGAGTATGGGTGTGGGGCACTACTAATGCAGAACTACGTAAGAATCGCAGCGCTGAGCTGCGGTGTGTCTATGTGCGCGTTATCGTTCGTCTTCTCCAATATGTCTGAGGCATGGGCTCAGACGAACGCAACCTACGATTTCAATATTCCAGCCAAACAGCGTCTTTCCGCGCTGGCCGACTTCACGGCGGCGACCGGAATTCAGGTGGTTCGTGCGGGAACCGGCGCGATCGGTGGATCCGCAAAGCCCGTCAAGGGACGGTATTCGGCGGAAGCGGCGCTCGGGGCGATCCTTGCAGGTTCGGACCTGACCTATCGCTTCACGGGCTCACGAACGGTCGCGATCGAGACGCAGGGCGGAGATGCGGGCGTAGGCGCTGGCGGTATCGCAGGGGGCATAGCTCTCGATACGATCGACGTCAGAGGCGCGGGGGAAGGTATCGGGCGAGACGGCGTCAGCGAGGTCAACATCACGAGCGCGGATCTCGAACGTCACAACGCCACCGACGTCAGGGGCGTTTTCAGAGGAGAGCCGCGCGTCACGGTCGGTTCGTCCTTGCCCACCTCTCAGAAGGTGTATGTGCAGGGCATCGAGGAAACCAATCTGGCAGTCTCAATTGACGGCGCGCGCCAAAATAACAAGGTTTTCCATCACAACGCGACGACGGTGATCGATCCGAGCCTTCTCAAGGCCGTGCGCGTCGATGCGGGCGTGGCTCCCGCCGATGCGGGCCCGGGCGCACTCGGCGGCGCGATCGCTTACGAGACCAAGGACGTCGCGGATCTGTTGTCCCAGGATGGCGTCGGCGGCTTTCTGAAGACGACCTACAATTTCAACAGCAACACCGCGACGAACAATCTTGCTGCCTACGGCCGCCAGAATGGTTTCGAGGCCCTCGGCTCGTTCAATTATGCCAAAGGAAGCAATTTCACTGCCGGCAATGGAGACGAAGTGCTCGGCACAAAGACGGACTTCCTAAGCGGCCTTGGCAAATTTGCCTATGAGAGCGCTGGCGGCCATCGCTTCGAGATCAGCCATGAGCAGGTGCGAGACGACGCCCTCCGGCCCTTTCGTGCGAACGCCGCGCGAATGGCTGCAGACGAGTCGAAGTGGCCCGTCCTGCGCCCCTACACGCTTGAGCGGCAGAATACAGTGTTCACCTATACTGATCAGACGCCGGTTGGCTGGTGGGATCCAAAAATTGTGCTGGCCTATAATAAATCGAACGTGATGATAGATCAGTATGTGACAAAAACATACATTTACGATTACACCAGTGAAGGCATCACCGATAGCATTAACGGACGCTTTGAAAACAAATTTGCCTTGTCGCTTGGAAATGTCGTAACGGGCGTGGATTTCTATCGCGAGCGTGCAAAATACATTGGCAATACGCCTTCGACAGCGGAAAAAGCCTGGAATTTCGGCGCCTACGCTCAGGCAAGGCTGACGCCTTTGGAGCGCACGAAGCTGTCTTTCGGCGTGCGTGGCGACCACCAGCGCTTCGAAGGCGTCAACGGCTTCGAATCAAGCGATCAAGGCCTTAGCTCCAATGTTTCAGGCGAATACGAACTGGCGAGCTTTCTTTCCGTCAAGGCCGGGTATTCCCATGTCTGGGCGGGTGTTCCGCTTGCGGAGAATTATGTCCAGAACTCAGCCTGGAGTTACGGCACCGGACCGAAGTCGGTAACGTCTGACAACTACACCGCTGGCTTCGTCATCCCATACGGGGCCCTGCGGTTCGAAGCGGGCGTGTTCCAGACCGAAATCGATAATGCGCGCGTGCCCCTTTACAAGGAGCCTTTGCGCGCCTTCGACGTGCAAACCCGCGGCTTCAACCTCAGCGCCGCCTATGATTGGGGCGACGGCTTCGCGCGCGTGCGATTTGTGCGCACTGACGCGGAGATCGACGGCAAGAAAGCCGACACCTATCTTGGAAACTACCTCACGGCCCCGATCGGCGACGTGCTGGCATTCGAAGCGGCGCATACCATCGCGCAATGGAACGTAACCGTCGGCGCCGATATCGAAATCGTTTTCGACTATGACGAACTCACGCAACGGACGGATAGCACGTTCGGCACAATCAAGGGCTATCAGGTCGCCAATGCCTTCGTTGAATACCGTCCGCCGTCGCTGCGATCACTGACGCTTCGCGGCGAGGTGAAGAACATCTTCGATGCGACTTATTCCGCGCGCGGAACCTACGGTCTTGAGTATGGCACCGGCGTTGTGCAGCCTCTCTATGAAACCGGACGCACCTTCCTGGTCAGCACGAAGATCGATTTCTGATGCAGGGATTTCAGTGGGTCTGACGGTGAGGCCATGACGTCTCTTCCTGACCTGCTCAACAGCGTTCGTGCCGCTTCATCGGCGGCTCGGCGCTGCAGCGCTCTCGGCGACGGACGGCAAGGCGATCCCGCAGGAGAGAAAGGCGCTTTTCAGCCTTGCGCGAGGCGTCTGACAACGCGAAGACGTGTCGAAGTGGTTGAGACTTGGTGAAGGTCTTCCGTCTCGGGCTGGGACTAAGCTTGAATGCCAAGCGACATGATTCGCCTCGTGCGAGTTCAGCTAAGGCTGCTGGAAGCCTCATATTGCAACGCAACGTTGTGGTGCCGGCTGAGGGATTTGAACCCCCGACCTTCGGTTTACAAAACCGCTGCACTACCACTGTGCTAAGCCGGCACGGCGCCACACTCTGCGTACGAGCGCACACTCCCAGTGCAAATAACAAATCGCGCCTGTTTAGGCAACCGCTCGACGGCGCCGATTGGCGAAATCCTGTGGTCGCCTGCTGAAGGGCCTCTCCTTCTTGGCGACGGGCGTTCTGCCAGACCGAGGCCCCGGACCGCACTCGGGTCTTGAATTCGTGTGCAAGTCTGCCGTAATTCGACGTAAAATCGTGCAACGTGACGTAATTTGTGGTGCACCCTGCACACCATCTCGCCGTCCTCGTCGGCGGGGAACGGAGACCTTCGCGCCATGACTGTATCCTTGCGCATCGCCTGCGCTCAGCTCAACCCCGTTGTGGGCGACCTCGCCGGAAACGTGGCGCTCGCCCTTGAATCTCGCGGGCAAGCGAGCGCGCCCGGCGCCGATCTGGTCGTCTTTCCCGAACTTTTTCTTGCGGGTTATCCCCCCGAGGATCTGATTTTGAAGCCCGCCTTCGTAGCGGCCTGCATGGATGCGGTGCGCGCGCTGGCGGCGGAGACGGCGGATGGCGGCCCGGCGCTGCTCGTCGGCACGCCATGGGGGGAGGACGGCAAGGTCTACAACGCCGTTGCACTGCTCGCCGGCGGGCGCATCGAAGCTGTGCGCTATAAGGTCGATCTGCCGAATTACAGCGTGTTCGACGAGAAGCGCGTGTTCGCGCCGGGGCCCCTGCCCGAGCCGGTGGATTTCGCCGGGCTTCGTCTCGGCCTGCCGATCTGCGAGGACATCTGGACGCCCGCGATTGCCGGTTCGCTCGCGGCGCGCGGCGCGGAGCTTCTGATTTCGCCGAACGGATCGCCCTTCACGGTGAAAAAGCGCGCCCAACGGCTCGACGTCGCCCGCGCACGCGTGGCCGAAACGGGCCTGCCGCTTCTTTATGTCAATCAGGTGGGCGGGCAGGACGAGCTTGTGTTCGACGGCGCGTCCTTCGCGCTCAATCGCGACGGCGCGCTCGCGGCGCAGCTTCCCGCATGGGAAACTGCGCTTGCGATCACCGAATGGCGACGGGACGCAGGTGGCTGGGCCTGCGTCGACGGCCCAAATGCGCGCGTCGAGGAAGGGCGTGAAGCCGCCTATCTCGCCTGCGTGACAGGGCTTCGCGATTATGTGGAAAAGAACCGCTTCCCTGGCGTCGTCCTCGGGCTCTCGGGCGGCATCGATAGTGCGATCTGCGCCGCGATAGCGACGGACGCGCTCGATGCCTCGCGGGTCCACTGCATCATGCTGCCGTACCGCTACACGTCGAACGCCTCGCTCGACGACGCGGCCGCTTGCGCGGAAGCGCTCGGCGTGCGCTACGATATCGTGCCGATCCATCCGGCGGTCGAGGCGTTCAGCGGCATGCTCGCGCCGCTGTTCAAGGGCGCCGAACCGGGGCTCGCCGAAGAAAACCTGCAATCGCGCATTCGCGGCACGACGCTGATGGCCGTGTCGAACAAGTTCGGCGGCATGGTCGTGACCACGGGCAACAAGTCGGAGGTGTCGGCTGGCTACGCCACGCTCTACGGCGACATGAACGGCGGCTTCAACCCGATCAAGGATCTTTACAAGACGGAGGTTTTCGCGCTGTCGCGCTTCCGCAACGAGCATGTGCCGAAGGGCTGCCTCGGGCCGGGCGGCGTCGTGATCCCGGACAACATCATCACCAAGGCGCCGACCGCCGAGCTTCGCGAGAACCAGACCGATCAAGATTCGCTGCCGCCTTACGACGTGCTGGACGACATCCTCGAAAGCCTCGTGGACCGCGAGGAGCCGCTGGCCGCCATCGTGGCGCGCGGGCATGCGCCGGAGACGGTGAAGAAGGTGGAGCGCCTGCTCTATCTTTCGGAGTATAAGCGGCGGCAGGCGGCACCCGGCGTGAAGATCACCGAGAGGAATTTCGGGCGCGACCGCCGCTATCCCATCGTCAATCGCTTCCGCGAGACGGTGGGGTGAGGGGGAGGAAAGTGAAATCGGAGTGACGCCTCAAGTTAGGTGGAAAAGCCGTTGGCGCGGACGCCGGCTGCGGTCAGCGATGCCGCATTCCCCGTGAGCTTGCAATGCATCCTAAAGCTACGTTTTCGCTTGCGAAGTCTATTGTCTCAAGGTAGCAAATTTGCTACATATGACATACTGGACCGTTGAGACGCTGAACGCCGCCGTCGACGCTGAGCTTGAGGCTTTGCCTGCCGACATGAGGGCGCGCTTTGTCCGCATCGCCGGCATGATTGAAGCGCTAGGCTTGGAGAAGGTTGGCCACCCGCACGTCGATCACATCGATGGGGCGCTTTGGGAAATCCGCATGAAAGGCGCCGACGGAATTGCGCGGGCGCTTTATGTAACGGCGAGGGGTAAAAGAGTGGTGGTGGTGCGTGTGTTTGTGAAAAAGACACAGAAAACGCCTCGCCAGGAGATCGAGTTAGCCCTGAAAAGGGCGAAGGACGTGATATGACTCGCGTGACAGATTTGCACGAACGGTGGATGGATGAGCCCGAATACGCGGAGGCGTATGCCGAACTCGAAACAGAGTTCGCGCTCGCCCGCGAGATGATCGAGGCTCGCGCCCGCGCGGGACTGACCCAGGATGAGCTTGCGAGCCGCATGGACACCTCGCGGACCGTCATTGCCCGGCTTGAAAGCGGCCGCAGCCTTCCGTCCACGCGGACTTTGAAGCGCTTTGCTGCCGCCACGGGGAGCCGTCTCGCCATCTCTTTCGTTCCTGCTTCAAAAAAGGCCCGCAAGGAAAGGACGGCCAAGCGCGCAGCGTCGGCATAACACGGTCGCGCTGGCGCTTCGTGACTGATCGAGCACTTCGATTACTACACGAGCAGACGCAAAAGGCGTAAGCTATAAGCTCATTCAGTGGTACAAGCCTAAGACCGTGAGCGTCCACCTCCCCCCGCCAAATCGCTACAACGCTAGGCCAACCGCGCAGCCAAAAGCCGAGCATCCATGACCAACGCCGTCAAAGTCCGCTTCGCGCCGAGCCCCACGGGCCGGCTTCACATCGGCAACATCCGCTCCGCCGTGTTCAACTGGCTGTTCGCGCGGCGCGAGGGCGGCGTGTTTGTGCTGCGCTTCGACGACACCGACCTCGAACGCTCGAAAGAGGAATATGTCGACGGCATCCGCGAGGATCTGCGCTGGCTCGGGCTTTCGTGGGACGAGGAATTTCGCCAGTCGGAGCGCTTTGCCTTCTATGCCGAGACGGCGGAAAAGCTGAAACAGGCGGGACGGCTCTATCCGGCCTACGAGACGGCGGCGGAGCTTGAGCGGCGGCGCAAGCTGCAGATGGCGCGCGGCAAGCCGCCGGTTTACGACCGCGCGGCGCTGGCCCTGACCGACGCCGAGCGCGCTGACCTTGAGGCCGCCGGACGCAAGCCGCACTGGCGCTTCAAGCTCGACCAGCGGCCGACCGCGTGGAACGACCTCATTCGCGGGCCGCAGGAAATCGACGCGGGCACCATCTCCGATCCCGTACTGATCCGCGAGGACGGCACGCCGCTTTACACCTTTACAAGCGTGGCCGACGACGCCGACACCAGCGTCACGCACATCATTCGCGGCGAGGACCACGTCACCAACACAGCGGTGCAAATCCAGCTTTTCGAGGCGCTGGGCGCGCCCGTGCCGCGTTTCGCGCATAACAATCTGCTCATCGGCGCGCAGGGCGAAGCGCTGTCGAAGCGCATCGGCTCGCTGTCCATCGCGGGGCTGCGCGAGGACGGGTTCGAGCCGCTCGCGGTGATGACGCATGCCGCGCTCATCGGCACGTCGGAGGCGTTGCAGCCGCATGACGGCCTCGACACGCTGGCGAAGCTGTTCGACTTCGGCAAGATTTCACGCGCCCCCGCCCGCTTCGACCCCGCCGAACTCGCAGGGCTGAACGCGAAGCTTCTGCATACGACACCCTTTGAGGCGGTGGCGGATCGGCTGGCGGCGCGCGGTATCGATGGCGGCGAGGCCTTCTGGCTGGCCGTGCGCGCGAACCTCGAAGTGTTCGCCGATGTCGATCTGTGGTGGCGCGTCGCAAGGGGGCCGATCACCCCTGTGATCGAGGATGCCGCGCTCGTCGGGAAGGCGCTGGCGCTGTTGCCGCCGGAGCCGTGGGATCATACCACGTGGAAGAGCTGGACCGACGCCGTGAAACAGGAGACCGGCGCAAAGGGCCGCGCTCTGTTTCATCCCTTGCGCCTCGCGCTGACGGGACTGGAACGGGGACCGGAACTCAAGGATTTTCTGCCTCTCATAGGCAGGCGGGAGGCGGTCGCGAGGTTGGCGCAAGGCTGAGGGCTTGCGTTCAGTCCTATTTCCAGGCCAATCATGAGTTCATGAGCAAATTGCATGGTAGCGGTGTTTCCCATATTCTTGCGCCGCTTTGAAAAGCCGCGAGCCGTATGTGGAGTTTTCGTTGATAGGGCCGAACCAGCTAGCTGCTTTACGAGATTTTTTCTCGAACGTTGAAGGTGATTTGCCTGAAATCGTTGCGCGGATGTACGATCGCTTTTTTGAGGCGGTGCCGGAAGCGGCTTCTTTATTCAAGGGCGACTTCGCGGCGCAGCAGTTGCAGTTCGCCTCCATGTTGCGCAGCACAATCGCGTTGACGCGGTCGAGTCAGCTATGGCCGGTCGACCCCGAAGCGGGCCGCGCCTCGCTGCCGGAGATTGAATATCTCGGGTTGCGTCACGCCTGCGCAGGCGTTCAGCCCGAGCACTTCGCTGCGATGAAATGGGCCTTGGCGCGCACGCTCGCCGAAATGTATCCGACGGATTTCGACCGGGACATCGAGGATGCGCTCGGTTTCATTTTCGACGTCGTCTCGAAGGCGACGAAGACCGGCAGGGCACCGGTCGTCCGAAAGGGAAAATGAAAGGCGCCGGCCCATAAGCCGACACCTTCAAAAAGAAATCCTAATACCGTGCGCCGCTGGCCGGCTCCCGTTTCATTTGCTGCGCGCGAGCCTTGAGGCGAGCCTGCTGGCGCTTCTGCGTCGCCCGTTTAGCGGCCTGCGAGCGATCTCTGACCGGATTGGCCCGGTTCTGCAGGGCGCGTGAAAGCTGCCGCGAGGCCTGAGCATTGTCGATCCCTTGTCCCGTTTGAGCCGTGACCGAGCCGGGAATTGCCAGGGCCGTAAAGAGGGGAATTGCCGCAAAGACGATGATTTTCATGAACATGCCCGCGTTGGTGAGTTCGGGTGAGCTTCGGCTGGGAGGCCGCCGAAGCTCAGTCTCATGGATCGGATCAGCCGCGCCCGCCATATTGCCCGCTGCGCTGACCGCTGGTGCGGGCTTTGGCGCGTCGATCGCTCGACTTGCCGAGCTGACCGGCCTTGTTCTTTGCCTTGTTCAGGTGGCTCTTGCCAGACTGGCTATGCTGGCTCTGATTTCTGCTCGCCGCATCGGCATTGAATGAAGCCGCTGTGGTCAGAAGGAACACAGCCGCGACCGCAAGCGCTAACGTCTTCATGGACATTGCCTCTTCATTGTTGGAACGTGTTAAGGCAGGCTAGGCGTGCATGGCTTAACTGAAGATTACCGCCATGACGCTTGGTCATTGAATAGAGTAATGAGCGTTACCTGATAATTGCGATAAAAAGTACACTGCAAATCAGAGGACCAGATCCATGCTAAAATTGGCAGTCATACCGCTGGCATCGCTCCTGCTAGTGGAGGCGCCGCCTAACGATAGTGACGATAAGCTTGTTCGTGTCGGCTTTTGCCTTCCGAAAACCGTTCGTTTTTCTCAGTGCATCAATGGTACCGTCTACGCTTGCGTTCGCACGCGGCATATGAACTGCCGGACCAAAACCTCGTGCACGCCGAGTTCGCAGACATGTCCGCGAAAGCCCGGCCTGCTACAGCGGTGACAACCGGGCCGGGAAATCACGCCTGCGGGATCACGATTGCGTGCCCGCGCCGGCGATCTTGATGTATTGGCGTGGCCCGCGCGAAATTCTTGCGCGGCCGGGCGATGTGTAGGGCGCCCGCTCCACGCAAACAGGACACATGACAAAAATGTAATATGTCAGCGGGCGATCTTGTTTCTAGATTGCGGCAGCACTTTCATCTCGTGACGTCATGAAATCGCCGCACCACTACTGGCGCCATCGCCGGAAAGAGCTATATCTCCAGCGACTCTTTGCAGAAGGATGCCGGATTGCCGATGTTTCAAGCTCCATCATATGGAACGCGCCCCTGTTCAACCCCATCTGGATCGGGCACACTGACCAAAATCAAACTTCTTGGTGTCCTGCTCATGGCTTTAGCGCTTTCTCCCCTCGATACCGTCGCCGCAGCGCAAACATCGTCTCCCTCGCGACTCGCCTATCACGGCACGCTGGATAACGGCCTCGAAATCGTGGTTATCCCGGATCGCCGCGCGCCAGTCGTCACGCATATGGTATGGTACAAGGTCGGCGCGGCGGACGAACCGCTCGGCAAGTCGGGCATCGCGCATTTCCTCGAACATCTCATGTTCAAGGGCACCGACAAGATCCCCGCCGGCGAATACTCGAAAATCGTTGCGCGCCTCGGCGGGCAGGACAACGCTTTCACCGCACAGGACATCACGGCCTATTTCCAGCGCGTCGCCAAGGACAAGCTTCCGAGGGTGATGGAGATGGAAGCCGACCGCATGGCGAACCTCAAGCTCGCCGAGAACGATGTGCTCACCGAGCGCAAGGTCATTCTCGAAGAGCGCCGGAGCCGCGTCGACAACGACCCTTCGTCGCTTCTGCAAGAGCAGATGATGGCCTCGCTCTACACGGCGCATCCCTATCATACGCCGGTCATCGGCTGGGAAACCGAGATGAAGGGCCTGACCCGCGAGGACGCGATCGCTCATTACAAGAAGTTTTATGCGCCGAATAACGCGATCCTCGTTGTGACGGGCGATGTGGAGCCGGAGCAGGTGGTGGAACTCGCCAAGGAAACCTATGGCAAGATCCCGGCGAATTCCGCTGTCGGTGCGACGCGCAAGCGCCCGGTCGAGCCGGAACCGGTTGCCGAAAAACGCGTGCTTCTGCGCGACGGCCGCGTCGGCAAGGCGTCGCTTGAGCGTTATTACACCGCGCCGAGCTTCAGCACCGCCACCGGCCGCGAAGCCGAGGCGTTGCAGTTGCTCGCTCGTATCGTCGGCGCGAGCAACACGAGCCGCTTGTACAACAAGCTCGTGCGCGAAGAGAAAAAAGCCTCCGCGGCGAGCGCCTGGTACAGCGGGCTAGCGCTCGACAATGGGCGCTTCGGCTTCTACGCGGTGGCTGCGGGCGACAACAAGCTCGAAGATATAGAGGCGTCGATCGATGGCGTGATCGATGACGTTATCCGCAATGGCGTCACCGACGAAGAGCTGGCGCGTGCCAAGACAAGCGAAATCGCCAACCTCGTCTACTCATCCGACAGCCAGCAGAGCCTCGCGCATACTTACGGCTGGAGCCTTGCCACCGGCCGCACGGTGGACGATGTCGAAGCCCGCGCCGATCGCCTGAAAGAGGTCAAGCGCGAAGACGTTCAGGCCGTCGCAGCGAAGTACCTGAAGCGTAAGCGTTCTGTCACGGGCTATCTCATTCCGGAGGCTTCTCAGGTGGCCAAAGTCGATCCCCGTCCGGCTTCCGCTGGCGGCACGTTGCATTAAGGAGCGGAAGACCCACATGAGACCCACGATTTCCGGCAACCGACTGTTGACGTCGCTCGCCGCATCAGCCCTGTTTATCTCGCTCCTTTTCGGAGCAGTCCTGCCAGCGAGTGCCATGCAGATTCAAAACGTTGTCAGCAAGAAAGGTATCGAAGCCTGGCTTGTGGAAGATCACAGCCGTCCGATACTCAGCCTTCAGTTCGCCTTCAAGGGCGGCTCGACGCAGGACCCCGACGGCAAGTCGGGCGTCGCGACCTTCGTTTCGGGCATGCTGGATGAAGGCGCGGGGGATCTCGATTCGCAGGGCTTCCAGAGGCGCCTCGAAGAACTGGCCGCGAAGATGTCCTTCAGTGCGAACTACGACAACTTTTCCGGCTCGTTCCAGACGCTGACGCAAAACCGCGAGGAAGCCGTCAAGCTTCTGCGCGCGGCCTTGACCGATCCGCATTTCGACGCGGAGGACGCCAACCGCATCCGCGAACAGCTTCTGGCCAATCTCCGGCTGGAGGAAAAAGACCCGGACAAGATCAGCTCCATCGAGTGGTACAAGCTCGCTTTCGGCAGCCATCCCTACGGCCGCTCGTCAAACGGCACGGTGGACAGCATTCAGGCCATCACGCCCGACGATCTGAAAGCCTACCGCAAGCGAATCTTCGCGCGCGATAATCTGAAGGTGGCCGTTGTCGGCGATATCGACGCGAAGCAGCTCGGCGAACTGCTCGACACCGTTTTCGGCGACCTGCCCGAGAAGGGCGATCTCAAGCTTGTGCCCGAGGTGACGCTTGCGAATGTCGCCAGGCAGCGTGTCGTGGCGATGCCCAATCCGCAGTCCGTCGTGCAGTTCGGTTTCCAGGGCTTGAAGCGCAAGGATCCCGACTTCATCCCGGCGTTCATCCTGAATTATGTCGTCGGCGGCGGCGGCTTCTCGTCGAAGCTGATGCAGGAGGTGCGCGAGAAGCGCGGCCTCGCTTATGGCGTCTACACCTATCTCTATCCGCTCGACCACGCGGGCATCTTCGCCGGCGGCGTCGCGACGGAAAACAAGAGTGTGGCGCAGTCCCTCGACCTCATCCGCGCAGAGCTTGAGCGCGTGTCGAAGGAGGGTCTGACCGACGCCGAGCTTCGGCAGGCGAAGGACTATCTCATCGGCTCCTATGCGCTGCGTTTCGACACCAGCGGAAAGATCGCGGCGCAGCTTCTCGCGATCCAGCTCGACGGACTGGGCGCCGATTACATCGAGCGCCGCAATGGCGAAATCGATGCCGTGACGGTCGACGATGTGAAGCGCGTCGCGAAGCGGCTGCTCGAACCGAAGAACCTCATCGTGACGGTTGTCGGCGAGCCGGAAGGCGTGAAGGAAGTGGGGCTGTAAGCCTCCGCTTCCGTTTTTTGATGTTTAACGGCCGGACCAATGTCCGGCCGCCTCTATTTAGGCAAATGATGATGGACTACGACGATATTGGCATAATAATCGATAAGATTGACGTTAGAAATGTTCACGGCTCTGGTTCCGAGCGACTTTTTGACATTTCTATTTTCTATAAGGTCGTCTTTTCTAACCTAGGCGATTGCACGCTGCGCATAGATATCGAGCGTGCATCGAGCATTGACGCCGCATTAGGCGAAGCTGCCATTGAATTGGCCTGCTGCTTAAGCCGTGCAGCGAATGCAGCGAGAGCAAACGAGGCGTAGCGAATTTAGCCGGAAAAGATTGCATCGCGCGGCGTTCCTGTCCAAATCTGCGGGGACCACAAACAAGCTGGAACCAACGCCCCGCACATGGCCGCACCGCTTCTCACGCTTCAGAACATCGAGCTGACCTTCGGCGGCACGCCGCTTTTCGAGGGCGCGAGCCTTGTCGTATCCGAGGGCGACCGCATCGCGATCGTGGGCCGCAACGGCACCGGCAAATCCACGCTGATGAAGATCGCGGCGGGCTTGATCGAGCCGGACGGCGGCAGCCGCTTCGCGCAGCCCGGCGCGATCATGCGATACCTGCCGCAGGAGCCGGATTTCGGCGAGCACGCCACGGTGCTGTCCTACGTGGAAAGCGGTCTCGGCCCGACGGACGATCATTATCAGGCGCGGCTGCTCCTCGGCGAACTCGACCTTACCGGCGAGGAAGCGCCCGGCACGCTCTCGGGCGGCGAAGCCCGGCGCGCGGCGCTTGCCCGCATCCTTGCCGCGAATCCCGACGTGATGCTGCTCGACGAGCCGACAAACCACCTCGACATTCAGGTGATCGAGTGGCTGGAAAAGCGCCTCGCCGCGATGAAAGCCGCGCTTGTCATCATCAGCCACGACCGGCGCTTCCTCACCAACCTGTCGCGCTCGACCGTGTGGGTAGATCGCGGCACGACGCGAACGCTCGACTTCGGCTTCGGCAAGTTCGAGGACTGGCGCGACGAATTTCTGGCGCAGGAAGAACTCGACCGACACAAGCTCGCGCGCAAGATCGAGCGCGAGGCGGACTGGCTGCGCTACGGCGTCACCGCGCGAAGGAAGCGCAATGTCCGCCGCCTCGGCGCGCTGCACGCATTGCGCAACGAGCTTCGCACGGCACGACGGGCGCCCGGCGCCGCGCGGCTCGAAGCGGCCGAGGGCGCGCAATCCGGCAAGCTCGTGATCGAGGCGGAGGGCGTCTCGAAGTCCTTCGGCCGCGACAAGCCCGTGGTCGAGAAATTCTCCACGCGCGTCATGCGCGGCGCGCGCATCGGCCTCGCGGGACCGAACGGCGCGGGCAAGACGACGCTGCTCAAGATGCTGATCGGCGCGCTGGAACCCGACGAAGGCGCGGTGCGCCTCGGCACCAATCTCGAAATCGCCGCACTGGAGCAGAACCGCGACAGCCTCAAGCCCGACATGACCGTCGCCGACGCGCTGACGGGAGGGCATGGCGACCTCGTGGTGGTTAACGGCGCGGCTCGCCACGTCGCCTCCTACATGCAGGACTTCCTGTTCCTGCCGGAGCAGGTGCGCTCGCCGCTGAAGGTGCTCTCGGGCGGAGAGCGCGCGCGGCTGATGCTCGCCCGCGCTTTCGCTAAGCCGTCGAACCTGCTTGTGCTCGACGAACCGACGAACGACCTCGACCTCGAAACTCTCGACGTCCTCGAAGAACTGCTGGACGATTACGGCGGCACCATCATGCTCGTCAGCCACGACCGCGACTTTCTCGACCGCGTCGCGACGTCGATGATCTGCCCGGAAGGCAACGGCCAGTGGATCGAATATGCGGGCGGCTACTCCGACATGCTCGCGCAGCGCGGCGGGCGCGGTTTCGGCGCCGAGCCCGCGAAGACGAGGCCCGCGCAGGAAGCGAAGCCGAAGGCCGCGGCGTCCAGCGGCGATCAGCCTAAGCCGAAGCGCAAGCTCAGCTTCAACGAGAAGCATGCGCTCGAAACGCTGCCCGCGAAGATGACCGCGCTCGAAAAGGAGATCGGCACGCTTCAGGTAAAGCTTGCCGACCCGAACCTCTACACGAAGGATCGCAAGGCCTTCGATCAGGCGACCGCTGCGCTCGCGAAGGCGCAGGCCGAACTGACCGAGGCGGAAAACCGCTGGCTCGAACTCGAAATCCTGCGTGAAGAACTGGGGCTTTAGATCGGCCTGCGTTTTGACCCCGGCCGACCTAGGGAACGGGGTTGATTTTTGCTGTAATTCGCCGCAGCCATCCCATGTAAGCGGGGTAGCAGGCTTAAGGAAAAGCGGTCATGTGCAAGCCGCTTCCGAGTGATCCTGGCGGCCCCGCCCCGCAGGCTGGCGCCACGACATTATCCCCGCGCACTTACGCAAGGAGCGCTCATGCGCATTCACGTTGGCAGTGAACTGACATTCGACTTTCCTCAGCCGACTCCGATGATTGCCCTTCTCAACGTTCATTACTCGCGCTTTTCCGACCTCGAACGCCCGGATTGTCTCACAACGACCCCGGCCGCGCCCACAGAAGGGTATCGCGACAGTTTCGGTAATTGGTGCACTCGGGTTGTCGCTCCCGCCGGGCGCTTCACGCTCAAGACCGATGCCGTGATCCGGGATAGCGGCGCATCCGATCCGGTGGACTTGAATGCCTTGCAGCATCAGGTCGAGCACTTGCCTGCCGATACGCTCCAGTTTCTTCTCGGCAGCCGCTATTGCGAGACCGACGTCCTGTCGGAAGAGGCCTGGCGGCTTTTCAAGCATCAGCCGCTCGGATGGCCGCGCGTGCAGGCGGTTTGCGATTTTGTGCATAACCATCTTTCGTTCGGCTACGAACATGCCCGCTCCACCCGCACCGCCGCGCAAGCCTACGCAGAGCGGCGCGGCGTCTGCCGGGACTTCGCCCATCTGGCAATCACTTTCTGCCGGTGCCTCAACATCCCCGCGCGTTACTGCACCGGCTACGTGAGCGACATCGGGCTGCCGCCCCCATACGCGCCGATGGACTTCGCTGCCTGGATGGAGGTCTATCTGGGGGCGCGCTGGTACACGTTCGACCCGCGCAACAACGCCGTCCGGTTCGGGCGCATTCTGATCGCGCAAGGGAGAGACGCCGCCGACGTGCCCTTGACCCAGATTTTTGGTCCCGGCACTCTTTCCTCTTTCCGGGTCTGGACGGAAGAAATCCAGCGTTAGAGAGCATCCGCTTTTGATCAGAAGCGGGATCCACCTTTTGTTTTGTGGCGCGCGTCTTGTCGGAAAATCGCTTCACACTTTTCCAAACGCGCTCTGACCTCGCCGCAATGAAGCGATCCCGTTGAGGCTTCACCAAGTCTTGCCTGCTACCAAGAGCGAATGTTCGAGATCGCGCTCTCCGCATTCGCGTTGTTCTTCGCCACCATCGGTCCGGTTGAAGCCGCGGTGCTGTTTGCCTCGATCTCTCCGAAATTCAGCCGTTCCGAACGCGTCGAGGTTTCTGTCAAGGCCGTCGGCATCGCGACCGGCATCCTTCTTTTCTTTGCTCTCGTGGGCTCGGAAATCCTCGAAGCGCTGGGCGTCACCCTGCCTGCTCTCCAGACGGCGGGCGGCATCATTCTCGGCCTCATTGCGCTCGACATGATTTTCGAGACGACCATCGCGGGCAGTACCATCACGATGCCGGAAAGCGACGAGGCCCGCATCAAGACGCCGGACGAGATCGCGGTTTTCCCGCTGGCGATGCCCATCCTCGCAGGCCCCGGCGCCATGTCGGGCGCGATGGTGCTGATGTCAAATGCGAGCGGCCAGCCCCATCTTCAGGTCGCGATCATCGCCGCGCTGTTCGCCGTCATGGCGATCACCTTCCTGTTGCTGCTTGCCGCTCAGGAGCTTCGCGAGCGGATCGGCATGACAGCGCAGAAGGTCGTCACGCGGCTTTTCGGCGTGCTGCTCTCCGCGATCGCGGTGCAATCGATCTTCAACGGAATCGCGGGCTCCGACCTTTTCCTGCGGCGCCTGTGAGGAATTGCCGACTTGCCCGGCTTTCCATGGTAATGCGCCGCGTGATTTTCCATCGAAGCAGGATAAGCCTTAAACAGGTTTAACGAACAGCGCGACCGTCAGCGCAAGTCCGATGCAGACGATGGCGATCCGCAGCAGCGTCTCGTTCACGCGATGCAACGCCCATGCGCCCAGAAGGCCGCCGATGATCGCGCCAATTCCGAGCGAAACCGCAAGACGCCAATCCACCTGCGGCGACGTCACGAACAGGGCCACGGCGGACGCGTTCATGACGCCGGCAAGCACGTTTTTCGTCGCGCCCGCGTTGCGCGTGCCCATGCCTGCGAGCGTCAGCGCCGCCATCATCAGGATGCCGATGCCGCCGCCGAAATAGCCTCCGTAGATCGCGATGCAGAATTGCGCAAAAGCCGCCGGTATGGGGCCGATATGGGTCGGCTCCACGCCCTTCTTGCGGAAGAAGCTCCCCCAGGTGAAGACGGCGGTGGCGAAGAGCACGAGCCATGGCACGAGTTCCGCGAACACGCGCTCCGGCGTGTTGAGAAGCAGCAATCCGCCGAGCGCGCCGCCGATTATGCTGATTGCGAACAGCACCCGGAAGGGCAGCCCTTCGAGGCCAGAGACGAGCTTTCTTCCCGCGAGGCCGGACGTCACCTGCCCCGGAAACAGCGCAACGGTGGATGTGATGTTTGCGGCGAGCGGCGTTTGTCCGGCGAGTATGAGCGCGGGAAGCGTAACGAACGAACCGCCGCCCGCGAGCGCGTTCTGCACGCCCGCCCAAAGCCCCGCTACAAAAACGACCGCAAGCAACACCATGACCCTTCCCCCGATGCCGAGCGGCGGCGCGGCTGTGTGGATACGGCATTACGGAACGTTGCGCAACGACGACGGTCTGCGGCCCCGGCGATGTGGATTGGTATGTCGAGGCTGATCGAAATCCATGACATAGATCGGCCCGCGTAAATCGGACCCGATTTGACCGGGCGACCGATCGTGCTGTCCAGCGTCGTGCCGCCTCCGATTGCGGCACGCTGCAAAAGCCGGGAGGTGTTACACCGGGTTCGATCGCCTCGCCATGCTGGACTGGTTGGAGCGGTCCAGTTCCTTCAGGCGCTGATAGGCATTGACGCTGCCGAGATCGGCCGCCTTCCGATACCATTCGCGCGCACGCTCGACATCCGCCGCGAGACCCCAGTCCGGGCGATGCCTGACATTCGCCGGATCGTAGGTTTGTGCGAGCGCGAGCGCGCCGCGCACGCTGCCGTATCTGGCGAGCACCTCCAGAACCGCGCGACCGCCCGCGCCGTCGCCCTGCGCAAGCTGGTTCAGGCCGCGCTCCATCAGGGCATCCTCCGTGCCGCGGTTCAATTCCGGCTCGGATTCGGCATCCGGTAACACCGCGCTCGCCTGTATTGTGGAAGGCTGCGGCGCGAAGATCTCCGGGCGCACCTCGACGTTGAAAGCCTTCTCCACACGCGGCATCTGCGGCAGCGCGATTTCGCCCGCCTTGAAATAGCCGACGAGCACATAGCCGGACGCAACCACCACAGCACTGGAGATGGAAACCGCCGCGACATTCCTCCACGCACGTCCGCGCTTCGCCCGGCGCGATTCCGCCTTCGGCGGTTGCACGGCGATGGGCCGTATAATGGGGGCTGATCGGACCGGCGCGGCGCTTTCGCCGATTGGGGCGGTCTCCACGTGCTGTGCACGTGCGGTCTGGACGTAGGCCGTCGGAATGGATGCCGAAACCATGGCAAGTTCCCGCTCCAGAGCCGCGCGGCTTTCCTCGAACGATCGATACGCCTGAACCGCCGGTCGCGACAGCGAGGACGACGGCCGTGGCTCGTATTGAGGTGGCGGCGCGGCCGGATCGAGATCCACCGCGAGATTGGTCGCCGCTCTTTCGAGAATATTACGCCACGAGTCGCCCATGACAAACGCCCCTACTCAACTTACCCAGCCTCTCATTTAATGAGGCAATATGGCCACGCTGAGGTTAAAATCGGTCGTTTGTATGCGATTTTGGTAGGGTTGCGTTTACGATGCCGCAGTTTGGCAGGCAGTGTCTTCACACCGCTTAGCGCGCAGGGCCCGAATAGCCCGCGATCAGCCAATAGATCGTGCCCGCTATGCAACCCGCCATCACCAGTGCCGCCGATACCGGCGACGTGAGCGAGGACAGCTCAACCCGCCAGAACGCACCCGCGAGTGCCACGGAAAGCGCTCCCGTCGCGCCCGCATAGAACAACAGCGACCGCGACCGCAGCACTTCGCCGAGCAGCACGCCCGCAATGGCTGCCGCCAGCACCACTGCACCGCCACCCTGAAGCGCGAGGATCGCGTATTCGAAATTCGCGTCGAGGATGAAGGTTTCGTCGGGCGCCGCGGCCTGAAGCCGCTCGACCTCTTTAACAAGCTTCACCGCATGGAGGGCGACGAGCGAAATCCAGCCGATGACGCCGGACAGGACGATGGCGAACAGCACGCGAAAGAAATGTCCTATGCTCATGTTGCCCCGTTTGTCCCCGCCGGCCTTGAGCGTCGGCGCTCCGAATTTGTTGAGCCCGTTTGAAGCTCGGGCGCGGCATGTTCCAGCCCACTCACACCGCTGCGTCGACGGCAGGCGCTCCCGCCTCGCCGCGCCGTGCGCTCGCCCGCAGTTTCTCGCTCGCCGATTTGAGCTGCCCGCAGGCCGCCATGATGTCGCGGCCGCGCGGCGTGCGGATCGGGCTCGCGTAGCCCGCGCGGTTCACCACATCGGCGAAGCGCTCGATCTGCGCCCAGTCCGAGCATTCGTAAGCGGTGCCCGGCCACGGATTGAACGGAATCAGGTTGATTTTCGACGGGATGCCCTTGAGCAACCGCACCAGTTCCTTCGCCTCGGCGACGGAATCGTTCACGCCCTTGAGCATCACATATTCGAACGTCATGCGCCGCGCGTTCGACAGGCCGGGATAGGCGCGGCAGGCGGCGAGCAATTCCTTCAGCGGATATTTGCGATTGATCGGCACGAGTTCGTCGCGCAGGTCGTCGCGGACGGCGTGGAGCGAGATCGCCAGCATCACACCCATTTCGTCGCCCGCGCGGTGCATCATCGGCACGACGCCCGACGTGGACAGCGTCAGCCGCCGCTTCGAGAAGGACAGCGCGTCCGGGTCTGTCGTCACACCGACTGCGGCCTTCACGTTGTCGAAATTGTAAAGCGGCTCGCCCATGCCCATCAACACGATGTTCGTGATCTTGCGCTCGGACTCGGGGATGCCGTGCCGGTCGGCGGGGCCGTCGGCGTCCGGCCAGTCGCCCACACGGTCGCGCGCGACGAGGATCTGCCCGACGATCTCCGCCGCCGTGAGATTGCGGACAAGACGCTGCGTGCCCGTGTGGCAGAAGGAGCAGTTCAGCGTGCAGCCGACCTGGCTTGAAATGCACAGCGTGCCGCGATCCGGCTCGGGGATGTAGACCGTTTCGATTTCCGGCGGGCTTTCGGCCGGATGCGACGGCGCGAGGCGCAGCAGCCATTTGCGCGTGCCGTCTTCCGAAATCTGCTCGGCGGCGATATCGGGCCGCGCCAGCGTGAAGCGGGCGTCGAGTTCCGCGCGGAGCGACTTCGCGATGTTGGACAGCGCCATGAAATCCGTCGCGCCGCGCGCATAGATCCAGTTCCAGAGCTGCGCGGCGCGCATCTTGGCCTGGTTCGCGGGCACGCCCGCTTCGGCGAGCGCGGCCATCAATTCGGGGCGCGTCATGCCAGCGAGCGAGGGCTTCGGCGCCACGGTGTCCGCGGCGGACGGAATTTCGAAAAGCGTTGTCATGAACGCAAAATAGAAGACGCGCGCGCGCTTCACAAGCGCCGCTCTTGCCCGCAGCGCCTGTTAGCCCGAAAGGCGGCCCATCAGCGCGTCAGTTGCACCGAAGCGACCGGAACTTCCCGCCCCTTCGCGCTGTCAAACTGCGTGATAGCGACGACGTGGCTCCCCGTCTCCTTGAAGGTCACGTGGAAATTGCCCTTGAAGTTCGGGCTGTCGGCCTCGAAGACGAGCTGATTGCCGTCGATGCGGCCGGTGACGGCGCCCGTGTTATGCGCAACCTTTTCCTCAAACAGCCCTTCGACGCGATTGCCCGTGCAGGTCACGCGGCTCGCCGCCTCGATCTTCCAGGCGGCTCCGGCGCAAGTGATGAGCTGGTTGATCTTGTCTCCGCCCGCGAGCGAATAGGAAATGCGGCATGAAATGCGCTCGGGCGACCCGCCGATGGGCGTGACCGCGCCCTTGCCTTTCCAACTGCCGTCGAGGCTCTTCATGAGTTCCAGCCCCTGGCTCGAACACAGGGCGAAGGCCGGGTTGGCTGCCGCGAGCGTGAGAGCGGCGGTACAGGTTGCGGCAACGATTTTGAACATAGACAATCCCTCTCTCTCGCGGGCAAGCGAACGACATTTGCGGTTTCGTCGCCGAATGCAGCAAAAAAATGATCCGCCGCTCACGTTGCGAACCTGCTTTCCAAGCGACTTAAGGCGGGGCGAAACCGGCGGCAATGGCGCACGTGCGTCGAGTTTTATTAAATTTTCGGCATCTTCCAGAAATGCGCGACCGGCCCCGCGCCGTCGCCGATGTGGAAGGCGTCTGCGGCAAGCAGCGCGCCCTGAAGATAAGCCTTTGCGGCTTCGACGGCGCTGGCTATGGGGACGCCTGTCGCGAGGTGCGCCGCGATGGCCGATGAGAGCGTGCAGCCGGTGCCGTGCGTGTTGCGCGTCGGCACGCGCGACGCGGTGAAGCGGTGGATCTCGGTCCCGTCGAAAAGCACATCGGTGGCCGTGGCGTCGTCTCGATGGCCGCCCTTGATCAGCACGGCGCGCGGCCCGAGCGCATAAAAGCGGCGCGCCTGCTCGTCGACCTCTCCATCGGTGCGCGCGATGGAAACGTCGAGAAACGCGGCCGCTTCGGCGAGGTTCGGCGTGATGATGTCAGCGAGCGGGAACAACCCCTCGACAAGCGCGCGCACAGCCGACGCTTCGAGAAGGCGCGCGCCCGAAGTCGACACCATCACGGGATCGACCACCACGGGCACATCGCCCGCCCAACGGCGGAGGCGGTCCGCCGTCGCGCCGATCTGCTCCGCCCCGCCGAGCATGCCGGTTTTCACCGCGCGGACGTTCAAATCCGCGAATACCGCGTCGATCTGCGCCGCGACGATGTCGCCCGGAACGAGATGCACGGCGGTCACGCCAAGCGTGTTCTGCGCGGTGATGGCTGTGATCGCGGTCGTGCCATAGACGCCAAGCGCCGCGAATGTCTTGAGGTCGGCCTGAATGCCTGCCCCACCGGATGAATCCGATCCGGCAATGGACAGGGCCGCGACCGTCTTCGCCGTGTTGGCGGTGCCGTCAGCGCTCATGGCCGCGCCCCGTCGCCCGCGGGCTCATGGGCGGACGCCGGGCGCGGTGACGGGCAGGTTCCGGCTGCGCCAGTTCAGGAAGAGTTCGAGCGCGATGTAATCGTCCGACCCGTCGGGCTGCCCCTTGCCCCGAACAAGAGCGTTGCACATGCGGAACCTTTCATGCAGCGTGATCACCCGCTGCTGGTCCAGCTTGTACGCGGGATAAGCTACGGGATGCCCCTGGCTGAGGGTGTCTCCCCCGAACTTCTGGCCGAACCTCTCATGATGGCACTGCGCGCAGGACAATTGCAGAAGCCCTTGTTTCGTCTGATAGAGAGCGCGACCGCGCTCGAAGAGTTCCGCCGCCGGGCCGGTTTTGTCGACCGTCTCCGGGTTGCCGCGAGCGAGCCAGCGAAGATAAGCCGTCATGGCGAGCATGGGCGCGCTGTCTTCCGCCAGAACATCCGCGCCGAGATTGGTCTTGCGACACAGGTTGATGCGGGCCGGCAGTGTGATCACTTCCTTCAGACCCGGCAGATATTTCGGATAGGACGCAGCGGCGCGCCTGACGCCGTTTCTGTCGCCCGTGCCATGGCAGGAGCGGCATGACTTGCCGAGCGTTCCTTCTGGCGCGGACCAAGCTTTTTCACCCGATTCGACAAGAGCGAAGGCGGGATTGTCGAAGTCGTCGGCCTGCTGTGCGGCCACGGACGGTGGAAGAAACTCCTCTCCGGGGATCAGATATTTCAGGGGGTTCGAAGCATCGGCGGGCGCGAAGGCGCGCCGGGGCTCGCCCTTCGCGGTGAAGACCGCAGCGGCAAATATTCCTATCGCGATCTGAAACAGTGCCGCACCGAGGTTCCCTCTCACCGGTACGCCTCCCAGTAGCGGGCTTGCCTTTGGCCCGATTTATTTCAACGTCTTCAAATAGGCGATCAAGTCCTCGACTTCCGCCGCGCTCAGGATCGACGGCTCGCCAGAGTCCGACTTGTAGTAGGACGGCATGATGGCATCCGGAAAGTAGACCTTCGCATCAACGAGGATCTGCCGAAGCTGCCCTTCCGAATAGCGGCTTCCGATGCCGTCGAGGGCAGGGCCAATGCCGCCCTGATCGGCGACCGTCGTAACCGCGCTGATCTTGTGGCAACTGAGGCAGTCGCCCCGCTGACGGTCGACGAGCACATCGCGACCGCGGCTCGCATCGCCCGGCTTTCCCGTAAGCGGCGACGGCATGCTCTGGAGCGAAAGCGCCAGCCTGCTCGGCGCGTCGGGGTTCATGTATTCGAGGAAGTAACCTGCGGTCTTCCGCTTGCACTCGGCGGCAGACGCGTCCGCAGCGCCTGAGAATGAGAACGCAACCACCGATGCCGCCCACAAAAATAGCGAGGCGCGCCCCTGCATCTTAGTCATTTACTGCCCTCGGCTTGGCCGTTCCCAATAAGCGGCTCAATCGGCGCGCGTCGAACAGGATTTATTCAACGCAAAACGTCGATCTTTACTCCTATACACAGCATGAGGCCGAAGTACGGAAACTTCGCCAATCCGTAACCCACCCCGTAGGTCGGCTACAATATTTAGCTTTGCGGGAGCGTCAACCATATAGTTTGATTCAAATTTGGGTTGTGTGCGCTAGTGGAGCGAATTTGATATTTGAGTCCCGGTGGCCGCGAGTTCTCGCTCGAATGTGAAATTCAAAAACCCCAATAGAATCATGATGTTGCTAGCGGTCCTTTCGATCCGACATTTGCATCCGTTTGCAGCACGCTTGCGAGCAAATGTCGGAATCGGACCACTAGCAGGTGCGACGCAGCGCCTTGAGCGCTTGCGGGAGTTCCCCTAACGACGAAATGAGGGTGTCGCCGCCGAGAAGATCGGGTGCGGTCCGGCTGTAGCCGAAGGTGACGACGACGGAGCGGACGCCCGCCGCCTTCGCGCAGCCAACGTCGGCTTCGCTATCGCCGACCATCACCGCGCAGCAGGGCGAGACGTCGAGCGCATGAAGAACATCGAGCAGCGGACCTGCATCGGGCTTGCGAGGCTGCCCCTCGCGCTCGCCGATCACGCTGCTGAAATATTTCGCGAGGTCGAGCTTCTGAAGGATGGCGAGCGTCGCCGCGTGATGCTTGTTGGTGCAAAGCCCAAGCTTCCGGCCCTCGGCCTTGAGTTGCTCCAGAAGCTCGCGCGCGCCCGGATAGACTTCCGTGTGTGTCGTCAGGTTCTCGCGGTAGGCTGCGATGAAGTCCTCCACGACCGGGACGATGCCGTCGGGATGCAGGCCGCGCGCGACAAGCGCGCGCTGGATGAGCGTCGGCACGCCGCCGCCGATCATGTCTTTCACCTCGGGCACCGTGAACGGGTCAAGGCCGCGTTTTCCCGTCGCGACGTTGAGAGCGTGCGCGATATCGGGCGCACTGTCGATCAACGTCCCGTCGAGGTCGAAAACCACCGCTCGCGGCCAATTCGCTTCACCCGTCACGCCGTGCTCCTTGATTTTTGGCCTTGATGCGACCGTCGCAAACGAATGGCCGGGGAAGCCCCCGGCCATGGCTGTCAGTTTTTCCGATCGGCGACTCAGCCGATCTTCGGATCGAGTTCGCCGCTTGCGTAGCGCTTCGCCATCTGTGCCGCCGGGATGATCTTGATTTTCGACGCGTTGCCGGCCGTGCCGAACTGTTCGTAGCGCGCCTTGACGACCTTCTTCTGTTCCTCGATGGCGGGCTTCAGGAACTTGCGCGGGTCGAACTCCTTCGCGTTCGAAGCGAGCACCTTGCGCACCGCAGCCGTCACGGCAAGGCGCAGGTCGGTGTCGATGTTCACCTTGCGCACGCCGAAACGGATGCCGCGCTGGATTTCCTCGACCGGCACGCCGTAGGTTTCCGGGATCGCGCCGCCGTACTTGTTGATGATCTCAAGCAGTTCTTCCGGCACCGAAGATGAGCCGTGCATCACGAGGTGGGTATCCGGGATGCGCTTGTGGATCTTCTCGATGACATCGATGGCGAGCACTTCGCCCGTGGGTTTCTGCGTGAATTTGTAGGCGCCGTGCGACGTGCCGATGGCGACTGCGAGCGCGTCCACTTTCGTTGCGGCGACGAACCTGGCGGCCTCGTCGGGATCGGTGAGAAGCTGTTCGCGCGACAGAACGCCTTCCGCGCCGTGACCGTCTTCCTTCTCGCCGGTGCCGGTTTCAAGGGAGCCGAGCACGCCGAGTTCACCTTCGACCGACACGCCCACATAATGAGCGATGCGCGTCACGTCCGACGTGATCTGCACGTTGTAGTCGTAATCGGCGGGCGTCGAGGCATCGGCCTTCAGCGAGCCGTCCATCATCACGCTGTCGAAGCCGAGACGGATGGCGCTCACGCAGGTTTCTTCGTTGTTGCCGTGGTCCTGATGCATACAGATCGGGATGGTCGGATACTGGGCTTCCAGACCCTCGACGAGCTTGCCGAGCAGCAGGTCGCCGGCATAGGAGCGCGCGCCGCGGCTCGCCTGGATGATCACGGGGCTGTCTGTTTCCTTCGCCGCTTCGAGGATGGCGATGCCCTGCTCCATGTTGTTGATGTTGAAAGCGGGCACGCCGTAACCGTGCTCGGCGGCGTGGTCCAGAAGTTGCCTCAGCGTGATGCGGGCCATTTTTCGGCTCTCCCTGATTGGAACGAATCGTCGGTAATTCCGGCAAAGCGGAGCACTGCGCGTGCGTCTTTCCAACGCAGTGTGACGCGCCCGCGCAAATCGAGTCAATGCGCAGCGCTCGGGTTTTCACCTGATCGCTGAGCCGTTACAGCGTCATGCCGCAAAAAGCCGGCGGCCACTTTTGCGGATGATGCTCCAGAGCCGGACCGATCGGGAGTTATCCAACCTGATCGGTGAATCCGCCTCTGACCTAAGAAGAGACCGTTTTACCGATCCGATCGCGACACGATCAGATCGGAACGGGCTCTAGCGGATGAGCGCTGCCACGCCCGGGAGCGTACGCCCTTCGAGCCATTCCAGGAAGGCGCCACCCGCCGTCGAAACATAGGTAAACTTGTCCGTAACGGAAGCCGCGTTCAGCGCCGCGACGGTATCGCCGCCACCCGCGATGGTGACAAGCTTCCCCTCTTCCGTGAGCTTCGCCGCTTCACGGGCGAGCGCGAACGTGCCCTCGCCGAAAGGCGGAATTTCAAACGCACCGACGGGGCCGTTCCACAGGAGCGTCTTGCTGCTTTCGATGAGCTTCGAGAATTCGGCAACCGAGCGCGGTCCGATGTCGAGGATCATGGCATCCGCGGGCACTTCGCCGACCGGGATCACCTCGGTTTCCGCGTTCGCCTTGAACTCGCGCGCGACAACGGCATCGACGGGCAGCACGATCTTGCAGTGAGACTTCTGCGCCTTTGCGCGGATGTCCTTCACGATGTCGATCGCATTCGGTTCGCACAGCGACTTGCCGACCGAAATGCCGTCCGCATAGAGGAAGGTATTCGCCATGCCGCCGCCGATGAAGAGATAGTCCATCTTTTCCGCGAGGTTGCCGAGCACGGCAATCTTGGTCGAGACCTTCGAGCCGCCGACGATGGCGGAAACGGGCCGGTTCGGATTATGCAGCGCCACCCTGAATGCGCCGATTTCGGCAAGCAGCGATGGTCCGGCGTAGGCCGGCAGGATGTGTGCCACGGCTTCGGTCGAGGCGTGCGCGCGATGCGACACGGAGAACGCGTCATTCACGTAAATGTCGCCGAGCTTTGCGAGTTCGGCGGCAAAGCCGGGATCGTTCTCCTCTTCTTCCTTGTGGAAGCGCACGTTTTCGAGCATCGCGATCTGCCCCGGCTCAAGCGCCTTGACGACCGCGTCGGCGGCAGGCCCGATGCAATCTTCGGCGAAGGCTACGGGCGCGCCGAGCATTGCCGCAAGTTTGTCCGCGACCGGCTTCAGCGAATATTTGGCGACCGGTTTGCCGTCCGGGCGACCCAGATGGGAAAGGATGACGATCTTTGCTCCCCGCGACGCAAGGACGCGGAAGGTTGGCAGGAGCCTTTCGATGCGGGTTGCGTCGGTGATCTGTCCTTCCGCCATCGGCACGTTGAGGTCTGTGCGGATGAGCACGCGTTTTCCGGCGACGTCGGCGGATGCGATATTCTTCAACGAATCGAAAGCTGCTGATGTCATTTCTCTCCCCTGATGGCGCGCGTGTCTGATCGGCTTTTTCCGGCAACGGGGACGGCGGCCCCTCCGTTAGATAGGCACGGGTGAGACCTCCTTAAGTGAACTTAAGGGCGCTGCGTTGCGGTTTGTTGACGCTTGCGTGATTACCTGACACTTCTCCGTGCAATAGACAAGTCAGAGATATTTAACGCACTCTTCACGCAAGCTGATGGCGGGCGATTGCAATTGTGAAGCCGGAGTCGTATGTCTTACGCTTGTCACATTCGAGCAGGTATTCAAATCGCTTATCGTGCCGCTGCCGGGGCCGCTGAAAGCGCGAACTTGTCCGATGGCACGGGGTTATCGATTCGTTAAACGATCCCGTTTCGACGGGGGTTTGAGATAGCGCCCTTCATGAGCAAGCTCATCGAATTATCGGATCTTCCGCTGGCGGCCCAGGGGCCGGTGCTGTTCTGGCAGCGAGCCATCGAGAACCCTCTTCAGGTTTGCAGCCTGTTTCCGTCCAGCCCGTTCGTAGGTCGGGCCATGACGGAGGTTCTCGGCAAGAGAATCGAGTCCCACGTCATCGAGCTTGGCGCGGGCACGGGCGCTGTCACGCGGCAGTTGATCCGCAATGGCGTGGAACCCGACAAGCTGACGCTGCTCGAAATCGACGCGCGCCTCGGCGGCCATCTGCGCCGCCGTTTTCCCGATGTCGATGTGCTGATCGGGTCTGCGCAGGATCTGGCGAAGCTTTGGCAGGAGCGCAACGGCGAGAATGTCGGCGCCATAGTCTCCACGCTGCCGATGCGGCTGTTCTCGAAGAAGCTCATCTATCTCGTGATGAAGAACAGCCTGCAGGTTCTGGACGAAGGCGGCATGTTCGTCCAGTTCACCTATCGCCAGACGAGCCCGGTACCGCCGCGCGTGGTCAATGCGCTCAGGCTCAAGGCGTGGCGCTACACGCGTGTCTGGCTCAACCTTCCGCCCGCCGCGATCTGGGTTTACGAGCGCATGCCGCAACCCCGCGAGATTTGACACGCGCCGAACCGCAGTATCATTTTCGCCACCGCTGGCTGTGGTGTTGATGCATGGCGGAAGCGCGCTCGCGCACGCTTTCTTCCGAGCCACTGTCGCGCGGCTGACGTTTCGTGTCGCGAGCCGCGCGTGGGCAGCCTCGTGCCAGTTTCGGACAAGTTGAGACAGTTACGGGTTCCTTGATGGACGATTCACCGTGCGCGCTCGTCCTGAAAACGGGGGAACCATGACAGGCGGCCACCATTTGAAGCACTGCCTCACAGCGGGCAGCATCCTGATTTTAGGCATGGCCGGAGGCGATGCCGCGGAAGCGGCCGATGCTTTCGGCTTGAGGCCGCAATCCACCTATTTCCTCGGAGCCTCCAATGCGGGAGCGGCTGCGGGTGCAGATATCAGTTCCGTGATCTGGAACTCCGCCGCCACCACCGTGGCGCCCGGCCTGAATTCATCGTCGTCCTATACGGTGATCACGACCTCGCTTGACGAAACGGCTTATGGCGGCGCGTTTGTCGAGAGCGGGTTGCGCACAACCACGGACTCCGGGACGACGCGCGCCGCTGCTGCGTCGGTCTACACCTACCAGATCAACGATCAACTCTATGCCGGGCTTGCGATGTACGCGCCCTTCGGCCTCGTGACGAAGCCCGACAATTATTGGGCCGGCTCGCCTGCTGCTTCCACGCAGCGCATTTTTTCGGTCGATGTCAATCCGACGCTTGCCTACAAGATCACGCCGAACCTGTCCGTCGGCGTCGGCGTGCAGGCCCTTTATTATCAGACGCGGCTGAACTCCGGACCGATCGGTGTCATCGAGGGCACGGCGTTCCGGGGGAGCGACTGGGGCGTCGGCGCGACGGCAGGGCTGCTCTGGGAGGTCGCGCCGGGTACGAGCGTCGGCATCGGCTATCGCTCGGCTGTGGGCGTCGAACTCGACGGAAGCTATCGCGGCCCGGGCGTCTATACGCGCGCCACCCTCGACCAGACCCTGCCGGAGCAGGTCACCTGGAGCTTGCGGCACACCGTTCTGCCGGGCATTGCGCTGCTCGGCACCGTTCAGTGGGAAAACTGGGGCCGCATCAACAATCTCGTTGTGGCCTCCGGCGCCGGCACGGAAGCGGTCATCAACCTCAACTTGCGCGACTCCTGGTATTTCGCCATCGGCGCGGAATATCAGTACAGCCCCGACATCACGTTCCGCACCGGTGTCGCCTACGATTCGTCGCCCGTGACGGATTATAACCGCAATCCGGGGTTGCCGGATTCGAACACCGTGCTCGTCTCGCTCGGTGGTTCCTATAACTGGTCGCAGAGCATCCGGCTGGACGCAGCCTACGCCCACGCCTTTTTTGACGACGCGCCTTTCTGCATCGGCGACCAGATCACAGGAGGAACCTCCCATTGCGTCAGCAGCGCGCAGCCGGTTCTTGTGCGGGGCAGCTCGGACAATTCCGCGGACGTGTTTTCGGTCGGCTTCAAATACAGTCTGGCGCCGGTCGTGGAGCTTGAGCCCTACAAGTAACGATTTTGCGATAATCGCGTTCAGACCGGTCGAAAATTGCGTGACAGCCATGCAACAGTGATTGGGCAAAACACCGAACAAATGCCCCGTCGAAACTGATGAATTCGTCAGTTTTGAAGGGGCGCCGCAATCGCGACAAATCCGTCGTCGTTCCGCGATGTCATTGTTTTTATTTTATTTATTTCCATGCGGCGCACCAAATTTAGGGGCATTTCCCCTTCGCGCCGAAGGCTGATTCGGCTTCCTCTTTCGACCTTTCAGCCCATTGCCAGAGCAGAGAATTTAATGATTAAGTTCCCTCACGAGGAAAAATTAAAGGCGCGGGGCATGCGCCGGGCTCGCTTGGGAGGGGACTATGGGCACATCGAAATTCGTGCGGCTGGCGTGCGTCGGCGCGGCCGCGCTATTGGCTGGGGCCGCGCTGACGCACGAAGCGAACGCCGGTTCGTTCGGCGTGCGCGAGCAGTCCGCCTATTTCCAGGGCATGTCCTTTGCCGGTACAGCGGCGGGCGGTGACATCAGCTCGATGTTCTGGAACTCGGCCGCGACGGCGACGCTTCCCGGCTTCAACACATCGAGCAACGGAACGATCGCTTTCGGCGATGCAGACCTCACGGCGACGGGAGGGGCTTTGACGGGCCTTCCGCTGCCGAAAAGCGCCAACAACGGAACGGATGCGTTCATCCCGGCGTCCTATGCGACCTATCAGGTCAATGATCGGCTGTGGGCCGGTCTCGCGATGAATGCTCCGTTCGGCTTCATCACCAAGCCCGACCGCATTTGGTCAGGGAACGCAGTTGCCGACACCTCGAAGATCTTCTCGCTGAACCTCAATCCGACCCTGGCATACAAGATCACTCCGACACTGACGGTCGGCGTCGGCGCACAGGTGGAATATTTCAAGATCCGCCTCACGCGTGACGGATTCGGCCCCGGCACCGGAACCTCGTGGCGCAGCTACTCGGCGGACGACTGGGGCGTCGGCGCTACGGCGGGTCTGCTCTGGGAGCCAAGAGAGGGCACTACAATCGGCGTCGGCTATCGCTCTCGCGTCGATCTGGATCTTGAAGGATCTTACAAGCGGGATGCCGCGACGGTTGTCGTGCCGGGCGTTGGTCTCGTCACAAGCGCCTCTCGCGTTCGCACGACCGCAACCGGCGAGCTTTCGCTTCCCGACGAACTTTCGATCTCGCTCAGGCAGAAGCTGACGGAACGCCTCGCCGTTCTGGGCACCGTGGAATGGCAAGGCTGGAGCGGAATCGGCAATGTGAAGGCTGTTAGCGGTGCCTGCACGAACGGCGTCTGCGAAACGCTGAACCTGAACTACCGCGACGGCTGGAAATACGCGATCGGCTTCGAATATCTCTACAGCCCGACGCTCACGCTGCGCACCGGCGCGAGCTATGAAGTTTCGCCGATCGACGACAAGACCCGCAACATCCTGATCCCGGATTCGGACCGCATCGGCGTAAGCGTCGGCGCGAGCTATAAGTACTCCGACAAGATCACTGTCGATCTGGCTTATTCGCACCTTTTCTTCGACGAAGGGTCCTACTGCATCGCGTCGGGTGGCACGTCTTCCCATTGCGGCAGTGGCGGTACGACGGTACTCGCCGGCACCACAGATGTCGCCGTCGACCTCGTCTCTGTCGGCCTGAAATACAGATGGAGCGATCCGGTCCCCGCTCTCGAACCCTACAAGTAAGCGGGACGGAACGCTACGAAGGGGGTCAGCGCAAGCTGGCCCTTTTTTGCATTTGGCCGTTCACGGCTCTCGGTTCGTCGCGCGGAACGATGCGGCAATTCCCCGCGCCTCACGCTTCCCTTTAATCGGTTCCGGCGCGGGACGCGGTGCCATTCGCCGGGGGCTCTTGCTTGAACTTGGAAAGGGCCATTTTGCCGCCGGTCCCCTCCTCCGGGGATCGAAGTCGGCAGCCAGTTTTTTTGCTCTCCCCAGCCGACCCTCGCGCGATCGCGACGCGGTCCGGCCTTCGCTCCATGATGCCGCCCAGCAGGGCCGCGGGGCCTGCCTCGAATGGGCGAGAATCTCGTCAGGATGCATTTTTTTAATCGTGGGCTTCGCCGGGGATAGCTTTCACCTCCCGGTAACGCACTTAAAATAATCGTATTTCCTCTACGGGGTGGATCGATGCGTTTTGACGCGATATAAGACGAGCGTGAGATACCGCGCCATCTTTCTCTCGGACATGCACCTCGCCGCGCGAGCATGCCGTTCCGAGGACTTATTGAGTTTCTTGAAGTCCCACGACGCCGCCGTGATCTTCCTCGTAGGGGATGTGATCGATTTCTGGCGGCTTCGGCGGGGACCGAGTTGGCGCGCCTCGCAAACCGAGGTCATCCAGCAGTTTCTGGCGAAGGCACAGGCCGGGACGCGCCTCGTTTACATCCCCGGCAATCACGACGAAGAATTGCGCATTCTCGCGGGCACGACGCTCGGGACACTTGAGGTGCGCCTGCGCGCGATCCACGACACGGCGGATGGCCGCCGCTTCCTCGTCGTCCACGGCGACGAGTTTGACGACGTCGTGAACAAGGCGCGATGGCTCGCCGTGCTGGGCGACATCGCCTACGACGTTGCGTCGGCGGTGAACGTCGGCGTCAACGTCGTGCGCCGCGCGATGGGCATGTCCTACTGGTCGCTGTCGGCCTGGCTCAAATACCGCGCGAAACGCATTTTCAACGGCAGCAAGTTCGAGGGCCTGCTCACGGCCGAAGCGCGCCGCGTCGGCGCTACCGGCGTGATCTGCGGTCATATCCACCATGCTTGCGTGCGCATCATCGACGGCGTTCAATATGTCAATACCGGCGACTGGGTGGACAGCGGAACCGCCGTCGTGGAGCATTTCGACGGCCGGCTCGAAATCGTCCGCTGGACGGATCAACTCCGCGCTCTCCAGTCGAAACCGACAAAGACGCCGGTCGCGCCCGTGACATCGTGATGCGCATCCTGCTCGCGACAGACGCCTGGAAGCCTCAGATCAACGGCGTCGTGAACACCTACCTCAATCTGGAACGGGAAGCCGCCGCCGAAGGCTTCGACCTGTCGTTTCTCACACCGGAAGGCTTCCGAACGCTCCCGCTGCCGACCTATGACGAAATCCGCCTCGCGCTGATCCGGCCGAGCGATGTCGCCGAGCGCGTGGACTATGCCCGCCCCGACTTCATCCATATCGCGACCGAAGGACCGATCGGGCTGGCCGCGCGAGCCTATTGCCTCAAGGCGGGGCGCCCGTTCACGACGAGCTATCACACACGCTTTCCGGAATATGTCGCGGCCCGCGCGCCCGTGCCGGTATCGTGGGGCTACGGCTTCGAGCGCTGGTTCCATAATTCGGGCGTGGGGGTGATGGCGGCTTCGCTGTCGCTGTGTCAGGAACTGGCGGACCACGGCATCCGGCGCGTGCATCTCTGGTCGCGCGGGGTGGATCTCGACCTTTTCCGGCCGCGCTCGGTAGACCGCTTCCCCGATCTGCCGCGACCGATCTTCCTTTATGCCGGCCGCGTGGCGGTCGAAAAGAACCTCGACGCCTTTCTCGATCTTGACCTGCCGGGCACGAAAGTCATCGTCGGTAAAGGCCCGCAGCTCGAAGAACTGCGCAATCGTTATCCCGACGCGGTGTTCACGGGTGCCAAGTTCGGCGACGACCTTGCCGAGCACTACGCCAGCGCCGACGCGTTCGTTTTCCCGAGCCTCACCGACACCTTTGGCAACGTGCTGCTCGAAGCGATGGCGTGCGGCGTTCCGACTGCGGCGTTCAACGTCACCGGGCCGAAGGACGTTGTTGAAAACGGTCGGGTCGGCATCATCGGCGACGATCTGCGCGAAGCAGCGCTGGGTGCGCTCAAGCTCGACCGAAGCGCCTGCCGCGCCTATGCCGAACGCTTCAGCTGGGCCGCGTGCGCCCGCCGCTTTCGCGACATCATCGTCGAGGCCAACAGCGACTCGTCCGACCGCCGCGATGGGTAAACCGGAGCGGTGGATTTGAAATCGGCCTCACTTTGTGGCGCGTACGTTGCCGATTTCGGTCCCGACTTTGAATGCGACTGAAGCCCGACCTGTCCGTGGGGCGCATTCAAAAAGCGATGTTCGACCTTGGATCTCTCGGCCCCGTCGTGATCAATCGTTCAGGGCACCAAGCCATTATCCGCTAGGGCGCTCCCCGCTTCGGCGAAACTGCGCGAGTAGAAAATGCCTGCCAATGGACGCCCGCTTGACGGCGTGAATTGACATTCGGGGCTGACCTGCCGCACGCTGGTTTCCGGTGTCGAAATCAAAGCTCCACGAGACTCGAAGGAGTTGTCCCTGGTCCTCTGGTTTTGACGCGTCTTGTTCACGCGAACCGGTTCACTTCGCTGGAAAATGCTCTGGGACAAACGACACGCGGGACGCTTTCATGCAGACGCCGACGATTGAAGACATTGTTGACGCCGACAAACGCATCCGGCCTCACGCCGTCGAAACGCCGCTTCTTGAGTTCGGCACGCTGAACGAAAAACTCGGCGGGCGCATCCTCTGCAAGGTGGAAGCCCTTCAGCGCACCGGGAGTTTCAAGTTTCGCGGCGCCTATAACCGCGTATCCCGTGTCGACAGACAGGCATTCCCCGGCGGCGTGGTGGCCTGCTCGTCGGGCAATCACGCGCAAGGCGTGGCCGAAGCCGCCCGGCTCTGCGAAATCGACGCCGCCATCGTGATGCCGTCCGATGCGCCGCAGATCAAGATCGCGCGCACGAGCGCAAGCGGGGCTGACATCGTCTTTTACGACCGCGAGACTGAAGACCGCGAGGCGATCGCCCGCGACCTTTGCCAGAAGCTCGACGCGGATTTCATCGCGCCTTTCAACGATCCTTACGTGATCGCGGGGCAGGGCACCGTGGGACTGGAGCTTGCGCGGCAGGCAGAAGCGGCGGGTGCGAAACTCGACGCGGTCCTCGCTCCCGCGAGCGGTGGCGGCCTTGTCGCGGGCGTGGCGCTCGCCGTGAAGGATCGCGTTCCCGATGCGGAAATCTATTCCGTCGAACCCAGAGGCTTCGACGATCTGGCGCGTTCGCTCGCAGCCGGCAGGCGCGTGCGAAACGAGCCCGGCGCGAAATCCATCTGCGATGCGCTGCTCATGCCCGAGCCCGGCGAACTTACATTCGCGCTGAACAAGGATCGGCTCTCCGGCGGCCTCGTCGTCAGCGATGGGGACGTGCGGCAGGCCGTGGCTTATGCCTGGCGCGACCTGAAACTCGTGCTCGAACCGGGCGGGGCGGTGGCTCTCGCCGCGATTCTGTCCGGCGCTCTCGATGTGGAGGGCCGGACCGTTGCCATCGTGCTGTCGGGCGGCAATGTGGACGCCAATCTGTTCGCGGAAATCATCGCCGATAACAGAGAATTGGCCTCGCCGCGCCACGAATAGGTAAAAAACCGGCTGTATGATCGGCGCATGATCACACGCCGCCGCCTTCTCACCCTTGCCGCCGGGACCGTCGGCACGGGCCTCCTCGGTGCGACGAACGCGGTCGCCATGGAGCCGCGTTATCGGCTGGCCGTGACCGACTGGGATATCGAGCACCCGTCCTGGCCCGCTCCGGCGCCTCCGCTTCGCATCGGCGTCATGACCGACATCCATGCGGTTGAACCGTGGATGCCCGCGCGGCGCATCGGCGACATCGCGGCGCGGCTTGGTGCGCTGAAGCCGGACATGATCGTGTTGCTCGGCGATTACGTGAACGCGCTGCGCCCCCGCTTCGTATCGCGGTCGGTTCCGGTCAGGGAATGGGTTGCGGCGCTTGCAGAGCTTTCGGCGCCGCTCGGGGTGCATGCGGTGCTCGGCAATCATGACTGGCTCTCTGGCGAAGCGCCGTCGATCCGGCGCGCCTTTGAAAAGGCGGGGTTCGACCTCCTCGAAAACCGGGCCGTGAAGCTGTCGCATCGTGGCACCCCGTTCTGGATTGCCGGGGTCGTCGATCAGATCGTGTCGCCGACAGCGGGGATTCGGGATCTCGAAGGCACGCTCGATGCCGTGACCGGCGACGACCCGCTCATCATGCTGTGCCACGAACCCGACATTTTCCGCGTGGCCCCGAAGCGGGTCGCGCTGACGCTCGCCGGGCACACGCATGGTGGACAGGTTTATATCCCGTTCGTCGGCCGCCCCGGACTCCCGCCGCAATACAGCGGAGACAATGCGGATCTGGCTTATGGTCATATCGAGGAGGCCGGGAGGCATCTGGTCGTATCGAGCGGTCTCGGCCTGTCCCATATGCCGGTGCGCTTCCTCGTGCCGCCGGAAATCGTGATGATCAATCTTCGCGGCGTGGGAACTTCCGGCCTCAATATTCCTTTAACAAGCGAAGCGTAAACTCTGGCATTAAGCCGTGGTGCGCGTTCCGGCTGAGCGTGCGTCCGTGGCTGTTGTCGAGCGAGGGCGAAGAGCCTTTCGCTTCAATGTAAGTCGAAGCGGCTTTCGCTGCTTCTAGGGCACAGTATCCGGTTGTGGGGCACCCCGATGGGCAAGGTTTCCGTCGCCGTTGCGAGCGTTGTCGCTTGCAGCGTATCCTTTTCTGTTGCGCAGGCCGATGTGGAAGTCCGCATCAGCAAATCGCGTCAGATGATGTATGTCTATGTCGACGGCGAACATTACTACTCATGGCCAGTCTCGACCGCGCGCGGAGGCTACAACACCCCGAACGGCGTCTATAGCCCGCAGCGGCTCGCCGTGTTCCATCGGTCGAGCAAGTACAACAATTCGCCGATGCCCTACTCGATCTTTTTCCATGGCGGCTACGCGATCCACGGCTCCTACGACATCGGCAATCTCGGACGCCCGGTCTCGCATGGCTGCATCCGGCTGCATCCCGAGGACGCGCGTGAGCTTTTCGGCCTCGTCAGCGACAGCGACTATACGCGCATCGTCGTGACGTATTAGCGCGGTTCCCGTTCATTTCGGTTCATAGCCGCATGAACTGAAGCAATTCGCGCGCTCGTCTGGCCTGAAAGGCCGGCGAGCCGCCGATGCGGGTGTAAAGGCCGTTGACGATGCGCTCGCCAGGCGAACGCCCGGCGTCTCGCGCCCCTGCGTGGCTATTGCCGTTGGAGCGGCGCTCCCTTCACGGCGGCTTTCATTGCCCTTGCGACATTCGAGATGTATCCGATTTTGATGGCAGGCGTCGCCTCACATCATGTGAATGTTGGGCGACGGCGGGCTGCGCCGGACGTTGCGAGATAAATTTTACAAGAACAGGGCGGCCGGGAATTGGCTTTAGGAGGATACGGGATTGAAAACACGCGCAGCAGTGGCATTCGAGCCGAAGAAGCCGCTCGAAATCGTGGATGTGGACCTCGAAGGCCCGAAGGCGGGCGAAGTTCTGGTCGAGATCATGGCGACGGGCGTCTGCCATACCGATGCCTACACGCTGGATGGCTTCGACAGCGAGGGCATCTTTCCGTCGATCCTCGGCCATGAGGGGGCGGGCGTGGTGCGCGAGGTCGGCGCGGGCGTTACCAGCGTGAAGCCCGGCGATCACGTCATCCCGCTCTACACGCCGGAATGCCGCCAGTGCAAATCCTGCCTCAGCCGCAAGACGAATCTCTGCACGCATATCCGCGCCACACAGGGCAAGGGCCTGATGCCGGACGGCACGAGCCGCTTCTCCTACAAGGGGCGGACGATTTTTCACTACATGGGATGTTCGACGTTCTCGAACTTCGCGGTGCTGCCGGAAATCGCGGTGGCCAAGATCCGCGAGGACGCGCCGTTCGACACCTCATGCTACATCGGCTGCGGCGTCACGACGGGCGTCGGCTCGGTGATCTTCTCCGCGAAGGTGGAGCCTGGCGCGAATTGCGTTGTATTCGGCCTCGGCGGCATTGGCCTAAACGTGATCCAGGGCCTGCGCATGGTGGGCGCGGACAAGATCGTGGGCGTCGATATCAATCCGTCCAAGGAGGAATGGGGCCGCCGCTTCGGCATGACGCATTTCGTCAACCCGAAGGATGTGGGCGACGTGGTGGCTCATCTCGTGAATCTCACGGGCGGCGGCGCGGATTACAGCTTCGACTGTACCGGCAATACCACCGTGATGCGGCAGGCGCTCGAATGCTGCCATCGCGGCTGGGGCACCAGCATCATCATCGGCGTGGCGGAAGCGGGCAAGGAAATCTCCACGCGGCCCTTCCAGCTCGTCACGGGCCGAGTGTGGAAGGGTTCGGCGTTCGGCGGCGCGCGCGGCCGCACCGACGTGCCGAAAATCGTAGACTGGTACATGGAAAAGAAGATCGAGATCGATCCGATGATCACGCACAGGATGCCGCTGGAGAAGATCAACGACGCATTCGATCTGATGCACAAGGGCGAGAGCATCCGCTCGGTGATCGTCTACTGAGGCTTGAGCCTCGCCCGGATCGCGAGGCAAGCGAACGCGGTTTCGTCAGAGGCGCTGAACCTACGCGACTGGAACGCCGAGGCGTTTCGTCGCCTTCGTCCGGCACAGGCGGCGGGGGGCATGCGCGTGCCGCTCGTCTGGTATGTCTCCGGCCGTCAACCGCTTCGTTCGTCACAGTTTTAGCGGTTGTGGCAACGCACCGCCAACCCTCATCGCGTACAACCTAAGCTAAAGTATGGTTGTTGGTTGGAGTCGGGGGATGTTGAACGTACTTTTCGCGCCAGCTATGGCGATCATGAGCAGACTTCATTTTGGATCGAAGTTGGGACTCGCAGGGCTTCTGTTTGTCGTGCCTTTGGCGACACTCTCATTTGAACTGTATAACGAACTCGACAGAGATCTGCAGTTCAACAAGCAAGAGCAGATCGGACTTGAACTGATCGTGCCGGCAAGGCGCTTGCTACAGGCGGCGCAGGACTACGGTATCGCCAACCCTCTCGCCCTCGGCGGTCAGGAGGAGGCCAAAAAGAAAGAGGCAAAATCCCGGGAAACCGTCGATGAAATGCTGGAACTTTTGACGTGCAAGCTCGCCACCATCCAGTCATTTCAAAGGACGAAGGAAACTTTGTCTATCCTGAAGCAGAACTGGAAGACAGTGAAGAATGCGTCCACTTTAACGATTATAGATAGCGGCAGCGGAAGTCTCATCGATTTCACGAATAAGATCCATGATTTCATTGCCTTTATCGCCGACGACAGCAAGTTGACGTTGGACCCGGAAGCGGATGCTTACTATCTCATCTTGACGACCACCTCAGGCATTCCGGCGCTCACCAGCAATGTGATCCGTCTTGAATATGAAGGCGAAGCCGTGCTTTCGAGGAAGGATAGCTCAGCATCGGAGCGTGTCCGGCTGAGCGTGCTGTCGGAAATCGTAAGCCGCGATTTCGAAGCGTCGAGGCAAAATCTCGATAAGGCCATCGCGGCCAATCCAGGCATTGCGGAAACAATAAAAGCCCGGAGCGACCAGGCAAGAGTTGCAACGGCTTATTTCCTTAAAAGAGAGGTAGGCGCTCTCTTGCGCGGTGACTTCAGCACCGAACGAGATGAATTCGCCAAGCGCTCATCCAACGCCATCGAAAAGCTTTACGCGCTCATGGATTTTTCGCTCGATACGCTCGACGGCATCCTGGCAAGCCGCGGCAGTAAAGCCGAACGAAACATGCAGTTTGTATTCCTCGTGAGTGGTGCCGCGCTTTTCATTGTTCTCTATATTTTTATCGGCACGCTTCTGTCCGTTCTTCGTTCATTGAAAGCGATCGAAAACGGCGCGAACAGGCTCGCTCATGGCGACCTTGCCGAGCCTGTCGAAAGTCACTCGAAGGATGAGCTGCGGAAGGTCAGCGATGCCGTCAACAGCGTGATGACGACGTTGCAAAAATTCTCCGCCGCGCAGATCGACATGGCGCACGCCCATAATTCGGAAGGGCGTATTTCCGTGCGCCTTCGCGCGCATGAATTTGCGGGAACCTATGGCGAGATCGCCCAGAATGTAAACGAGATGGTGCGTGGGCAGATCGATCTGACGATGAGCATCGCCAAACTCGTCGAGGAATACGCCGACGGCGATTTCTCGAAGCACATCCCGCCCCAGCCGGGTGAGCGAAAGGCCATTACCGACGCTATCGATAAAGTTCGCGACGTGCTTGAAGCCGGTGCCAGCGCCGCGCGCTACAATGCGCGCGTCAAGGCTGCGCTCGACAATGTTGGCGTCCCCGTTCGCATCGCCGATATCGAAGGCCGGGTCATTTACGTGAACAAGGCCTTCGCGGCGATGCTCAAAAGGCACGAAGCGGCCCTCCAGCGGCAATATCCCGGCTTCGATGCGGGCAAGGTCGTGGGGAGCGTTGAGATATTCGGCAAAAATGACACCGCGTGGACCTCGGCATATTCGCAGCAAGAGACCGCGCTGCGCAGAGTGTTCGGCGGGCGAAACTTCGATGTTGTCATCAGTCCGGTCCTCGACGAGCACGGCGAACGGCTCGGGACGGCCGCGCAATGGAACGATATAACCGACCAACTGATCGCTGAGAGAGAGATAGCGGCTCTTGTCGATGCCGCCGCCGCGGGCGACTATACGAAACGCGCGGCAGAAGCCGGGAAGTCCGGTTTCCTCCTCGAAATGTCACAAGGTCTCAATGCGATCCTCGGCACGAGCGAGCGTGCTCTCAATGACATCGACCGCCTTTTGAAAGCTCTGGCGGCCGGCGACCTCACGCAGAAGATCGATAGTCATTTCGAGGGCGTGTTTGCCGATTTGAAAGACAACTCGAACAGGACGGTCGATCAGTTGCGCGTTATCATCGCGCAGATCCGAGCTGCGTCCGGCACGATCCAGAACGCCGCGAGCGAGATCGCGACTGCGAACGATGATCTTTCGAGACGCACGGAAAATCAGGCGTCAAACCTTGAGGAAACAGCGAGCAGCATCGAGGGAATCGCCTCCACGGTGAAGCAAAACGCCAACAACGCGCAGGAAGCCAATAAAATCGCCGCCGAGGCATCCAAATGCGCACTTCAAGGTGGACAACTGGTGTCCCAGGTCGTGGCGACCATGAATGACATCACCGCAAGCAATCGTGAGATCGCGGACATCACCACCATCATCGATGCCATCGCTTTCCAGACGAACCTTCTGGCGTTGAATGCGGCGGTCGAGGCTGCGCGTGCAGGCGAGCAGGGCCGAGGTTTCGCCGTGGTGGCTTCGGAAGTGCGCAGTCTTGCCCAGCGCGTGTCTGAAGCCGCCAAGGATATCAAGGCTGTCATTGCGAACTCTGTCGGGAAGGTCGACGAAGGGGCCAAACTCGTGGAAAACGCCGGCAGGGCGATGGATGAGATTGTCGGCCAGGTGCAGCGCGTCAATTCGATCATCGGCGGTATCGCGATGGCCAGCAAGGAGCAGAGCGAGAGCGTGCAGCAAGTGAATGTGGCAATCACCCAGATCGACCGAATCACACAGCAAAATGCCGCGCTTGTAGAAGAAGCGACGGCGTCGGCGAGAAGTCTGGAGGAGCAGGCCCACGAACTTGTCGACGCGGTCGCATTTTTCAGGATCGCGGAGGAACGCCGTTCCTCAAGGAGCGAGCCACCCGCCTCGCCCGATGTCGCGGAACGGGCAAAAGACTCCGCGCTGCATTGATGCGCGTCGGCGCAGAAAGCAGATCTTGTTTCTGCGCCAAGAAGACCCTCGGTGGCAGGCAGGACTAAAGAGTCCACGGAGCGCGCTTTCGATTCAAATCGAAAGCGCGCTCCGTGTTTTGGCTTGTCTGTCGTCTCGGAGCAACGGCGCGCGAGGCGGCCCGCTTCTCCTCTCGCTTTTGTCCAATTCAGAAAGACGGCGTTCGCTCCACGAGAGCGATGAGTAGCCCAATTGCATCACCGCGACCGCCCTCCAAGGCTCAGGCCAAGCGTGTCACGCAAGCTTCAAAGAGCGCTCATAAGGTCCGAAAATTCGGGTGGGCAATCAAAGAATTAGTTGAGCAAATGGGCAAGATAATGTTTTCCGGCTCTTGCGCCGCATTCGCGGCTGTGAGTCTGGTTCTGGTATCGAATGCGGCAGAGGCGGCGTGCGGTAGCGGCGGGAGCATCAACACGGCAAGCGGTTGCCAGACGCTGTCCACCGCTGGCAGCAGCCTGACCGTCACAAGCCTGGGCTCGGTGGCCGTCACCAGCGGTGACGCGGTCACGGCTTCGGGCTCGAACGTCACGATCACCAATTCCGGCACCATATCCGATACGGCGAACGGCAAGCGCGCCATCAAAGGCAGCGATGCGTCTGGAAGCCTTACCATCACCAATAACGCCGGGGCCACGATAACCGCTTCCGGCGACGACGCCATCAAGGTCGGGAGCAACGTCAGCGCCCTCACGATCACGAACGCGGGCACCATTTCGGCCACGGGCAGCTCCGGTCAAGCCATCGACGCACGCGATGCAACCGGCGGAACGATCACGAATTCCGGCACTCTCAGCGCGGCCTACGACGATGCGCTGCGTCCGGGCTCGAACATGACGATCACCAATACCGGGACGATCATCTCGACCAGTCCCTACAATACGAAGTGTCCCGACTATCTCGGCGCAACGGCATGCGCGAGCGCGAAGAGTGCCTCCGACGCCATCGACATCGGCGGAAATACCGGGGTGACCGTTAATAACTACGGCACGATCAGCGGCCCCCGTCACGGTATCACCGCCGATACCGACGTCACCGTCTACAACTATGCGGGAGGCACGATCACCGGAAATAACGGCTCGGGCGTCGGTTCGGACGGAACGGGCAGAGTCTACAACTGGGGCACGATCACGGGAGCATACGCAGGCGCCGGCAACGCCTATGACCAGACGGGTACGGGCGCGACAGTCAACAACGGCGATGGCGACGGCGTCGATATCGACGGTGTGGCTTACATAGAAAACTGGGGAATCATTCAGGGCACGGGCGCAGGCGGCGTGGACAGCGGCGGCAATCCAAACGGCTCGGAAGGCATTGCGGCAGGCGGCGGCACCCTCATCAACCACACGGGCGCAACCATCTCCGGTGCGACCAACGGCATCCTGATCGACGACGGCGCGGGTGGTCCGGGTGTGGCGGCGGTGTCCATCACCAATGACGGCACCATCACCGGCACGACCGGCTACGGCATCTGGATCGCCGGGAGCACTTACGACAACACGATCACGAACAGCGGCACGATCACGGGCGGCACGGCGGCGATCCGGATCGACGGCGGCAACAACACGGTGACGCTTCTCGCCGGGTCCACCATCAACGGGGCGATTCAGCTCGGCAGCGGCAACGACACGCTGAACCTTTATACAGGCGCAACCGTCAACGGCCAGATCGACGGCGGCGCGGGCGCGGACACCCTCAATCTCAAGGGTACTGGCGCAGGTTCCCTCTCCAACGCCACCAATTTCGAGAGCCTGAACATCTACGGCGGTGCGTGGACGTTGACGAGCGGCCTGAGCTTCTCCGGCAATGTGACGGTTGCCTCCACGGCAGTGCTCAAGGTCGGTGACGGCATCGGCACGCTGACGGTTGGCGGAAACTTTACGCAAGCGAGCGGCTCCACCTACGCCGTGCAGGTCACGCCCGGTTCGACCGCGTCCGACGCGATTAATATCACGGGGGCCGCAAGCGTGGACGGCGCGATCCTGAATGTGTCGAAAACCGTGAGCGGCCGCTATACCATCGGCTCCACCTATACAGTGCTTACCGCCGCTGGCGGCGTTTCCGGCGAATACACGCTTACGGGCGACACCACGCTTTCGGCCTTTTACGACCTCGTCGCCAAATACCCTGGAAACGCCGTCAGGCTCGCCGTGACGCAGACCTCGGCCTTCTCGGCGGCGGCCACAACCCGCAACGAGACGGCGGCCGCGAACGGGCTGCAAAGCCTTTCCGAAGGCAACACGCTGCGCGATGCGGTCGGGTATTTGACGAGCTACGAAACGGCGCGCGTCGCCTTCAACCAGCTCTCGGGCGAAGCGCATGCATCGGCCAAGGCCGCGCTCGTGGACGACAGCCGCTTTGCGCGCAGCGCCGCGCTCGACCGTCTGCGCGACGACGACCAGTGCAGCACCGAGTGGCAGCCCGTTTCCGCCAAGGACGAGCCCGCCGCACCCTGCGCGGCTGGCCTCTCGGCCTGGGGACGCGGGTTCGGATCGTGGGGCGGCATCGACGGCAACGGCAATGCACACGCCCTCGATCACACAACGGGCGGCTTCTTCGCTGGCCTCGACGGCCTCGTCGGCAGCGGCATCCGCGCGGGCTTCCTGTCCGGCTACAGCCATTCAACCTATAAAGCATCAGGCGTCGCATCCAGCGGATCGAGCGAGAATTACCATTTCGGCCTCTATGGCGGCGGCGCATGGGGACCGGTTGCGCTTCGCGTCGGCGGCTCCTTCACGATCTCCGACATCTCGCTGTCGCGCGGCGTTGCGTTCACCGGCTACAGTGATCGCTTGAAGTCAGATTATCAGGCGGTCACGGGGCAGGTGTTCGGCGAGGTCGGCTATCGTCTCGGGGCCATCGCCACGCCAGCGGGCGCGGTCGTCGTCGAGCCGTTCGCGGGGCTTGCCTTCGTGAACGTGCATTCCGACGCCTTCAACGAAAGCGGCGGCGCGGCGGCGCTTGCGGCGCGCTCCGGCGATACCGGCGTGGGCTACTCGACCCTCGGCGTGCATCTCTCCCGCGACTTCACCCTCGGCGGCATCGGCCTCACGGCAAAAGGCTCCTTCGGCTGGCGGCACGCCTTCGGCGACGTCACGCCGACGAGCACCTTCGCGTTTTCGGGCGGCGATGCGTTCACGGTGGCGGGAAGCCCGATTTCGCGGGATGTCGCCTTCGTAGAGGCCGGTCTTGGCACGGCCGTGTCATCGAATGTAACGGTGGGCGTGTCCTATGTCGGGCAGTTCGGCGACCGCTCCGACGACAATGGCGTGCGCGGCACGGTCGTCTGGAAGTTCTGACAAGACAAAGCCCGCCTCGCTCCTGTCATCGAGGCGGGCTTTCAATGCGCTCATGGCACCTCATGCCGATGTCGTGACGCGAACGACATCCAGCCGGATCCTCAAACCGGTCAGCGCGTGAAGCGGAGCGGAACCGAGAGGGTGATCGACCCGCGCGCCATTTCCGCCGGCGGCGCGGGCACGGGAGAGGCGCGCTTCGCAAGAGAGACGGCCTCAGCGTCAAGCTGGGAACTGCCGGACGAACGGATGAGGCGCGCCCACAGAACACGGCCTTGCCTGTCTATGGCGAAAGCGACCGAGGCCGTGCCGTTCGATGCGCCGCCCGGATGACGCTTGTGGCGGTTCAGATGACCGACAACCGCGCTTCGCCATGAGGCGGCGGACGCCGAGGAGGAGACGCCTGCGGACGGCGCCGCGTTTACAGGGGCATGCCTCGTCTTGTCCGGGCGCGGCGCGGCTGCGGCGCGAGCGGTCGATTTCACCCGATGCGGCTTCTGCTCTTCCGCTTTCTTTTCAATCTGCTTTTCGACCGGCTTTTCTGGTTGCGGCTCCTGCCGCGCCCGTTCGAGAACGGCCACGGCCTTCTCGAACTCGGGAAGCCTGGTCTCTTGCAGCACCGGCTCTTCTTCCGGCTTTGGCTCACTGATCTCCTGTTCGGGCGAAGCTTCCGATTCCGCACCTGTAGCGACGTCACGCACCGGCGTCTCAGGGGCGGCCACGATCGGCGCGAGTTCGACCATGACCGCGCCAGCGGAATCGCTCGATGCAGGCGCCGCTTCCTCACGCTGCCAGAGGATGACTAAAGCCGCGCAGGCATAGAGCGTCGCGGCAGCCGCAGCGGCGGCCGCCCAGCGCATGGCGTCGGTCCGACGCTCGTCCATGTTGCCAGTCGCGTAGTCCAACGCCCAATCTACTGAGGTCATGGCTTCGCGCCACCCGTTTCCACCGCCTGCGCGCTCGCCTGCGGCGCGGCCTCGAGTCCGACGAGCCCGATTTTCAGATAGCCGGCGTTCCGAAGCAGGTTCATCGCTTCCATGAGGGAGCCGTAGTCCACGCTCTTGTCTGCGCGCACGAAAACGCGTTGTTCGGTGTCGCCCTTCGTCTTGGCGTCAAGCGCGGCCTTGATCGCCTCACGCCGGACGGGATCGTTGCCGATGGAGAGGGAGAGGTCTGCCTTCACCGTAACGAAAAGCGGTTCGGACGGCCTTGGCTTCGGTTGCGCATTCGACACCGGGAGATCGACCGGCACATCTACCGTGGAGAGCGGCGCGGCGACCATGAAGATGATCAGCAGCACCAGCATCACGTCGATCAGCGGCGTGACGTTTATCTCGTGGTTTTCCTCTATGCCGTCGCTCGGCTCCCGCTTCAAACTTCCGGCCATGGCGCTACTCCGCCGCCGCCTTGACGCGAGGTCTGGCCACGCATCTCGCATCGAGATCGAAGCTCACCAGCCTTTCGACCGCTGCCGATGCGTCGGCGAGAAGCTGGCGGTAGTCGGTGATCTGCCGCGCGAAAGCGTTGTAGACGACCACGGCGGGGATCGCGGCAACGAGGCCGAGCGCGGTTGCGAGCAGCGCTTCCGCGATGCCGGGAGCGACCACGGCCAGGTTGGTGGTTTGCGCTTTCGAGATGCCGATGAAGGCGTTCATGATGCCCCAGACGGTGCCGAACAGTCCCACGAACGGTGCAACCGAGCCGATGGTGGCCACGATGCCGATGCCGGACATGACACGCCGGCTCGCGCGTGCCTCCGCGCGGGACAAGCGGGATGCGACCCGCTCCTTGACGCCGTCCTTGTCGGGCTCTCCTAGCGTCGTGGAGCGCTGAACCTCTCGGGCTGCCTCGGCGACAATGACCGCGCCCGGGCCTTTCGTTTCCGCTACCGCATCCAATGCCCCGCTGAGGCTTCGCGCATCTTCGAGAACAGCGATTGTTCCTCTCAGGCGTCGACGCGCCGTCCAAAGCTCCGCCGTTTTCGCGAAGAAAACCGTCCATGTGAGAAACGAGGCAAGCAGCAGCGCAATCATCACCGTCTTCACGACCATGTCGGCGGCATGGAACATTCCCAGCGGCGACAACTCGTGCGGAAGCTGCCTGCCGATCGCCTTCTCGCTCGCCGGAGGTGGCAATGGCTCGGATTGGGAAGATGCGAGAGGCGGCGGCGCCTCCACGGTTGCTCCCGCTTCGGCCTGCGCGGCTTGTGGCGCTTGCTCTTCAAGCTTCGCTTCGGCTGTGAGAGGCGCGGCTTGCGACGGTTGGCCCTCGACGGTTGGCGCCGCTCCCGTTTGAACCGCCTGCGACGGTTGCGGCTCTGCGGTCGTCTCTCCGCCCGAAGCCGTTTGCGGCGGCTGTGCGTTCCCCTCCTGGCCGAAAACCGGGCTCATCGCTATCAGAAGCGTGGCCATCACAGCAACTATGGCATGCACCATCTGCTGGCACCGCGTCGTCGCCTCCGACTGCATCCGTTCTCCCTCATGTCGTGAGATGCACTTCGCGCTACTGTCTTGCCGCATTAGAAAATTGCCCAAGCGCGCTTCGAGACAATAATCCCGCGTCCCGATGCAATCAATGAATATAGTTTGTAATTATTATAGGTTTAGTTCGATATTGGAGATGGAGGCAAAATATGTGTCAGTGTCGACTGGAAAAGTCCCCAAAGAAAAAACGACAGCCGGCGGATGAGCCGCCGGCTTTATATCATTTATCTTTTCGCTCGCGTGGCTACCACTTCACGGTCCAGCTCACTGCGCCCTTGAAGTTGATGCCCTTCTCGTAGACATCCGCGGCGATCAACTGATAGGCCTTGTCGGTGACGTTATCGATGCCGAGGTCTACACGAAGTCCTTTCAATGGCCCTTCGGTCGGCTCGATCACGGCGAACAGGTCCACGAGGTTATAGGCGTCGCGATAGGCCGTCGCCGCATCGGCGCGCGTAAACTTGTCCGCGAAGGTGAAGCGCGTGCCGAGGCGCGTCCAGTATTCCGGCAGCTTCACGCCGGCGGTGAGGATCACCTTGTCGGGCTGGAGCGCGCCGACATACGCATCGGTATCAGCATCGCGGCCGGTCATGGTCGCCCACGAAGCGCCGCCAAAAAACCGCGCGCTGTCATAGGTGAGCGCGATTTCCGCACCCGAAAGGATGGCGTGGTCGGTGTTGAAGAACCGGGTATAACACCCGCCTCGACCGGTGAAGCAGCCCATGTCGCTTGGATCGGTGAGACTCGCACCGACAACCTCTTGATTGATATAGTCGCGCGCGTCCATGTGCCAGTAGGAGCCCTTGAGCTTCACGGCGTCGCCTTTTGCCACGACATCTGTGAACTCGAAGCCCGCGCCCACTTCACCGGTCTCAGCCGTTTGCGGCTTGAGGTCCGGGTTCGGCAAAAACGGATTGCAGACCGTTCGCGGCCCCATCGGGATGCAGAAATGGTTCCCCATGGCGTAAAGCTCATTGTAGTCCGGCGCACGAAAGGCGCTTCCGTAATTGCCGAACAGCAGGAACCACGGCACCGGCTTGTATGCGGCTGCGATCTTCGGCGAGAACGCCTCGTCGGAGAAGTCCTCCTCGCCGCTCGCCTCCATCGAAAACGAGTCGAAGCGCGCGCTCGGGGTCAGCGTAAGCTCGCCCGGAAGCGACGCTGGCCGAAGCATCTTGATTTCAGCCTGTATGAAGGTGCCGGTATAATCGGCTTCGGCACTCGGGATCGATGAGATCTGGTTGCCAACTTCCCAGCCTTGGGGAAGGCTGTCCGCGCCCGCCTGCTTGTCCTTGTGGTAGTCGATGCCGTAGGTGAACGTCACCTTGGTCTGCCAGTCGTTCAACTCGAACCAGGAGCGGTTGTCGGCCTTCACGCCAACCGTTTCGACATCGCGCGTCTGATACCGAGTACTGTTATAGTAATTCTCGGTCACCTTGTTCTGCGCCCAGTAGGCGAGGAAATTGCCGTTGAACCACTGACTGCCTTCCGGCGTGTAGCTGAGTTTGCCGGACACGGTGTCGCTCAGGATGCCGCGTTTGACGAGCGCGTTCGATGAACTGACTTCGCCGTTGTTTTGCGGGTTCGCGGGCGTGACGCCGTCGTCGCCGAAATGGACCCAGGTCGCGGTTGCCTTGAGGTCCGGCGTCACCTGTGCCGTGCCTTTCGCGAGCGCGGACTTGATGTTGTCCTTGTTGCTGAGGTCGTCGCCATTGCCAAGCTCGATCGACCCCATGCGCCGATAGGTAAAGCTGCCGATGGTTTCGAACCTGCCGTCCTCGGTCCGCGCGAAGCCCGTGGTCGTGAGGATCGGCTGGCCGTCCGCCGTCTGGAAGCCGACCTTGACGCGCGCTCCCGCCGTTTCGCCCGCTTCCAGAAGATCGCTCGCGTCGATGGTGGTCATCGCGATCACGCCGCCGAGCGCCCCAGAGCCGTAGAGCGATGAATTCGGCCCCTTCACCACCTCGACGCGCTTCAGCAGATCCGGGTCGACGAAAAGGCGCCCGTCATGCCCGGACTGGAACGTCTGCGGCACGCCGTCGACGAGAATGAGGACGTCCTCGCCGTCGAAGCCGCGAATGTTGGCGTCTGCCCGCTCATGCGTGCGCCGCCATCAACGAACACGCCGGGGACGTTCTTCAGCGTCTCGGCCACTGTCGAGGCTTGCTCGGTCTGGATCTGATCGCGATCCACTACGTCCACTTGGCCGGGATAGTCGAACGTTGCAATCGGATTGAGGGTCGCGAAGATCGAAATCTCGTCGAGTTCGACGCGTTGCCCCGCTTCATCTTGCGAAAACGCAGACGCGGAAAGAAGAGTGGACGCGGAAAGCGCCACTGCAGCGGCGTAAGCCGCTCTGCTGCCCCATAACATTCAACAACCCCATCAAGTGCCAAATTGCCCGGAGCAAGAGTGAGATAACAAAAAAGGGCGCGCAAGCCTAAAAAATGAGTCCATTTTCAGTTATTCATCATGTGTGTCGAATATATTTAGAATATTTCTCGATGCGCCTGCGCATAATAATTCTTATAATAATCGTAATCGCTAGATGGCTCCCGGCGCGGCTTTTAAATTTATAATTACTCTAAATATATACAAATGTTGTTGCTGTATTAATTGGCGTAGTCTAGCGTTTTACTTAAGCTGGAGCCTCGCACTCTCATGCCCGCTCGACTGATCGAAGCGGGACAAGCATCTGCGCGCCAGCGTCGGGCCAGTTGAGGGGAGGGACCATGAAACGCACGCCGCCGCACGCTGAAAAAACAAGCCTCTCCGGGCATGCGCGCAGCGACGCGCCACCTCACCATGGCGCAGGCCATTCCCATGCAGGCAATAACAGCGCGGGTCATCCGGCCCCCAAGCCGGGCCATCCGGGTGGTCATCCCGGCGGCCACCCCATGTCCGCGCCGAAAACCATCGACGCTTTCTTGGTTCCGGCGGGGCGCGATCCTCTGACAGAGGCGTTTTCCGGCCGTGAGTTTTCTCCGCCATGGCGCGGCAGTGTCGCCATCGATCCCGCTGAAGCAGGCAGCGCGGTCGCCCGAGCTTTCGCAACGCCCCGCTCCGAACCGGCGGCCGTTTATATCAACGTGCCCTACTGCCAGAGCCGCTGCCTGTTCTGCGGCTTTTTCCAGAACGTATGGCGGCCCGAGCTTTCGGATGCGTTCGTGGACGATGTCGTGGCCGAAATGGAAGAAATGGCCGCGGCGCCTTTGGTTTCGACCGCCCCCATCGAGTCTGTCTATCTCGGCGGGGGGACTCCGAGCGCGCTTTTGACGGCACCGCTGGCGCGTCTCATCGCGAATGTGCGCCGCCTGCTCCCGCTCGAACCTGAGTGTGAAATCACCGTGGAGGGCCGCGCTTACGGCTTCGGTCTTGAAAAGGCAGTCGCGGCATTCGACGCGGGAGCCAACCGCGTCTCGCTCGGCGTTCAGACCTTCGACACGGCTGTACGCCGCCGTCTCGGACGAAAGCTCGACGGCGCGGAAACGCTCGCCTTCCTGAACGATCTCGCCGCGCTCGACCGCGCCAGCATCGTGTGCGATCTCATGTACGGCCTGCCCGGTCAATCGCGCGAAATCTGGCGGCGCGATATCGAAACCGTCGCGGCCAGCCGCATCGATGGCGTGACCCTCTACGCGCTGAATGTCTTTCGCGGCGGCCCGCTCGCGAAGTCCATCGCGGACGAGAAGCTGCCCCCTGCCGGCTCCGTGGGCGAGCAGGCGCAGATGTATGCCGAAGCCACCGAATTCCTCGTGGCGGAAGGGTTCAAGCAGGTATCGCAGTCGCATTTCGCGCGGGGCGACCGCGAGCGGAACCGCTATAACAGCGGGATCAAGCGCGGCGTGCCCTGCATTCCTTTCGGCCCCGGCGCGGGCGGGCAGGCGCATGGCGTCCGCTGGAGCAATCTCGTCAGCATCGAAGAACGCAGGGCTGCGAAGGTGGAGGGGCAGGCCCCGATCGCGGGCGCATCGCGCATGCCGGCGGCCTATGCTGCGCAAGCCGCCATCACGGCGGGGCTCGAAACAGGCTCACTCGCCATCGCCGCAGTGGAGGCCGTCGCGCCCGGTTTCGCGCGCGCAGCCGCGCCGCTTCTCGACAATTGGGCGGCCGCAGGGCTGGGAAGCATCGACGGCGGCACTTTCCGCACGACGCGCGCGGGCACCTTCTGGATCACCAATTTGACCGGCGGTCTTTACGCCGCGCTCGATGCCATTCCGCATGAAGCCATAGCAACGGAGGAAATCGCATGACCCAGACACAAACCGGCTTTGCCTCGAAAGAAGAAGCGCTGGCGGCACTCGCCGCGCGTCTCGAAACGAACCCGGACGGCGTCATCGAAGCACTGGCGGAGGCGCACGGCGTGAGCGTGGTCGAAGCGATGCAGCTTCTGCCGCGCGTGAACTGCGCCTTCGCGCCCGCGTCTGCCTTCGACGACGTCATGAACGAACTCTCCGAATGGGGCGACCTGACAGTTGTGGTTCACACGAAGAACCTCGTTCTCGAATGCCGGGGACCGCTTCCGAAGGGAGAGTACGGGCGCGGCTTCTTCAACCTGCATAGCAAAAGCCCCATCGGCGGCCACATCAAGGCGTCGCGTTGTGCCTGTATCGCGTTCGTGCGCCGGCCTTTCATGGGCAAGGAAAGCTGCGGCGTGCAATTCTTCGATGTCGACGGCGAAGCCATGTTCAAGGTGTTCGTGGGGCGGCTGGCGGACTATTCGCTCAACCCGGAGCAGGTGGCGAAATTCGAGGATCTGAAGGCGCGGCTGAGCAAGTGAGTGCCGCCAGCAGCGTTGTCAAATCGGGTCCGATTTGGCGCGGCTCGCTCTTGCGCCCGTTCCGGTCGGGTTGAACGACCTGATCGGAATTCTTTTCATGAGGAGAGCGCATCCGCTTTCGACTCGATAAAAAGCGGATGCGCTCTTTTTTTGTGCGTGCCCTTCAGAAAACCGCGTCACTTTTCCGGACGCGTGCGCGGGGCCGTCGTGCCGATCAAAGCGCAGCGTCTGCTCTGCGCGCCCTGCATGTGTGGGCACCGATGCCAACCAGCAGCGCCATGAGAACCGGTTTGCTATCGGTTGCATTTATCCAGATGCAACCAGATGCCGAAAAACCTGAATGAAATCAATGGCAATGGTGGGCGCGGCAGGACTCGAACCTGCAACCAAGCGGTTATGAGCCGCTAGCTCTGACCATTGAGCTACACGCCCTATTCGAGACGTTCGTCGTCGCGAAGCCTACGGAAACTTAATCGGCGGCATAGCTAACGCGACCCGACGCAAAGTCTCATATGCAGTGCGGTTTCGATTCTTAGCGAAGAAAGCACCATGAGAAAAGCACTCCTTGTTCCTTTAGCGGCCTTTGCGGTGGCGTTTTCGACAGCGGCATCGGCAGAGCCGCAGGAATTGAGCATTCCCGCGCAGAGAACGTCGACGATCGAGGTGTCGGGCTCGGGCAGCGTGCAGGTCAAGCCGGACATCGCGGTGATCCGCATCGGCGTCGCGACCGAAGACGCCAACGGGGAATCGGCCGTCGCCAGGAACAGCGCGTCCACAGCGAAAGTGCTGTCCGAAATCGCGGCCGCGGGGATCGAGAAGATGGATTTGCAGACCGCGCAATTCTCCCTCTATCCGCAGACGCAGGCGGCCAGTTCATCGGCAAAGGAAAAGGGCGGCGCCACCATTTTTCGCGCCTCCAACACGGTGAGCGTGACCGTGCGCAAACTCGAACGGCTGGCTGAAATCCTCGGCAAAGCCGTCGCTGCGGGTTCCAACCAGATTTCGGGACCGGACTTCATCGTGTCGGAGCCCGAAAAGCATCTCGGCGAGGCCCGCCGCAAGGCGGTGGAGCAGGCACTCGCGAAGGCGAATACCTATGCGGAAGCGGCCGGGCTGAAGCTCGGCGCCGTGCTTTCCATCACGGAAGATGGCGGTGCGTCGCCCGTGCCGGTTTTCCGGGCGTCATACGCGAAGGCGCAGTCCGTGCCCGTCGAAAGCGGCGAGGAAACGTTTTCGGCGCGGGTGCGCATCGTGATCGAACTCGTCAAACCGTAGCGGGGACGACGGCGCCGAGCGGCGCCGTCTTTCGCCTATCTTCCGAAGATGAGATGCCATGCGGCGGGGATCAGCAGCGCCGACGCGAGCGCGTTCAGCCCCATCGCAAGCCCGGCGAACGCGCCCGCGATCTCGTTCACCTGAAGCGCGCGCGCCGTGCCGATGCCGTGCGAGGCCGTGCCCATCGCGAGACCGCGCGCTGCCCAATCCCTGATGCCAAGCGCGTTCAGGAGCGGCGCGCCCAGCATCGCGCCGGTGATGCCGGTCAGGATGACGAACATCGCCGTCAGCGTCGGCAGGCCGCCGATCTGCTCGGTGATACCCATCGCGACGGGGGTCGTCACGGATTTCGGGGCCATCGAGACGAAGGAATCGCGCGTGCCGCCGAGCACCCAGGTGATGAAGACCGCACTCGCCGCCGCCGTTATCGAGCCGACGATCAGGCTGACCGTCACCGCCAGCGCCGACTTCCGCACCCGCGCGACCTGACGGTATAGCGGGATCGCGAGCGCTACCGTCGCCGGGCCGAGCAGGAAGTGCACGAACTGCGCGCCCTGGAAATAGGTCTGGTAGCTCGTATGCGTCACGAGCAGGATCGTGACCAGAATGATGATCGCGATCAGCACCGGGTTGAAGATGGGATTGAACTTCCGCCAGCGATAGACGGCGTAACCCGCCTGATAGGCGACGAGCGTCAGCGCGAGATGCAGGAGCGGGCTCGCGGAGAGGTAAACCCAGATGTCTGCGATACTGGTCATGAGCGCGCCTCGGGCTCTGGTGCGGCGGGCTTCGGCCCCGGCGCGGTCCCGGATGCCTTGCGCGAAAGCCACGCCATGAGCGCTGCCGTCACGGCGATGGTGAGAAGCGTACTCACGACGAGCGACGCGCCGATGGGAAGCAGGTCGTGTTGAAGAACGCCGAAGTGCAGCATGACGCCCGCGCCAGCCGGCACGAACAGCAGCGACAGGTTCGACAGGAGACCTTCAGCGGTTTTCGCCAGCCCGTCAGGCACGCGTCGGTAGATGACCAGCGCGAGAAACAGCAGCACCATTCCGCACACGGGGCCCGGCACGGGCAGCTTCGTCGCCGCCGAAAGGATTTCTCCAGCGAGCTGGAAAACAACGAGGACGGTGAACCATTCGACCATGGCAAGGCTCCTGTCGGCAGGATTTTTCGGCGGGAAGGGTAAGCACAACTTCAGGGCGCGGTTCAAAGACTAATTTCCGGGGGAATACCTCACGCCCGCCCAATTCATGATAAAAAGGCTGTTCATCACTCGGGTGTGAATTTGGGTTCGGGAAGTCGCCGCGGCGGGCGATGGGGCTTGGGACTGCATGAATGGGCAGGAGACGCGGGCGCTGTTCGACATGGGCCGCGCGGCCTGGAACGACTGGGCTTCGCAGGTTCTGAAATCGAAAGCGAATTTTCAAGAAGCGGGGACGCTTTCGCTGAACTGGTTCGGCGAGGGCGACAACGATGAAACGCGCCTCTGGCTCAAGGTGGCGAAGGCCGATTTTGCGAATGAGCGTTTTGAGGACGCCGTCGATTTCGAGGGCTTCATCTTCCCCGGTCCGGTCAACCTCGCAGGGGCGGTGTTCGAGCGTCCGGTTTCGTTCGCGGACGCGGAATTCGGGCTTTCCGTCACTTTTGCACGTGCGCATTTTCAAGGGGACGCTACCTTCAAGGCGGCGAAATTTTCCGGGCAGGCGGTTTTCGACGACGCGCTTTTCGACGGCGTGGCCGATTTCGAGCGCGCGGAGTTCCTGCAGGAGAAGAACGGCCCGCTTAGTCACGGCGTGAAATTCCAGCGGGCTCGCTTCACGGGAAAGGCCGATTTCCGGTCGAGCCTGATAACCGGCAGCGCCGACTTCTCGAAGGCGCAGTTTGCCGCCGCCGCGCGGTTCGACGAGGCGCGCCTGCTGTCGGACACGCTGTTCGAGGGAGCGGTTTTTTCCGGCTCGGCAGGGTTCCACGCGGCGCAGTTTCTTGGCAATGCCGGGTTTGCGGAGGCGCAGTTCACAGGCGATGCGCGTTTCGCCGAAGCCGCCTTCAAGGGTGAGGTGCTGTTCGATCGCTGCCAGTTCTGGAACGACGTGTCGTTTCGCGATGCTCGTTTCGATAGACCCGCATCTTTCGTGGACATGCGCGCGGAAGGCAAGGCGCGCTTCAGCGGCGCGAAATTCGCGCTCGACGCGACATTTACCGACGCGCGCTTTTCGGGCGAGAGCGATTTCTCGGCTGCCGAGTTTGGCGCTCCCGCGATTTTCCGGCAGTCCGGATTTCCGGGCGGAGTGACCTTCGCGAACGCGCGTTTTCTCAGTCAGTCGGATTTCGCGGGCTTCAGCGTTGGCAAGACATCCACCTTCGCTGAAAGCCGGTTCGAAGGCGAGGCGGTGTTTCGCGAGGCCAGATTTGAAGCGCCGGTTTCGTTCGCCTCTGCCGTATTCCTTGCGAATGCGGATTTCAGCGCCGCGCAGAGCCGCGTTGCGTTCGTGCTCGCGCGAGCGAATTTCAAGGCCGTGCCAAATTTCCTCGAAGCGAACTTCCACGAGCCGCCCCGTCTCGACAACATGACGGTGGCCGATCCGCTGAAGCGTTTCCACTCGTGGAAGAAGGCGGGCATTTCGGATCCGCGCGGGCCGTTCTTCAAGGCCGCGAAGGTTTGCGCGGACGCGGATGCTTCCGCGAAGTTCCGCCGTCTCAAGAAGCTGGCATCGGAGGCGCAGGATCTGCCCCGCGAGCAAGAGTTCTTCGCGCAGGAGTTTCGCTGCCGGAGGTTCTGGAGCGACAGACCGTTCGGCGCGGGCGTCGGCCGCTTCTGGCTGGGATATCTTTACGGGGGCGTTGCGAATTTCGGCCGCTCGCTTTTGAGACCGGCGGCGCTGTGGGGGCTGTCCGTCCTGGTGTTCGCGTGCTTCTACCTGATCGCGCGGGGAAGCGCAGCGTCGCTCCTGAAGTGGCCGCCCGCCGCAATCGGCTCGCCCTGCGCCAGCGGCGCCTCGAACCCGATCCTCGAAGCGCTGTATCTCTCGTTCAGAAGCGCGTTCCTGCAAATCGACTGGCACGATTCGATAAACGCACGCCGCGTCTTCGGCTGCCTCTATGGCGTCGAGGCAGGCGGAACGCCCATCATGCCGCTCGTCGTATCCTCACTGGCGCTGTGTCAGGCGATCCTGAGCGCGGCGCTCATCTTTCTGTTCCTGCTCGCGCTGAGAAATCTGCTCAAGGTCCGCTGAGAACTCGGCGACGAAAAAAGGGCGGCACATGGCCGCCCTGCCAGATAGGAACATACGCGTCGTTGTTAATGCCGCCGCCAGCGCAGATATTCGTCGAGGCGTACGATGTTCGCTTCGAGCGACATCGGCGTTTCCATCATTGAAGACGACGCCACGGCCCGCGCAAGTGCAGGTTCTCTCACCGGCGTAAACGCCATGCGGGGCAGCGGCACCGACGCGCGCCAGAGCGCCGAGAAGCTCGCGATCGCTTCGGTGAGCACAAGCGGTGTGCAATCTTCCACGCGGTCGATCGCGCTGCGCGAATCCTCGGATCGGCGCATGGAATCGCCCGTCCAGCAGAGTGTGCGGCCCAGCGTCAACCGCTCGTGTGCATCGAGAAGCGCGCGGTTCTTGGCCCAGCGAACGATGATTTCGGGGGCTCGGCCGCAGGCGTTGGCGAGCGAGCGCACGAAGGACTCAAGCTCGTCGGCGGGCGCGATCTGCGCGAAGATGACATTGACTTCGACGGAGCGCGGCTGGAAGCGGGCGAGGTTCAACGCCAGCGCCTTCGCACAGGGAGAAACGGGGGAACGCGCTATCAGAGTGACGGTTCGCTGCACCTCGTCGGCCTCCTGCTTGAGGCTAAGGCCGTAAACGTCGAAATAGGCGTCGAAACGGCTGGCCGCTCCGAGCAGCCCTTCGTGGGTAGCGTCGTAATCTGACATAAAGCTCATGGTTTTATCCAGTGATGCAGCTTGGGACGGGCAAATCGGTCTGGCATCATTGGTAAACGGCTAAGGTTAAATATCACTTGCGAGCGGGCCGTTTGTACTGGAAAAAGCCATCACGGATTATTATGGTTACTGAAGGGTGAAGTAATCCTAAGTATTGCGAGAGCCGAGGCGAAAGCGCAAAGGGGCCCGGCTCTCGGCCTTTTATGCCGCCGAAACAACGCCCTCGCCTTGCCCGGCGGCCTCAACGGCGGCAACGATCTCGGCCACGACGCCGCTGATGAGCGTCTGGTCCTCGCCTTGCGCCATGACGCGTATTAACGGCTCGGTTCCCGATTTGCGGATGAGGAGCCGCCCGGCCCTTCCGAGGCGCTTTTCCTGCGCGGCGATGACCGCCTTGACCGCCTCGCTTTCGAGCGGGCTCCTGCCGGAGAAGCGAAGGTTTTTAAGAAGTTGCGGCACCGGTTCGAAGCGGCGGCACACCTCGCTGACCGGCTTGCCGCTCTGAATCACGACGCTCAGCACCTGAAGCGCGGTTACGAGGCCGTCGCCCGTGGTAGTGAAGTCGGACAGCACGACATGGCCCGACTGCTCGCCGCCGACATTGTAATTGCCGCGCCGCATGGCCTCGACCACGTAACGGTCGCCGACCTTGGTGCGAACCAACGAGAGATCGAGCTTCTCGAAATAGCGCTCCAGGCCGAGATTGGACATCACCGTCGCCACTACGCCGCCGCCGCGCAGCCGCCCCGATTCGCGGAAATTTTCCCCGATGACGGCGAGGATCTGGTCGCCGTCGACGAGTTGGCCATTTTCATCCGAAATGATGACGCGGTCGGCGTCGCCGTCGAGTGCTATTCCGATATGCGCGCCCGTCTCGAGAACCTTGCGGCAGATGTGGTCGGGCACCGTCGAGCCGCATTCGCGGTTGATGTTGCGGCCGTCCGGCGCGATCCCCAGCGCAACCACCTCGGCGCCGAGTTCCCATAGCGCAGCGGGGGCGACGCGATAGGCGGCTCCGTTCGCGCAGTCGATGACGATCTTGAGGCCTGAGAGGCTGATGGTGCGGTCGAGGGTGCGTTTGGCGAATTCGATGTATCGGTCGACAATGCCGTCGATGCGCCGGGACTTGCCGATGTGGTCCGGCTCGGCGAGCAGGCGGTCGATGTCGCCGAACACCTCGGCCTCGATTTCGGCTTCCACCTCGTCCGAGAGCTTGTAGCCGTCGGGGCCGAACAGCTTGATGCCGTTATCCTGGTAGGCGTTGTGCGATGCCGAGATCATCACGCCGAGGTCGGCGCGAAGCGAGCGCACGAGCATGGCGACGGCAGGCGTCGGTATGGGGCCGAGTTGCACCACGTCCATGCCAACCGAGGTGAAGCCGGAAACGAGTGCGTTCTCGATGGTATAGCCGGAGAGCCGGGTGTCCTTGCCGATCACCACGCGGTGGCGGCGGCCGCCATTCGTGAACATATGACCAGCCGCCATGCCCACCTTCAATGCAATCTCAGCCGTCATCGGCCAGGTGTTTGCCTGCCCGCGAATGCCGTCCGTGCCGAAGAGTTTTTGCCGCATGTCCATTCCCGGTAAGTCAGTTTGGCCGCCGTCAACAAAGACAGACTTGCGCTTAAAACGGATAAAGATTTTCGCTTCACGCTACGTCTGTCAGTGCAGCATTATATTTGAATATTTGACGGAATTGAGCCTGTTTGTTCCAGAATTGCATGAATACCGACAGGCGGTGTCTTGCATACAATCTGAAGCCGCTTCCCGCAAGCGTCTCGTCGGCATGGCAGCCACCCGGCCGCTTGCCTTATGGATCACGGCCGTTGAGCCAGCGCCAGATCGCAAGCGCCTGCGCGGTGGCGCCGACATTATGCATCCGCAGAATTTGCACACCCCGCGAGGCGGCGTCGAGGGCGGCGGCGAAGCTCGCGGCGTCGATGTCGGCTGAAAGCTCGACAGCGGCCACGCGCCGGAGCGACCGCTTGCGCGATGTGCCGACGAGCAGCGGCACGCCGAGGCCGTGGAACAGCGCGATGCTGCGGAGCAGGGCTGCGTTGTGATCGAGCGTCTTGCCGAAACCGATCCCCGGGTCGACGACGATTTTCGCTCTGTCTATTCCCGCCGCGACGGCAGCTTCGATCCGCGCTTCGAGCCAGTCGAACACTTCGAGCACAACGTCGGAATAGGTCGGCGCGTCCTGCATCGTTTTCGGATCGCCCTGCGCATGCATCAGGACAACGGGTCTGCCGAGTTCTGCGGCCGTTGACAAGCTGTCGCTGGCAAAGGTGAGGGCGGCAACGTCATTGATAAGGTCGAGCCGCGCGCCCGCCGCAACACGCATGACGTCCGGCCGGCGCGTATCGACCGAAACGGGTGTCTGCCACGCGGTCAGCCCTTCGAGCACGGGCAGGATGCGGCGCACCTCTTCCTCGACGTCCACCGGATCCGAGCCCGGCCGCGTCGATTCCCCGCCGACATCGATGAAGTCGGCGCCCTGGCGTACGAGATCCGCCGCATGCGCCAGCGCGGCATCCGTACCGAAATGCTGGCCGCCGTCGGAGAAGCTGTCCGGCGTGACGTTCAGAATGCCCATGATGCGCGGGCCGTCCATCGGCACGCCCGCTATGTCGGACCGAGGCGCGGTAAGGCGCGCGAGCAGGTCTTTCGCCCGCGGTTCGTTCAATTGCGAAAGGGCCGCTGCGCGCAGGAAGAAGTTGCGAATGCGGCCAGCCCCGCCCTCCTGAAGGCGCGCGGCCGAAAACGCGATGCGCGGGCTACCCGCAAGCGGCAACGCCTCTCCCGCCGCGATCGCCTGCCGCGCAACCTCGCCGTAAAGAAAGCCGGTTGGTTCCAGATAAAGTCCGGGCATCTCATCTCCAGAGCGTGAAACGGTCGCGCTGTTGGCGGCTAGTGGAGCGAATTTGACATTTGAGTCCCGGTGGCTGCGGGCTCTCGCTCAAATGTCAAATTCAAAAGCTCCACTAGAATCATGATGTTGTTGGTGGTCCTTTCGATTCCGGCATTTGCTCGCAAGCGTGCTGCAAACGGATGCAAATGTCGGACTCGGACCACTAGGGGCAGATTTCGCGAAGCTTCTGAACGGCGGCAGGCGCGCCTTCGAGCGAATAGTGGTCCGTCGTGGCAGTACCCTTCGCGGACGTGGCCTTGACCGTCATCGGCCCGCCCATGGCCATCGCCGAAAGCAGCCTGCGCTCTTCGGCCGGGTCTCTCGCATAGGCTTTGTCGTCGAGCGCATAGAGCGCGAAGGATTGGCCGCCGAGCGTGATCGTGGTCTGCGCATTCGCCTTCATGGCGTAGCCCTGCCGTACGCTGATCTCATTATAGATCCCGTCCTTCTGCCACGAACTGATGTAGAAAATGACGGACGTGCGCTTCGCCGTCTTCGGCTGCATGTCGGTTGGCGCGCTCGCGGCGAAACAGATGCGGCCTTCGGGGCTGTCATGCAGGAAGACATTCCATTCCCCGATTTTCTCGACGAGCTTCGCCTTCACATCGGGAACGGGAGCGGGCGCCGGCTTTTTGGCGGGCACTGGCTTCGGCTTGGGCTTCGGTGCCGCCGCCGGGCGGGGCGGCTGGGTCGGGTCCGGCACGGCTGACGGTCCTTGCGGAAGCGTCTGCGGAATTTGCTGCACCTGGACTTGTTGAGCGACCGCGCCCGACGAGATCGCGGCGACGGACAGAAGCGGAAGGATCAGATGGCGCCGCATGAAAATTCCCGTTTGAAAAGCCATAGTTGGCAAGCCAAAACCTTAAGCAGAACCCAGGTCATCGGTCCACGGAAAGCCTGCCTTGGCGCGGCTGGAGCGCCTTTGCGGGTGCGTCCATCCGATCCGGGAACGAGCCGAGGCTTCGCACGCGGTCGTACATCACGATGGCTCCCGCGGTGCCGACGTTGATGCAGAATGCGGTCGGAATTTTGATCACGTGATCGCAGCGGGCGAGCACCTCGTCCGACAGCACGCCGAGTTCTGGGCCGAGCACATAGGCCGCGTGGAGCGGATGCTTGAACGCAGGCAGATCGGTGGCTCCTTCGATCAGTTCGACACCGACGAGTTTGCAGCGCAGCGGCAGCGCCATCTCCGCCACGTTCGCCCAGTGATAGACCGGCAGGTGGTCCACCGTTTTCGACGTGTCGGATTTTGCATCGAAGGCCCTTTCGTGCGCGCCGATGGTAAAAAAGAAGTTGGCGCCGAAAGCATGAGCGGAACGCATCAGCGCGCCGAGGTTCATCGGCTTCGAGATCCGTTCGGCTCCGATGGCGAAATATCCGCGCATGCTATAGCTTCGTTCGGGAAGTGCCATGCGATGAGGTAGGCGATGAAGGCTGTGCTGTGCAAGTCTCTCGAAGGACCGGACGCACTTGAAATGGCGGACCTGCCCGACGCGATACCGGGTCCGGGCGAGGTCGCAATTCAAGTTACAGCGGTTGCGCTTAATTTTTTCGATACGCTGATCACGCGCGGAAAATATCAGACGAAGCCGGCGTTGCCGTTCTCGCCCGGCGGCGAGGTCGTGGGGCGCGTGATCGCTACGGGGCCGGGCGTCGAGGATTTTGCGGAAGGTGAGCGCGTGCTCGCCTATGTCGGCTATGGCGGATGCCGTGAGCAGGCCATCGCCCCGGCGGCGCGCACCGTCGTCGTGCCGGACGGCATCGCCGACGAAGAGGCGGCATCCATTCCCATCGCCTACGGCACGGCGCTGCACGGCCTCGAAGATCGCGGACAGGTTCGCGAGGGCGATGCGGTGCTTGTGCTGGGCGCGACGGGGGGCGCGGGCCTTGCGGCGGTGGAAGTGGCGGCGGCGCTCGGCGCGGAGGTAATCGCGGCGGGCACGTCCGACGAAAAGCTCAAGCTGTGCGCTGATCGCGGCGCGGCGCATCTTCTGAACCTGAACGGCACCGACGTGAAAGAGGCCGTGCGGGCCATTCGCGGCGGCAAGGGGCCGGACGTGATCTATGACTGCATCGGCGGCCCGTATGCCGAACCGGCGCTGCGCGGCATCGCCTGGGGCGGGCGCTATCTCGTCATCGGCTTCGCGGCGGGCGACATTCCGAAAATCCCGCTGAACCTCGTGCTGCTGAAGGGCTGCGATGTTCGGGGCGTGTTTTTCGGCCGTCACATCGACACCGATCCGGCGGCGTTCCGCGTTCAGATGGCGAAGCTGCTCGACTGGTGCGCGGAGGGAAAAATCCGCCCGCATATCGACCGCATTTTCAGCCTCGAAGAAACGAAGGACGCGATCAAGGCGCTGGACGCGCGGACGATCAAGGGCAAGATCGTCGTCAAGCCGTGAGGGAAAAACGGGGGCAGCAGGATGAATGAAGACATCGATCTACAGGCGACGAAGGCGAGCCGCCCGGTTGCCGAGCCGAAGCATATCTTCGTCTACGGCACATTGATGCGCGCAAGCCGCAGTCCCTATGCGCGCCTTCTCGAAACGCGCGCCCGTTTTGTCGGCGAAGCGTCTGTACGGGGGCGGCTTTACAATCTCGGGCGTTTTCCGGGGGCGGTGTTCGACGAGGCGGCGCGGACCCGCGTTTTCGGCGAGGTGTTCCGGCTGAACGGCGCGGCGGTGCTTGCGGCGCTCGACGCTTACGAAGGCTGCGCGGGCGTCGGCACCAAGCCCGACCAGTTCTATCGCACCGTGATCGAGGTACGGCTTCATCGCGGCGGCCCGCTGGCGGCATGGGTCTATCCTTACGCGGGCAAGGTCGACTTTCGCCCGCTCGTCGCGTCGGGCCGCTTCCCGCTGTAACGGAAGCGTGCGGTTTTGCGCCAATCCGTGCGGCTTGGCGCGACCGGCGCGGGCATGATAGACCACCTGTCAACCTTTCCACGCAAATCATCAGAGACCGGCCATGACAGAAGACGTCTCCCCGTTCGCAACGCGCACCGAAACCGACACATTCGGCCCCATCGACGTGCCCGCCAACCATTACTGGGGCGCGCAGACACAGCGTAGCCTCGGCAATTTCAAGATCGGCGGCGAGCGTATGCCCATCCCGCTGGTGCACGCGCTCGGCATCGTGAAGAAGGCGGCGGCGAAGACGAATCTCGCGCTCGGCAATCTGGAGCAGCCCTTGCACGACGCCATCGTGACGGCGGCGGAAGAAGTCATATCCGGCAAGCTCGATGCGGAATTTCCGCTCGTCGTCTGGCAGACGGGATCCGGCACGCAGTCGAACATGAACGCGAACGAGGTGATCTCGAACCGCGCGATCGAACTGCTCGGCGGCGAGAAAGGCTCGAAGAAGCCGGTTCACCCGAACGACGATGTGAACCGTTCGCAATCCTCGAACGACACCTTTCCGACCGCGATGCGCATTGCCGCCGCCGTGCAGGTGAACGAGGCGCTGCTGCCCGCGCTCTATCATCTGGCCAGCGCCATCGAGGCGAAGGCGGAAGAGTTCAAGGACATCATCAAGATCGGCCGCACGCATCTTCAGGATGCGACGCCGGTTACGCTCGGGCAGGAGTTTTCCGGCTACGCGACGCAACTGCGCTTCGGCATCGAGCGCGTGAAGGCCACGCTGCCGCGCCTCTATTTCCTCGCGCAGGGCGGCACGGCGGTGGGCACCGGCCTCAACACGCCCATCGGTTTCGCCGAGAAGTTCGCGGACGAAGTGGCTAGAGAAACGGGTCTGCCGTTCGTCACCGCGCCGAACAAGTTCGAGGCGCTGGCGTCGAACGACGCCGAAGTCGAGCTTTCGGGCGCGCTCAATGTGCTTGCGACGAGCCTGTTCAAGATCGCGAGCGACATCCGCCTCATGGGCTCCGGCCCGCGCTCCGGCATCGCCGAAATCTCGCTGCCCGAGAACGAGCCGGGCTCATCCATCATGCCGGGCAAGGTGAACCCGACGCAGTGCGAGGCGCTCACCATGGTCTGCGCGCAGGTGTTCGGCAACAACGTGGCGATCACTGTCGCGGGCAGCCAGGGCCATTTCGAGCTGAACGTCTACAAGCCCGTCATCATCTACAATCTGCTCCAGTCGATCCGGCTGATCGCCGACGCGGCGGTGAGCTTCACCGAGCATTGCGTCGTCGGCATCGAGCCGAACCGCGCGCGCATCGAAGACCTGCTGGAGCGTTCGCTGATGCTCGTAACCGCGCTCGCGCCGAAGATCGGCTACGACAAGGCCGCCAAGATCGCGAAGACGGCGCACAAGAACGGCACGACGCTGCGCGAGGAAGCGCTGGCGCTCGGCTACATCTCCGAGGAAGACTTCAACGCTCTGATGAAGCCGGAACTGATGATCAAGCCCGGCGTGTGACGAGCGGCGACGGGCAAGGCCGGGATTTCCCGGCCTTGCTTTTTGGGATCGTTCGGCGAAGCGGGTTGCCTATGAGGAAAGTCATCGCGCGCGAAAAAGCCGGAAGCAGCGGCAGGGAGCCCGGCGCGCGGCCCAGTGGCGATGCGGTCCAGAGTGCGGATGCAGGCTCAGAGCGAGCCGCGTTCGACCCCGCGCTTGCCTTGCCAAAAAAGCGCTCCCTCGCCATCGCGGGGCACCGCACGTCCATCACGCTCGAAGATGCCTTCTGGCGGGAACTCAAGGCCTCGGCGGAAGAACAGGGGCGCACGGTCGCGGCACTCGTCGCCGAGATTGACGCGGCGCGCGGACCTGCGAGCCTTTCCGCTGCCATACGGGTCTGGCTTCTCGAAAGATCGAATGAACGCGCTCCGCTGCCGGAGTAACAAGCGCCGCGCTTGGCATGGGCCGCAAATAATGCGCTCTACAGGGCCATTCGATTATTCCGTTCGACCGCGCGCTGCTTGAGGTGATGGCGACCGCGCGTCACATCGAGCGCGTGCAAAGTGCGAATCGATCAAAAAAGCCCCGCAGCGCGGGGCTTCATGATCATGTCGTGCGCCGTCAAGCCGCCGCCTTACCCGCGTCGGCAAACTCCGGGATCTGGTCGAAATTCATGTAGCGGTAGACGTCACCCGAGGCTTTGTTCACGGCCTCGACGTGCTCCAGATATTCCGCCAGCGTCGGGATGCGTCCGAGAAGCGCGCCCACCGCAGCAAGCTCCGCCGACGAGAGATAGACCCGCGTGTCGATGCCGAGCCGGTTGGGGAAGTTGCGCGTCGAGGTGGAAAGTGCCGTCGAGCCTTTGCGGATCTGTGCCTGATTGCCCATGCAGAGCGAGCAGCCGGGCATTTCCATCCGCGCGCCGGACTTGCCGAGCACTGAATAATAGCCCTCTTCCGTCAGGATGCGTGCGTCCATCTTGGTCGGGGGCGCGATCCACAGCCGTGTCGGGATGTCGGACTTGCCCGCGAGGATCTTCCCCGCCGCGCGGAAGTGGCCGATGTTCGTCATGCACGAGCCGATGAACACCTCGTCGATGGTGTCGCCCGCCACCTCGGACAGCGTCTTGACGTCGTCCGGGTCGTTCGGACAGGCGAGGATCGGTTCCTTGATGGTGGCAAGGTCGATCTCGAACACGGCGGCGTAGTCCGCGTCCGCGTCCGGCTCGATCAGGTGCGGCGCGGCGATCCACGCTTCCATCGCGGCGATGCGGCGCGCGAGGCTGCGGGCGTCCTCATAGCCGTTCGCGATCATCCACCGCATCAGCGCGATGTTCGAGCGCATGTATTCGATGATCGGCTCCTTGTTGAGCCGCACGGTACATGCCGCCGCCGATCGCTCCGCCGATGCGTCGGTCAGCTCGAACGCCTGTTCCACCTTCAGATCCGGCAGCCCCTCGATTTCGAGGATGCGACCGTTGAAGACGTTCTTCTTGCCCTTCTTCTCGACAGTGAGCGCACCGGCCTTGATTGCCGCCAGCGGGATCGCATTCACGAGGTCGCGAAGCGTGATGCCGGGCTGCAGCTTGCCCTTGAAGCGTACGAGCACGCTTTCCGGCATGTCGAGCGGCATGACGCCCGTCGCCGCAGCGAACGCCACGAGGCCCGAGCCCGCCGGGAAAGAGATGCCGATCGGAAAGCGCGTATGGCTGTCGCCGCCGGTGCCGACCGTGTCGGGCAGAAGCAGGCGGTTCAGCCACGAATGGATGACGCCGTCGCCGGGCCGCAGGGATACGCCGCCGCGCGTGGCGATGAAGCCCGGCAATTCGCGGTGCGTCGTCACGTCGACCGGCTTCGGATAGGCCGCCGTGTGGCAGAAGGACTGCATGACGAGATCGGCGGAGAAGCCGAGGCAGGCGAGATCCTTCAACTCGTCGCGCGTCATCGGGCCGGTGGTGTCCTGACTGCCGACCGTCGTCATCTTCGGCTCGCAATAGGTGCCGGGGCGAATGCCCTTGCCTTCCGGCAGACCGCAGGCGCGGCCGACGATCTTCTGGGCGAGCGTGAAGCCCTTGCCGGTGTCGTGCGGCACGGCGGGTAGCCGGAACAGCGTCGATGCCGGAAGCCCGAGCGCCTCGCGCGCCTTCGCGGTGAGCCCGCGCCCGATGATGAGCGGGATGCGGCCGCCCGCGCGCACCTCGTCGAAGATCACCTCGGACTTCACCTTGAATTCCGCAATGACTTCGCCGTTTTTCAGCGCCTTGCCTTCATAGGGGCGAAGCTCGACCACATCGCCCATGTCCATCTTCGATGCGTCGAGTTCGATCGGCAGCGCGCCCGCGTCTTCCATCGTGTTGTAGAAAATGGGCGCAATCTTCGTGCCGAGGCAGACGCCGCCAAAGCGCTTGTTCGGCACGTAGGGAATATCTTCGCCCGTGAACCACAGAACCGAGTTCGTCGCCGATTTGCGCGAAGAGCCGGTGCCGACCACGTCGCCGACATACGCAACCGGGTTCCCCTTGGCGATGAGCGCCGCAAGCTGCTTGACGGGGCCGCGTGCGCCGGGTTCGTCCGGTTCGATGCCGGGGCGCGGGTTCTTCAGCATGGCGAGCGCGTGGAGGGGGATGTCGGGGCGCGTTGAGGCGTCCGGCGCGGGCGACAGGTCGTCCGTGTTCGTCTCGCCATTCACCTTGAACACGGTGACGGTGAGCGATGCGGGCACTTCGGGGCGCGACGTGAACCACTCCGCGTCCGCCCAGCTCTGGATCACGGCTTTCGCGTTGGCGTTGCCCGCGTCGGCGCGCTCCTTCACGTCGTGGAAATAGTCGAACACGAGCAGCGTCTTTTTGAGGCCATCGGCGGCGACCGCGCCGACTTCGGCGTCGTCGAGAAGCTCGATCAGAGGCTTGACGTTGAAGCCGCCGAGCATGGTTCCGAGAAGCTCAGTAGCCCGCGCGCGCGAAATAAGCGCGTTCGCTTCCTCGCCCCTCGCGATGGCGGAGAGGAACGCCGCCTTCGCCTTCGCCGCATCGTCCACGCCCGCCGGGACGCGGTACGTTATGAGATCGACAAGAAACGCTTCCTCGCCCGCAGGCGGATTGCGCAACAGCGCGACGAGGTCTTCCGTCTGCTGGCGACTGAGCGGCAGCGCGGGAATGCCGAGCGCGGCGCGTTCGGCGGCGTGGGCACGGTAGGCTTCAAGCATGGTGTAGTCCTTGGAGGTCGGCGGCGGCGCGTTGTCTTTTTGAGGCAAGCGGCGTCATGAGGCAAGCGACACTGGAATCGTTTCAGGGGAGGCGAACGTCCCTTCCCTGAAACTCGCGTAAAAACAGACCGCGTGCGCATGTGCCGCTGTCTAGCGAAGGCTCTCCAGCGCCGCGTTCAAGGTCGCGCTCGGACGCATGGCCGCCGAGGCTTTCGCGAAGTCCGGGCGATAATAGCCGCCGAGATCGGCCGGGCGCCCCTGCGCCGCGGCGAGTTCGCCCACGATCTTCGCTTCGTTCTCAGTCAGCGTCTCGGCGATCGGAGCGAACAGCGCCTGCAATTCCGCGTCCTTCGTCTGCTCGGCCAGCGCCTGCGCCCAGTAAAGCGCGAGATAGAAGTGGCTGCCGCGATTGTCGATGCCGCCGATCTTGCGTGCGGGGCCCTTGTCGTTCTCAAGCACCTTCGCGGTTGCCTTATCGAGCGTCTCCGCCAGAACTTCCGCCTTCTCGTTCCTGTAGGTCTGGCCGAGATGTTCGAGCGAGACGCCGAGCGCGAGATATTCGCCGAGCGAATCCCAGCGCAGATAGCCATCTTCTTGGAACTGCTGGATATGGCGCGGAGCAGAGCCGCCGGCGCCCGTTTCGAACAGCCCGCCGCCATCCATCAGCGGCACGATGGAGAGCATCTTCGCGGACGTGCCGAGTTCGAGGATGGGGAACAGGTCGGTCAGATAGTCGCGCAGCACGTTGCCGGTGACGGAAATCGTGTCCTCGCCCCTGCGGATGCGCGCGAGCGTGAAGCGCATCGCGTCGTCAGGCGAGAGGATGCGGATGTCGAGGCCGCCGGTGTTGTGGTCCTTGAGGTAGCGCCCGACCTTCGCGATGACCTGCGCGTCGTGCCCGCGCTTCGGATCGAGCCAGAAGATCGCCGGCGTGCCGGTGGCGCGGGCGCGATTGACCGCGAGCTTCACCCAGTCCTGAATAGGCGCATCCTTCACCTGACACATGCGGAAGATGTCGCCGTGCTGCACCTCCTGTTCGAGGAGCACGTTACCGTCCTCGTCGATGGCGCGCACCTTGCCGTGGCCTTCGGTGATTTCGAACGTCTTGTCGTGGCTGCCGTATTCCTCGGCCTGCTGCGCCATGAGCCCGATATTCGACACGCTGCCCATGGTCTTCGGATCGAACTGGCCGTGTTCCTTGCAGTCGTCGATCATCACCTGATAGATCGTCGCGTAACAGCGGTCGGGGATCATCGCGAGCGTGTCGGCTGTCTTGCCTTCCGCGTCCCACATCTTGCCGCCTTCGCGGATCATCGCGGGCATGGAGGCGTCAACGATCACGTCGTTCGGCACATGCAGGTTGGTGATGCCCTTGTCGGAATTCACCATCGCAAGCTGCGGACGCTTCGCATAAACGGCCTTGATATCGGCTTCGATCTCGGCGCGCTTGTCTTCCGGGAGCTTGCCCAGCTTCGCGTAGAGATCGCCGAGGCCGTTGTTCGGATTGACGCCGATATTCTTGAAGGTTTCGGCGTGCCTGTCGAACACGTCCTTGAAGTAGACCGAAACCGCATGGCCGAACATGATCGGGTCCGACACCTTCATCATCGTGGCCTTCAGGTGCAGCGACAGCAGCACGCCCTCCGCCTTCGCCGCCTCGATGGCGTCCGCGTAGAAGGCGCGCAATGCGTCGCGGCTGATGAAGGCGGCGTCGACGATCTCGCCCGCCTTGTAGCGCACTTTCTGCTTCAGGACATGTGTGTGGCCATCCTCACCGAAGAACTCGATCATGAAGCTGCCATCTGTCGGCAGGGTGATGGACTTTTCGCTGCCGTAGAAGTCGCCGCCCGCCATATGCGCAACGTTCGTCTTCGAACTGGCCTTCCACGCCCCCATCTTGTGCGGATGGTTCTTCGCGTATTGCTTCACCGATGGAGCGGAGCGGCGATCAGAATTGCCTTCGCGCAGAACGGGGTTCACGGCCGAGCCGAGCACCTTCGCATAGCGCGCCTTGATTTCTCTCTCCGCCTCGGTCTTCGGCTCCTCGGGATAATCGGGCAGATCGTAGCCCTGTCCCTGAAGCTCCTTGATCGCCGCCTTGAGCTGCGGGAGCGAGGCCGAGATGTTCGGCAGCTTGATGATGTTCGCTTCCGGCTTTTTCGCGAGAGCGCCGAGTTCGGCGAGCGCGTCGGGCTGGCGCTGTGCGGGCGTCAGGTTCTCGGGGAACGTCGCGATGATGCGGCCCGCGAGCGAAATGTCCTTCTCGACGACCGAAACACCGGCTGTTTTCGTGAACGCCTGGACGATGGGCAGGAGCGAATAGCTCGCAAGCGCCGGGGATTCATCGGTCCTGGTCCAGACGATCGTCGGTGCTTCGTTGGTCATGCTGTCAACCTCAGTCAATGGTTCCGGCCAAGCTTAGCCGCTCCGCAGCCGAATATCACGAGACAACCCGTGGGGCCGAGACGGAAAGCCGAAAAAATCATCTCGCCGCATGAACGTTTCCAAAGACGATGGCGGTTCGCCGCCATTCCGCTTGTGGCATTCTGTAGCGCGGTCACTCATCCGGGGTGGTAATGAATCGCCGCGTTCCGACCGAATGTAGCATGATGTTGTCGCCCGCGACGACGTGAAATCGCGCAAGAAAGCTTCGCCCTGCGGCGCGCATTCTTGGCCTCAAGCGTGCGGTCACGAAAGACAAATGCTTGTGAGGCTCGCAATTGCACCTGTCAGCCAATATGATAGGTTACATGTAACCGGACCATGGACATGCCGCTATCTCCAAAGCCTAGGTCGTCGCGCATCAAGGTGCGCGAACATCGCGCACGACTGCGGGCGCTCGGCCTCAGACCGATACAGATCTGGGTTCCGGATACAAGGACGCCAACCTTCAAGAGAGAAGCTCATCGCCAGTCGGCGGTTGTTGCGCGAAGCGGCAGCGCGGCTGACGACCAGGCTTTCATCGATTCAGTTTCCGACTGGCCGAACGAATGAGGCGCGGGGAAATCTGGACCGTGTCGGGCGGTAAGGATTACGCGGGCAAGCCCCGCCCCGCCGTCATCATTCAGGAAGACGCCTTCGACGCCACGGATTCAATAACGATCTGCGCCTTCACCTCCGACGAAACCGAAGCACCGTTGTTCCGGCTGCCGGTCGAGCCAGACAAGATGAACGGCCTCAGGCAGAGCTGCCGCCTCATGGTCGACAAGATTACGAGACACCTCGCCGACGAGGACATTCTCCGTCTCAACCGCGCGATTCTGGTCTTTCTCGGCTTGACCGCCGCTCACAGGGCAGCGCGCTCCGGTCATTGAACCGCGCGTCCCGCTTGCGACGTGTCGGGAATCCGACAAACCGCATCTTCGATCCGCTCTAAATTTGATATTTATCAAGCCGTGCAGCCACTTGCCGCATTGGCACGGGCGTTGCTTCAGCCTTGAGCGAATGCAGGTTCAAGCAGAAAGGCTCCGCCGCATGATCTACCTTACGGAAGCCGCAGCAAACGCCGTTCGCACCGCCATCCAGGGCGCGAACACGCCGATCGAAGGGTTGCGCCTCGCCGTGGACGCAGGGGGATGCGCGGGCTTCAAATATCTGATGGGGCTCGTGGCCGATCCGAACCCCGACGACATCGTCGTTGAAGAGCGCGGCGTAAAACTCTTCGTGGATCGCGACAGCGTCGGGATGCTCGAAGGCACCACCGTCGATTTCGTGACCAGCGTGCAAAGCTCGGGCTTCACCTTCGACAATCCGAAGGCGACGTCGAGCTGTTCCTGCGGTAAATCGTTCGGCTGACAGAGGGAAAACAAACAATGTTCGAAGTCTTGGAACGCGCCGAAACCGTCGAGTGCGATGCCCCCGTGGAAACGGCCGAAGAAACGAAACTGCGTATCATCCGCGAAACCATCGAAGAGCTGCGCCCGCACCTGAAGCGCGACGGCGGCGACTGCGAACTTCTCGAAGTCTCGGGCAATTTCGTGAAAGTACGCATGACAGGCGCGTGCGTCGGCTGTCAGCTTGCGTCGGTCACCGTGCACGGCATTCAGGCCAAGATCATCGCGAAGCTCGGCTATCCGGTGCGGCTCATTCCCGCGATGGGTGCCCACTAAAACCGAAAGAAGGGACTTATGCATCCGGTCTATCTGGACAATAACGCCACCACCCGGCTCGATCCGGCTGTGCTGGCTGAGATGCTTCCCTTCTTCACCGAGCATTTCGGCAACGCATCTTCCATCCACGGCTTCGGCAAGGAAGTGGGCGCGGCGATCAATCGAGCGCGCAAGCAGGTGCGCGCTCTGATCGGCGCTGCCCAAAGCCACGAGATCGTCTTCACCTCGGGCGGCACCGAATCGGACAATACGGCACTTCTGTCGGCGCTCGAAACGCAGAGCGGCCGCAACGAGATCGTGACATCTGCCGTCGAGCATCCGGCGATCCTCGCGCTTGTGCAGCATCTCCAGCGCCATCGCGGCATCGTGGTGCACATGATCGGCGTCGACGGGAAAGGCCGTCTCGATATCGACGCCTATCGCGCCGCGCTCGGGCCGAAAACGGCCATCGCCTCGATCATGTGGGCGAACAACGAAACCGGCACGATCTTTCCGGTCGCGGAGCTTGCGCGGCTCGCACACGAAGCGGGCGCGCTGTTTCACACGGACGCGGTTCAGGCCGCCGGACGCATCCCGATCGACGTGAAGGCCGCCGATGTCGACATGCTTTCACTATCGTCGCACAAGTTTCACGGGCCGAAAGGGATCGGCGCGCTTTACGTGAAAAAGGGCGTGGCCTTCCATCAACTCATCCGCGGCGGCAAGCAGGAGCGTGGACGGCGCGCGGGGACCGAGAATGCGCCGGGCATCGTCGGGCTCGGCAAGGCTGCGGACCTCGCGCTGAAGCGTTTGCTGACCGGCGAAGGCGATCGCGTAAGGCAGCTTCGCGACAGCTTCGAGCGCGCGGCACTTGGTCGCATAGATGCGACGTTTATTGCGGGCGATACCGAGAATCGACTTCCGAACACGTCGAATATCGTGTTTGATCGCGCCGAGGGTGAAGTGATCCTTCTGGAACTCGATAAGGCTGGAATAGCAGCGTCGTCCGGTTCCGCTTGTGCTGCCGGCTCTACGGAGCCATCTCATGTCCTGCGGGCCATGAAGATGCCTTACGCCGCCGCTTTGGGGGCGATCCGCTTTTCATTTTCGCATACCAGCGGGGCAGAAGACGTCGCTCGTGTTCTTGCAATATTGCCCGCGATAGTGGAAAAAGCGCGTGAAGCCTCGGGCTTTGCTGCGATGGACGAGACGGCGCAAGCAGGGCTTGGCGCCAGGTTTCGATAGGGGAGGGTGCGGTGTATCTGCCGGAAGAAGCGCGGGTTGCGGACAGCAGGGACGCGACCTGCCGTATCGAAGCGAAACTTCGCGATGCGGGCCTTCGCCCCACGCGGCAGCGAATTGATCTCGCCAAGCTCCTGTTCAAGGAGAGAGATCGCCACGTGACAGCGGAGGAACTGCACGCGGAAGCCGTCGCCAACAAGATGGCGGTGTCGCTTGCCACCGTTTACAACACGCTGAAACAGCTCACCGAATGCGGGCTGCTGCGTGAAGTCGCGATCGAGGGGTCGAAGAACTATTTCCACACCAAGATTTCAGACCATCAGCACTTCTACTTCGAGGAGGAAGGCCGCCTCGTCGACCTTGAGCCCGACAACGAAGTAACCGTGACGGTTCCCAAGTTGCCGGAAGGCATGAAGGTCGCCCGTATCGACGTGCTGATCCGGCTCGTGAAGGCGCGCTAGTAGTCCGATTCCGACATTTGCATCCGTTTGCAGCACGCTTGCGATCAAATGTCGGATCGAAAGGACCACTAGCAACATCATGATTTGAGTGGAGCTTTTGAATTTGACATTTGAGCGAGAGCTCGCAGTCACCGGGCCTCAAATGTCAAATTCGCGCCGCTGGTCCTAACCGCGCGTCAGCATATCCACCAGCGCGGGCGGCAGGCGCAGCACGCGCCCCGTCATCGACAGCAGTACGCATTGCACTTCAAGCTCGAATACGCGCTCGCTTCCGCGCACAATGTGCTGCGTGAGCGTGATGGTCGCCTTGGTGAAGGAGCCGTAGGCCGTGTGCACCTCAAGCTCGTCGTCGATGCGGGCTGCGCGCAGGAATTCGGCCTTGAGACGGCGCACGGCGAACACCGACGGTTCCCCCGTTAGCGAGCCGTCCGCCAGCTTGTTGTGATGCACGCCGAGAAGGCGCAGGAAGTCGGAGCGGCCCCGCTCGCACCAGCGCAGGTAGCTCGCATGATAGGATGCGCCGGAAAAATCCGTGTCCTCGAAATAGACGCGCACCGGCAGCACGTGGCCTTCGGCAAGCACGCGGCCCGAAAGATCGGGCCAGGCCGAGCCCCACGGTGGAGCATCCGTCATGCGGCCCCCGCAAACGCGACCGCCGCGACCACGGCGCGTGCCGCTGCCCAAGCGCTTCCCCGAAGTCCGTCCACCGCCGCCTCCATCGCAGAACGGGCCTGCTCGCCCACGATGGGCCACCTCCACAAAAAGTAAGGCGGGTCCATGGCAGAACCCGCCTTGCGACAAAATTTCGAGGAAGCTGCTCAGGCCGCGCTTCGATTGATGCCACCCATGGCCATCTTATTCAGGAGCGCATCCGTCTCCTTCTCTTCCTTGAGGGTCTGCTGGAGCAGCTTTGCAGCCTCGGGCATGCCAAGCTGCTCGGCCCACGCACACAAGGTTCCGTATCGGGCGATCTCGTAATGCTCGACAGCCTGCGCAGCCGCGATCAGACCGGCGTCCATCACTTCTCCCGGCTCGGTCTCGCTCATGACTTCCTGGCCTTCTTCGACAAGCCCTTCGATTGCTTCGCAGGTCTTCCCGCGCGCGGACTTGTCGAGCATTTCGAACACCTGCTGCAGCCGCTCCACTTGGCCCTGCGTCTGGTCGAGGTGAAGCTGGAATGCCTTCTTGAGTTCCGGCGTGGTGGCGTTTTTTGCCATCTTTGGGAGCGCTTTCAGGATCTGCTTTTCGCCGTGATAGATGTCCTGAAGCGTTGCATAGAACAGTTCGTTCAGGTTTTTCGCCATCGGCATGACGGGATGTCCTTTTCTGAGGTGAATATTTCTCGGTTCCGGCTGCTGTTACGAAAAGAGAGGGCTATCAAGCCCCCTCTCCCGCCGATCATTATCGTCTGTCGCCCATCATGCCGCTTCCTGAACCCTGGCGCTGGAAATTGGGTGCGTTGTTCAGGTCGTCCTTCGTCATGTTGATGGTGACGCGGTCTGGCGTGATGCCGCCATTCTGCCGCAGATGGTTGTAATCCACCGCGACGTTTTTCTCGCCGAGGCCAAGGAAGCCCCCGACTCCGACCACGACCGCCGCGATGCGACCATCCTTGTCGATCACGAGATCATTCAGGTCGCCGATAGATTCACCATTGGAATTGTAGACACGCTTGTTCCAGAGATTGCCAACGAGCCACTGATCGGCGCCTTGCGTCTGGCGGAAGCGCTCCGACGCGCCTGGCGCGCCTGTGCCGCTTCGAATCGTATCGCGGACCTGGCCCTCTGTGCCCATCTGACCCTGATTTGTCTGGGCCATTCGGTCACGGCTGGCGCGGTTCGACTCTTCCGCGCGCATGGCGGCGGGATCTCCGGGGCCGCGCGTCCCGAGGCTGGACCCCGCATTGCCGGGGGGCGACGACTGCTGAACCTGCGGGGTTTGCTGAGCCTGAGCGGCGGTTGCAAGCAAGAGCACTGCAGCAGCCGCCGTGGTCATACACTTCATGGTCGTGTCCTCCGTTTGATGATGGTCCTTCTCAAACGCTCATTACGCCGTGAAGTTCCTGCCTGTGGAAAGGAACGGCGGTTTGCAGCCGAGTGTTCTACTGACATATGAAGCAATAGGAGGTAGAAAAATGAAGGGGGTTATGCTTTGGGCAATCGGAATCCCGATCCCGCTTATCATACTCGGCTATATCTTCGGATGGCTGTAAGCTTCTTGAGCGTGGCGTTATGCTATCGAAGTGTCCAACTATATTCTAAAGACATCTGACACGCGTCGCTCGCGAGGGCCTCGAACGGCGCGTGCCCGGAAGGCTTTTTCGCTGTTAACGCGGGGCAATTTCGTTGCTAAGAAGCGTGCATGAACGTTCTTCTCATTGGCGGCGGTGGCCGCGAACATGCGCTGGCGTGGAAGCTCAGGCAGAGCCCGGCGCTCGGCACGCTTTATTGCTCGCCCGGCAACGCGGGGATCGCGCAAATCGCGGAGCAGGGGCCGACGAACCCTGACGATTTCGCGCAGGTCGCCGAATTCTGCCGTGAGGCGGCCATCGGCCTTGTGGTCGTCGGCCCGGAAGCACCTTTGGTGGCGGGGCTCGCGGATTATCTCCGCGCCGCCGGATTGTCGGTTTTCGGCCCGTCCGCAGCCGCCTCGCAGCTTGAGGCGTCGAAATCCTTCACCAAGGCCGTTTGCGACGAGCGCGCCATTCCGACAGCCGCCTACGGCCATTTCGTGAGCCGCGAGGAAGCGATGGCGTATGCGCGCGCAAAGGGTGCGCCGCTCGTCGTGAAGGCGGACGGGCTTGCGGCCGGCAAGGGCGTGACCGTATGCGAGACGCTCGCCGAGGCTGAAGCCGCGATCGCGTCGTGTTTTGACGGCGCATTCGGCGAGGGCGGTTCGTCCGTCGTCATCGAGGAAAAACTTGTCGGCGAGGAAGCGAGCTTTTTCGCGATCTGCGACGGCACGCGCGCCGTGCCGTTCGGGAGCGGCAAGGACCACAAGCGCGCATTCGACGGCGACGAGGGGCCGAACACCGGCGGCATGGGCGTTATCTCGCCCGCCCCGCAGATGACGCCTGCGCTCGAAGAGCGCGTCATGCGCGAGATCGTGACGCCGACGCTCGAAGCGATGGCTGCGCGCGGGACGCCGTTTCAGGGGGTGCTATACGCCGGGCTGATGATCACGGCGGATGGCCCGAAACTTATCGAATACAATGTCCGCTTCGGCGATCCCGAATGTCAGGTGCTGATGCTTCGGCTGAAGTCCGATCTCCTGCCGTTGCTCCATGCCGCCGCGAAGGGCGATCTTTCCAGCGTGGCGCCGGAATGGAGCGACGACACGGCTGTCACCGTCGTGCTGGCCGCAAAGGGCTACCCCGGCGATTACGAGAAGGGCAGCGTCATTCGCGGGCTGGACGCGGCGGCTGCGCTTCCGGGCGTGACCGTTTTCCACGCCGGGACGAAGCGCGGGAACGATGGCAAGGTTCTCGCCAATGGCGGGCGCGTGCTCAATGTGAGTGCGGTAGGCCGCGATGTCGCGGAGGCGCGCGCTCGCGCCTATGCCGCCGTCGACGCCATCGATTGGCCGGAGGGCTTCTGCCGCCGGGACATCGCTTTGCGGTAGGGATCAGGCGAAAGCCGGCATCATCGGACGGCGTCGCCTCCGCCTGGGCTTTTCCGTCTGTCCCGCCCATCGGCGGGAAGAGTTTTCCCCGCAAGTGCCGCTGGATTGCCGTATATTCGTAAGCGACTTGAATCTCGATCCGCTTTCGCGGCCAATGGTTCCGCCGACGGAGACGATTCGGCCATTACGGTCGTTTGCGGAAGAAGGGAGGGGCGAGGCTTATGACAAAACCGGGATTCATCCACCTCCACGTCCATTCCGCCTATTCGCTGCTCGAAGGCGCGCTGCCGGTCAAGGCGCTCATCAAGGCCGCCGTCGCCGACGGACAGCCCGCGCTCGCCATCACCGACCGCAACAATCTTTTCGGTGCGCTCGAATTCTCCGAATACATGGCGGGGGAGGGCATCCAGCCGATCATCGGTTGCGCGCTGACTCTCGCCTTTCCCGCACCCGCCGACGAGACGCCGCGCCCCGGTGCGCGCCCCGCCGCGAACACGGGCACTGTCGTTGTGCTCGCGAAGGACGCGGAGGGCTACGGCAACCTCATGCGTTTGTCCAGCCAGGCGTTTCTCGATTCCGGCGACGGCTCGAAGCCGCATGTCGAACTCGATTTTCTCGCGGAACATGCGCGCGGCCTGATCGCCCTGTCAGGCGGCCCCGACGGCCCGGCGGATCGCGCTTTCGCTGCCGGAAACGCAGCCGTCGCGGAAGCGCGTCTTGCGGCGCTCGCGGAGTCGTTCGGCGACCGTTTCTATGTCGAAATCCAGCGCCACGGGCTCGCGCGCGAGCGCGCGGTGGAGCCGCAGCTGCTGCGCTGGGCCTATGACAATGGCGTGCCGCTCGTCGCCACCAATGAAGCCTATTTCCCGAAGCGCGGGGTTTTCGAGGCGCACGACGCGCTGCTTTGCATTGCCGAGGGGCGCTACGTCGCCGAGGACGATCGCCGCCGCCTCTCGCCCGATCACTGGCTGAAGCCGCAAGCCGACATGGTGAAGCTGTTCGCGGATCTGCCCGAGGCGGTGGCGAACACCATCGAGATTGCGCAGCGCTGCGCCTTTCGCCCGCGCCCGAGAAAGCCGATCCTGCCGCAATTCGTCGTCGGCAGCGAGGACACGCACGAGGCCGAAGCCGCGGAGCTTCGCAAGCAGGCGCAGGAGGGGCTCGCGCGCCGCCTCGCCGTCATCCCGGAAAACCAGCGCGCGGCGAGCGTCGAGGATTACGAGAAGCGCCTCGAATTCGAACTCGACGTCATCACGCGCATGAAGTTTCCCGGCTACTTCCTGATCGTGTCCGACTTCATCAAATGGGCGAAGGCGCACGGCATCCCCGTTGGGCCGGGGCGCGGCTCGGGCGCGGGTTCGGTCGTCGCGTGGTCGCTCACCATCACCGATCTCGACCCGATCCGCTTCGGCCTCCTGTTCGAGCGCTTCCTCAACCCGGAACGCGTGTCGATGCCGGACTTCGACATCGACTTCTGCCAGGATCGTCGCGACGAGGTGATCCAGTATGTGCGCGGGAAATACGGAGCGAACCGCGTTGCGCAGATCATCACCTACGGAAAGCTTCAGGCGCGCGCTGTGCTTCGCGACGTGGGCCGCGTGCTGCAAATGCCCTACGGGCAGGTGGACCGGCTCTGCAAGCTCGTGCCGAACAACCCGGCAAACCCGGTCACGCTCGCGGAGGCCATCGAGGGCGAGCCGAAGCTTCAGGAAGCGCGCGACGGCGAGGAAATCGTCGCCCAGCTTCTCGACACCGCGCAGAAGCTCGAAGGGCTCTATCGCCACGCATCGACGCACGCGGCGGGCGTGGTAATCGGCGACCGCGACCTCGTGGAGCTTGTGCCGCTTTATCGCGATCCGAAGTCCGACATGCTCGTCACCCAGTTCAACATGAAGTGGGTGGAGCAGGCGGGGCTCGTGAAATTCGACTTCCTCGGCCTGAAGACGCTGACCGTCTTGCAGAAGGCGTGCGCGCTGCTGGAGAAGGCGGGCAGACCCATCGACCTCGGCCATCTGCCGCTCGACGACCGGCCGACCTATGAAATGCTGGCGAAGGGCGATACGGGCGGCGTGTTCCAGCTCGAAAGTACGGGCATGCGCGAGGCATTGCGCAAGCTGAAGCCCGACCGCTTCGGCGACATCATCGCCATGGTGGCGCTCTACCGCCCCGGCCCGATGGACAACATCGAGACCTACGTCAACCGCAAGCACGGCATCGAGGTGCCGGACTATCTGCATCCGCTCGCGCAGCCCATCCTCGAAGAGACCTACGGCGTCATCATCTATCAGGAACAGGTGATGCAGCTCGCGCAGGTGCTGTCGGGCTACAGCCTCGGCGAAGCCGACCTGCTCCGCCGCGCCATGGGCAAGAAGATCAAGGCGGAGATGGACGCGCAAGGCGCGCGCTTCGTGAAGGGCGCGCTGGAGAAGGACATTCCCGAGGCCCGCGCGCGCTACATCTTCGAGCTTGTGGCGAAGTTCGCGGGCTACGGCTTCAACAAGAGCCATGCGGCAGCTTATGCGCTGATTGCCTATCAGACGGCGTACCTGAAGGCGAACCACCCGCAGGAGTTCATCGCCGCCTCGATGACGCTCGACATGGCGAACACGGACAAGATCTACGGCTTCACGCGCGAGGCCCGGCAAAACGGCCTTGCGATCCTGCCGCCCTCGGTCAACAGGTCGGCGGTCGAGTTCGAACCCGAGGGCGACGACGCCATTCGCTACGCCCTCGCCGCCCTCAAGAATATGGGGCACGCAGCGGCAGCTCACATCGTGGAGGAACGTGGCGACAAGCCATTTCTCGATCTCGCCGACTTCATGCTCCGCATCAACCCGAAGGCGGTGAACAAGCGCGCCATCGAGACGCTGAACGCGGCGGGCGCTTTTTCGGACATGGAGCCGAACCGCGCGAAGGTGGCGAAGAACCTCGACCGGCTCGTGGAGTTTGGCGCAAAGGCCGCCGAAGATCGCGCGCGCGGGCAGGTGGACATGTTCGGCGGCGGGATCGCGGGCGGCCCCGCGCCGCGCCTCGACCTCGCGGACGCGCCCGAATGGAGCCTCGTGGAAAAGCTCGAAAACGAGCTTGGCGCGGCGGGCTTCTACCTCTCCGGCCACCCGCTCGACGATTTCACCGACCAGCTCGCCCGCATGAACGTGCTGAAATGGAGCGATTTTTCAGCGCGCGTGCAGGCGCATGGCCGCGCGGAGTCGCGGCTTGCGGCAACCGTCACCTATCGGCAGGACCGCAAGGCCAAGTCCGGCAACCGCTTCGCGTTTGCGGGCTTCTCCGATCCGACCGGCCAATTCGAAGCCGTCATCTTCTCCGACACGCTGAATGTGGCGGGCGACAAGCTCGAAGCGGGCAAGAACGTGCTCGTCCATGTGGAGGGTGAGGCCGACGGCGAGGCGATCAAGGTGCGCGTGCAGGCCGTGCAGGCACTGGACGACGTGCTCGGCAAGACCACGAAGCAGCTTTCCATCACCGCCACGGAGCGCCTGCAGGTGGCCGAACTCGTGAAGCATCTCGGCCGCGAGGGCGGCATCCAGGTGAATCTCGTGGTGCAGATCCCCGAAGCGCAAAAGGCCGTGGAGTTCAAGCTCGGCGACAATTTCTCGATTTCCGCGCGCCAGCTCGCCACGCTGAAGACGCTGCCGGGCGTGTTGCAGGTGGGGTAAAGGGGGGCGCCGAAGCGACGGCGCGTTAACCCCGCTCTTGCAAATCGCGCCGTCGCCCCCTATACAAAGCGCATCTCGCACGCGGGGATCATGTCAGGGCCGTTCAAGCGGCCCTTTTTGGCATTCCGGTGATGGCATCGCCATCCACACGCCCCGCGGAGGCTCAACCGGACGAAGGACATACCATGACGCTTCCCCAATTCACGATGCGCCAGCTCCTCGAAGCTGGCGTGCATTTCGGCCACCAGACGCACCGCTGGAACCCGAAGATGTCGGACTACCTGTTCGGCACGCGCAACAAGATCCACATCATCGACCTGTCGAAGACCGTGCCGCTGCTGCATCAGGCGGTCGTCGCGGCGAGCGACGTGGTGGCTCAGGGCGGGCGTATTCTGTTCGTCGGCACGAAGCGGCAGGCGTCGGACGCCGTCGCGGACGCGGCGAAGCGCAGCGCGCAATATTACGTCAACCACCGCTGGCTCGGCGGCATGCTGACCAACTGGAAGACGATCACGAATTCGATCAAGCGGCTTCGCTACCTCGACGATCTCGTGTCGGGCGAAGGTCAGGGCTTCACCAAGAAAGAGCTTCTGAACCTCACGCGCGAGCGCGACAGGCTTGAGCAGGAACTCGGCGGCATCAAGGACATGGGCGGCGTGCCCGATCTTCTGTTCGTGATCGACACGAACAAGGAATCGATCGCGATCCAGGAAGCGAAGAAGCTCAAGATCCCGGTCATCGCGGTGATCGACTCGAACTCGAACCCGGACGGCGTCACCTATCCGATCCCGGGCAACGACGACGCGGGCCGCGCCATCACGCTGTATTGCGATCTGATTTCGCGCGCGGCGATCGACGGCATCGAGCGCGCTCAGGGCGTTTCGGGCATCGACATCGGCGAAGCGGAAGACGTCGCTGAAGTAGCGCTTGACGAAGTGCCCGCGACGAACGGCAAGAACGGCGCGCATGCGACCGTCGCCAAGAAGGAAGACGACGCGGAAACCACGCTTGAAGGTCTGGCCGAGCCGCAGGGTGAGAAGGACGACCTCAAGAAGGTGCGCGGCATCACCAAGGCGCACGAGAAGAAGCTCAACGAGCGCGGCATCTTCCATTTCTGGCAGGTTGCGGCGTTCACGCAGGACAATCTGGACGAGATCGACCGCCTGCTGCATGGCAACGGCCAGATCGCGAAGGGCGATTGGGTCGATCAGGCGCGCGAACTGACGAGCTAGGACATTAAGCCGGAGCGCGCGCGAGCGCGCTCCGGCTCAACGAAACGAGGTAGAGAATGGCTGCGATTACTGCCGCATTGGTGAAGGATCTCCGCGAGAAGACCGGCGCGGGTATGATGGACTGCAAGACGGCGCTTTCGGAATCGAACGGCGACATGGAAGCAGCCGTCGATTGGCTTCGCGCGAAAGGTCTGTCCAAGGCCGCGAAGAAGGCGGACCGTGTGGCTGCCGAGGGTCTGATCGGCGTGGCGTCCGACGCAAAGTCCGGCGCCCTGGTCGAAGTCAACTCCGAAACCGACTTCGTGGCGCGCAATCCCGAGTTCCAGAAAGTCGTGGCCGAAGTGGGCAAGCTCGCGCTCAAGGCTGGCGGCGATGTCGAGAAGCTCGGCGCCGCCATCTATCCGGGCAAGACGGCTTCCGTCACCGACCATCTCAAGGAACTCGTGGCCACCATCGGCGAGAACATCTCGCTGCGCCGCACGGCTGCGTTGTCGGTGAACGATGGCGTGGTTGCGACCTACGTCCACAACCAGGCGGCTCCGGGCCTCGGCAAGATCGGCGTGCTCGTCGCGCTCGAATCGACGGGCAACGCGGAGAAGCTCGCCGAGATCGGCCGTCAGATCGCGATGCATGTCGCGGCGACGAACCCGCTCGCGCTGAAGGATGAGGAAGTCGACCCGGAAGTGGTGGAGCGCGAACGCGCGATCTTCACCGAGCAGGCGAGGGAAAGCGGCAAGCCCGAGAAGGTCATCGCGCAGATGATCGAAGGACGCATCCGCAAGTTCTATCAGGAGGTCGTTCTCCTGAAGCAGGCTTTCGTGATCAATCCCGACCTCACCGTTGAGAAGGCGGTGAAGGAAGCCGAGAAGGAAGCGGGAGCGCCGATCACGGTTGCGGGCTTCGTTCGCTTCGAACTCGGCGAGGGCATCGTCACCGAGAAGGGCGACTTCGCGGCGGAAGTGGCGGCGGCCGCTGCAAACCAATAACGGCAGACCGATATGGCGGGCGGCAACCTCTGCCGTCCGCACTTCCCGCAGCCTCAAGGAAAAGCCCATGGCGCACCTTCCTTTTACCCGCCCGCTCATCAAGATTTCGGGCGAGGCGCTTATGGGCAGCGGACATTACGGCATCGACCCGCAGGCGCTCGACGCTATTGCGCGCGATATCGCCCAAGTGGCCAGGAGTGGCAAGCGCATTGCGCTCGTCGTCGGCGGCGGAAATATCTATCGCGGCCTCGCGGGCTCCGCGAAAGGCATCGACCGCGTGAAGGCCGACTTCATGGGCATGCTTGCCACGGTCATGAACGGCGTCGCTTTGCAGCAGACGCTGGTTCGCATCGGGCAGCCCGCCACGATCTACTCCGGGCTTCCGGTGCCAACAATCTGCGCGACCTTTTCACGCGATGAGGCGCTCGCCGATCTTGAGGCGGGCAAGGTCGTCGTGCTCGCGGGCGGCACTGGAAATCCGTATTTCACGACCGACACGACGGCAGCGCTTCGCGCCGCCGAACTCGATTGCGATTCGCTGCTCAAGGCGACGCAGGTGGACGGCATCTATTCCGCCGATCCGAAGAAAGACCCGCATGCCGAACGCTACGACCGGCTGACCTTTTCGGACGTATTGGCCCGGGATCTCAAGGTGATGGACGCAGCGGCGATCGCGCTTGCCCGCGACAACGCGATTCCCGTCGTGGTATTCTCGCTTCACGAACAAGGCGCAATCGGCAAGGTAATGCGCGGTGAGGCCCTTTGCAGCGTTGTCGGAACCGACGCGGACGCATAAATCAGGGCCTAAAGAAACACAGCCTCAAGACTCGAAGGGGATGGAAATGGCTACCGGCAATTTCGACATCAAGGAAATCGAGAAGCGCATGAAGAGCTCGGTCGCTTCGCTGAAAAGCGAATTCGGCGGCCTTCGTACGGGGCGCGCGAGCACGACGCTGCTCGATCCGATCATGGTTCAGACGTCTTACGGCGCAAAGATGCCCATCCAGCAGGTGGCTGCGGTCAACGCGCCGGAACCGCGCCTCATCACGGTGCAGGTATGGGACAAGAGCAACCTTCACGGTGTGGAGAAGGCAATCCGCGAGTCGAACCTCGGCCTCAATCCCGTTGTCGACGGGCTGACGCTGCGCCTCCCGATCCCGGAGCTGAACCAGGAGCGCCGCCAGGAACTCGTGAAGATCGCGAAGAAGTATGCCGAGACGACACGCGTTGCCGTGCGCAACGTCCGCAAGGATGGCATGGACCAGATCAAGAAGCTCGAAAAAGACGGCAAGATCAGCGAAGACGAGAGCGGCAAGTCTTCCGCCAAGGTGCAGGATCTGACCGACAAGACCATCAAGGAAATCGATGCATTGCTCGCGACGAAAGAGCAGGAAATCTTGCAGGTTTGAGGTTCGTCGATTCAGCCCGGCGCAGGTTCCGGCGCGTAACCTCCGGTGCCCGCCGACGGAGCCTGAAGCGCAAGAGCCTGTCGGGTTTAGCGGCAAATTGCCTCGGTAATCATGGGTGCTCGAAGTGAGATTGCGTGAACAGGCTCTGACCGACGGAAACGAGCGCCCGTCTCCGAAGCATATCGCCATCATCATGGATGGAAACGGCCGGTGGGCGGCTCAGCGCGGTCTGCCGCGCTCCGAGGGGCATCGCCGAGGGGTGGAAAGCACGCGCGAATGCGTGCGCGCGGCTGCCGAACTCGGGATTTCCTATCTGACGCTGTTCAGCTTTTCGTCGGAGAACTGGAAGCGCCCGCCGCTGGAAGTGACTTACCTCATGGGGCTTCTGCGCCGGTTCATCCGCCGCGATCTCGCGGAAATCCACCAGAACAACATCAAGATACGCGTCATCGGCTCGGAGGAAGGTGTGCCGCCCGACCTCAACGCCATGTTCCGCGATGCAATGGCGCTGACATCCGGCAACACCGGGATGGAACTCATCATCGCCTTCAATTACGGCGCGCGCGATGAGATCGTGCGTGCGGCGAAGCGTCTCGCGGAGCGGGCCAAAGCCGGCGAAATCGACCCCGCCGATATCACGCAGGAGATGTTAGCCAAACAGTTCGATACCGCCGGAATCCCAGATCCCGATCTCCTGATCCGGACGAGCGGCGAACAGCGGATTTCAAACTTTCTCCTGTGGCAGTGTGCCTACTCCGAGTTTTTATTCGTTGATAATTTCTGGCCGGACTTTACAAGACAGACGTTAGAAAGCGCGATCGCGTCTTACCAGCAGCGTGAACGCCGTTTCGGCGGCCTTGCAGGATAGCGCCCTCGCGCACCTCGCAGCCGCCAGAACGGGCGAAGGATGATGGTCAAACCTCTCAGTTCAGAGCTGGTTCTCAGAATCAATTCGGCCTTGGTCATGGTCGTCCTGACCTTGGCGTTGACGTACGCCGGGACAACGACGTTTGCAGGGTTGATCCTCTTCGCGGCGACGTTGATGAGCTGGGAATGGGGCCGCGTCGTGCGCGGATCCAACATCGATCGCATCTTCGTCATTCAGTCGGTAGCCATCATCGCCGCTGGCTACGCGACGCTGATCGGGGAGCGGGTGCTGGCCATAGCCATCATCGTTGCGGCAACCTGGATCGTGTTTCGCGTCCACAAGAACAGCGAACTCACGAGCGATCCCTGGTGGTCAGCTGCCGGTGTCTACTACGCGGGTTTTCCCGCCATCGCGCTCATCGCGATCCGGCAGGACCCGGATTACGGCTTTCACGCCATCATCTATCTGTTTCTGGTCGTCTGGTCCGCGGACACGGGCGCCTTCTTCGTCGGCAGGTTTTTCGGCGGTCCGAAACTTGCGCCCACTATCTCGCCCAACAAGACGTGGTCGGGCTTCATCGGCGGCGCCGTCACGGCCGGCGTTGCGGGCGTACTCTTCGCGCTCTGGTTCGAGCATACATCCGTCGAGATCATGGCTGGGCTCAGCGTGGTGCTCGCGATCATCTCGATGGGCGGCGATCTCGGCGAGTCGTTCATCAAACGCGCCTTCGGCGTAAAGAATTCGAGCGGGTTGATCCCCGGGCATGGCGGCGTTCTCGACCGCCTGGACGGTCTTGTTTTCGCGGCGATGGGCGCTGGCCTTATCGCCGCGGCGGCCGATCCGTTGAAGCCGGGACGCGCGCTGTTGATCTGGTGAGGCATAAATGACCAAGAACGGGCAGGCACACAAATCGAATGGAGCGGGCGTCAGAAAGCGCGTCAGCGTGCTGGGCGCAACCGGTACAATCGGCGACAGCACCTGCGACCTCCTCGCGCAGAACCCCGACCAGTTTGAAGTCGTGGCGCTTTCGGCGAACCGCAACGCGAAGAAGCTGGCGAGCCTCGCCGTGCAGTTCAAGGCGAAGTTCGCGGCGATCGCCGAGGAGAGCGCAGGAGCGGAACTGCGCGACTTGCTTGCCGGAACGGGGATCGAATGCGGCGCTGGCAGGTCGGCTGTGGTCGACGCAGGAGCCCGCGACGCCGATGTCGTCATGGCTTCCATCGTAGGCTATGCGGGCCTCGCCCCCACGCTGGCCGCTTTGAAGCAGGGCAGGACGGTGGCACTCGCCAACAAGGAATGTCTCGTCTGCGCCGGCGCCTACTTCATGAACGAGCGCGAGCGTTACGGGACGACGCTGCTTCCGGTCGATTCGGAACATTCGGCCGTATTTCAGTCGCTCGACGAACAGGATGGCCGCCACGTCGAAAAGATCGTGCTCACGGCGTCCGGCGGCCCGTTCCGCACCTGGACGAAAGAGCAGATCGCGGCGGCGCGCGTCGAGGATGCGCTGAAGCATCCGAACTGGACGATGGGACAGAAAATCACAATCGACAGCGCCACGCTCATGAACAAGGGGCTCGAAATCATCGAGGCGTTCCACCTTTTCAAGGTGGGCGCCGACCAGCTCGATGCCGTCGTGCATCCGCAGTCGATCATCCACGCGCTCGTCTACTACACCGATGGCTCCGTAATCGCGCAGGCGAGCCTGCCCGACATGCGCACGCCCATCGCGCTGAGCCTTGCCTGGCCGCAGCGGCTCAAGGCGGAGACCATCAAGCGGCTCGACCTCGCCGAAGCTGCCACGCTCACCTTCGAGAAGCCGGACGAAACGCGCTTTCCCGCGCTTCGCCTCGCAAAGGAAGTGCTGAAGTCGGGCGGCAACACGCCGACCGTTCTCAATGCAGCCAACGAGGTGGCGGTGGAAGCCTTCCTCAACCGCCAGATTTCCTTCCCCGGCATCGCCGAGGCCGTCGAGCGCACGCTCGACAAGGCGGCATCCGCGCTTGCGGGCGTGCTGCCGGATAGTCTCGACGCCGTCACTCATATCGATGAGCGTGCCCGCGATATCGCCCGGTCGGCGCTCGGCGCCGTTCGCCCCGCCGTCACCGCCACGGAAGCGGCGGCTCCGCATATTTAAGCAGTCCATCGAGCACCTTATATGCCTTCTGTTCAAGCTGCAGGTCGCGGCAAGCTCCGAAAGCGATAAGGCAGCTCACGCGTCGTTTTTCGCCTCCTCGCTGTAAGGGCCCCTATGATTCTCTCGGATTTATCCTCGGCGTTCGGGCAGTTCTTCCTCTGGACGGTGCCGTTCCTTCTCGTGCTCGGCGTCGTGGTGATCATTCACGAACTGGGGCACTTTCTCGCGGCGCGGGCGCTCGGCGTGAAGGTGGAAACCTTCTCGGTCGGCTTCGGCCCCGAGATCGCGGGCTTCGTCGACAGGAGCGGGATACGCTGGCGGCTCGCCTGGGTTCCGCTCGGCGGATATGTGAAGTTCAAGGGCGATGAAAACGCGTCGAGCGTCGCCTCGGCCGAAGATATCGCCAAACTGACGCCGGAAGAGCGCAAGGGCAACTTCCACACCGCGGACCTCTGGCGGCGCACGCTCATTGTGCTCGCCGGACCCTTTGCGAATTTCGCGCTCGGCATCGCGATCTTCGCCGGTCTGGCGCTCGCGAACGGCATCAGCTACCAGGAAGCGCGAATCGTTTGCGTCGAGCCGAACACGCCTGCCGCGAAGGCGGGCCTCGAAGCCGGGGACAAGATCCTTTCGATTGGCGGACGGCCGGTCAAAAGTTTCGAGGATTTCAGCTACTACGTGAAGTTGAATGCGCGGTCGCCGCTCGACATAGAGGTGGAGCGCGGGGGCCGCGTCATGGCCCTTACCGCGATACCCGAGCTTACCGAAAACGACTGCGTCGGGCGGCTCGGCGTGTTGGGAGGATCGCGGCGCGAGGACTCCCGAGTCGAAAGTGTCGGCATCGCGCAGTCGGTGGGTATCGGCGTGGAGCGCACATGGCGCATCATCGAGGGCCCGTTCCAGTTTTTTGGACAGCTTTTTAAGGGCAACGCCTGCGCGAGCACGCTCGGTGGTCCGGTGAAGATCGCGGAGGTCGCGAAAACCTTTGCCTCAGACAGCTTCGTCAATCTTATCCCGTTGATTGCGTTCATTTCCATCAGCGTCGGACTGTTCAACCTGTTCCCGATCCCCGTGCTGGATGGCGGCCACCTTTTGTTCTATGGCGCGGAAGCCATACTCGGGCGCCCATTGAGCCAGAGGGCTCAGGAAATCGGTTTTCAATTTGGATTCACTTTGCTTATCATGTTAATGATTTTCGTGACGTGGAATAACATAGCCGACATCACACGCGGCCCAACGCCTGCACCGCAGGTGGAAAGCGTGTGCCGTCGTTAGCGTCTTCTTAAGGGAGTGGTGGGTCTGGCCGTTCTGATGCCGGGGGGCAACAGGCGGTTCGTAAACAGACTGATTGGTGGGGGACAAGCCACCGTGGCGTCACAAATTGCTAGTCTCTGGCAAATTGAACTGCTGTGGTGGGGATCCGGCGTAATAGGGGCAACAAAACAGATGCTTCGCTCGAGCATAATCCGTGGGGTCTGCATGACCCTCGTACTACTCGCGGCCGCGATGACGGTGACCGTCACGGCCGGCGCGATCTATTCAACGGAAGTGTTCGCCCAGGGAGGTGGCGTCGTCCGCGACATAAAGGTCGTGGGCAATCGCCGCATCGAGCCGGAAACCGTCAAGTCCTACCTGACCTTCACGGCGGGCCAGCGCTATGACGCTTACAAGGCCGACGAAAGCCTGCGCGCACTTTTTGCTACTGGTCTTTTCCAGGACGTCCGGATCACCCCTCAGGGGAGCTCGGTGGTTATCGCGGTTGTTGAAAACCCGCTGATCAATCGCGTCGCTTTCGAGGGCAACACCGAAGTCAAGAGCGACACGCTCACGGGCGAGGTGCAGCTCAAGGCCCGCACCATGTATACGCGGGCCAAGGTGCAGGCGGACGTTCAGCGCATTCTCGACGTCTATCGTCGTCAGGGCTATTACGCGACCCAGGTCGATGCGCAGATCATCGAACTCGACAACAACCGCATAGACCTCGTATTCGAAATTCGCGAAGGGCCGGAGACGAAGGTCGTCGGCATCAACTTCATCGGCAATCAGTCGTTCTCGGACACGGAGCTGCGCGGCGTCATCACGACGACCGAGTCGAGCTTCCTCGACTTCCTGAAGCCGACTTCCGTCTATGATCCCGATCGCTTCAATCTCGATCGCGAGCTTCTGCGCCGCTACTACCTCAAGAACGGTTATGCCGATTTCCGTGTCGTCTCGGCCGTGGCTGACGTGGACCAGGAGGGGAAAGGCTTCTTCCTGACGTTCACCATCGACGAGGGGCAGCAATATTTCTTCGGCGGCGTGGACGTCGAATCCACACTCCCCGCTTTCGCCGTCGACACGGTTCGCGGCAATCTCCTGACCAAGCCGGGCGACGTTTATAACGCCGAGCTCGTGGACCGCACCGCCGAGCGTTTGACGGTCGCCGTCGCAGAGCAGGGATTCGCCTTCGGTCAGGTTCGCCCCCGTATCGATCGCGATCCGGTCAACCGCACCATCACCGTGACCTACGTGGTGGAGCAGGGTCCGCGCGTCTACATCGAGCGCATCAACGTCGTCGGCAACTACCGCACCGAAGATTACGTCATCCGGCGTGAGTTCCGCGTGGCTGAAGGCGACGCCTACAACAAGATCATGGTCGATCAGGCTCGCCAGCGTCTCCTCGCCCTTGGGTTCTTCAAGGATGTGAAGGTCAACCGCGAGCCGGGTTCCGCGCCGGATCGTGTGGTGCTGACGGTCGCGGTCGAAGAACAGTCCACCGGCGAGCTTTCCTTCGCGGCGGGCTACTCCTCGGCTGAAGGTATCCTCGGCGAGGTGTCCTATACCGAGCGCAACCTTCTCGGCACGGGGCAATATCTCCAGATCAAGGTCACGGGCAGCCAGGTCAGCGGCGGCGCGGAAGTGAGCTGGACGGAACCGCGCTTCCTCGATCGGAACCTCTCGTTCGGTCTCGACGCATTCGCTCGCAACTCGGACTACACCTCGTCCTCCTATACGGACGCGGGCTATGCGGATCTCAAGATCGGCGGCAGTGTGCGGTTCGGCTTCGCGCTCATCGACAGCCTGTGGCTCAACACGAACTACACGCTCATGTCGGATGAAGTTTACGATGTGTCGGATGGCTCGTCGCTCGCGGTGAAGCAGATCGAAGGAACCTCGGTGATCTCGTCGGTCGGTTACTCGCTGATCTACGACACCCGCAACAACCGCAAGAACCCCTCGCGAGGCTTCTACTTCTCCTTCGCGCAGGATGTTGCCGGTGTCGGCGGCGACGTGAACTACATCCGCTCCGTCGCAGAGGGTCGCGGCTACTATCCGATCACGAAGCAGATCACCTTTGTCGGTCGCGCCATCGGCGGTAATATTACCGGCTGGGACGATCAGAACGTCCGCATCGTGGACAGCTTCTTCAAGGGTGGCGAGACGATCCGCGGCTTCGCGACGGCTGGTCTCGGCCCGCGTGATAAATATACCGACGACCCGGTCGGCGGTAAGAACTTCTGGGCGGCCACGGCCGAAGTCCGCTTCCCGCTGCCTTTCATTCCGGACGACCTCGGCTTCGGCGGTGCGGTGTTCGCGGATGCAGGCTCGGTCTGGGGGACGGATGCTGGCAAATTTGCTCAGTCCTATATCGCCAACCATCCGAGCAGTGCAGGCTCCTACACCGGGACCTTCGACTCCAACGATATCCGGGCATCGGTCGGTGCCTCGATCCTTTGGAACTCGCCGGTCGGTCCGCTTCGCGCAGACTTTGCCTACGCCTTGGCCAAGGCAAGCTACGACGAAACGCAGGTCTTCCGTTTCGGTGCGGCAACCAAGTTCTGATCGCGTCTTTCGGCCTCGCGCCTTGGACTTTACGATCGCCTTCAACGATGCTAAGCGGGCACATGCTCGCTTAGCATTTTAATTTTTTGGGCCAGGTTCATCATGGATCATCCGGGCTTCTGGGCTCCCGCCGGGCCCTACACTCTCTCTGAACTCGTTGCCCATGCGGACGCGACGATTCCGGAAGCGTTCCTCTCGCGCGGTGCACTCAAGATCGTCGCGATCAGAACGCTCGACGAAGCCGGTCCCGACGACGTTTCATTCTTCGACAATCGGAAATATCTCGCGGCGCTCAAGGTCACCAAGGCTGCGGCCGTTTTCGTCTCGCGCGAATCGGTCGCCAAGCTACCCGACGGCGTCGTGCCGCTCGTTGCGCGCGATCCCTATCGCGCGTTCGCCCGCGCGCTCGAATTGTTCTTTCCCGACGCCGGAACCCCGAAAGTGGCTCCGGGCACGTCGCTCGTCGACGAAACGGCACAGATCGAGGACGGCGCGATCGTCGAGCCCGGCGCGGTGATCGGCGCGGGAGCCTCGATTGGCCGGGGAACGCGCATCGCGGCGGGCGCGGTGATCGGCTACCGCGTCGCAATCGGCCGTGACGGCTTCATCGGCCCCGGTGCCACGATCACGCATGCACTCATCGGCAATCGTGTCATCATTCATGCGGGCGTGCGCGTCGGTCAGGACGGCTTCGGCTTTGCCATGGGCCCCGGCGGCCATTACAAGGTGCGCCAGGTGGGCCGCGTCATCATCCAGGACGACGTGGAGATCGGCGCGAACAGCACCATTGATCGAGGCGCGCTGAGGGATACGATCATCGGCGAGGGAACGAAGATCGACAATCTCGTTCAGATCGCCCATAACGTCGTCATCGGGCGGCATTGCGTGATCGCCGCTCAGACCGGTATTTCCGGCAGCACCGTCCTCGAAGATTACGTGGCGATGGGCGGCCAGTGTGGAACCGTCGGTCACATCAGGATCGGAGCAGCTGCCCAAATCGGCGCGCAGAGCGGCGTCGCGTCCGATATCCCTCGCGGCGAACGATGGGGAGGCTACCCGGCCAAACCCATCGTGGCATGGGCGCGTGAAGTGGCGCTCCTGAAGCGTCTTGCAAAGCGCAAAGGCGCCGATACCCCGGGCGACACCAACGATTAGAAGTCATGAGCATGACCAACACATCCGAACCTCAACTGGAAAGCGAAACCCGGCAAGAACGCAGGGAACTCGGCACGGCCGATATCACCCGCATCCTCCAGCTCCTGCCCCATCGCTACCCGTTCCTTCTCGTCGACCGCATCATCGAGATGGACGGCGATCGGTCAGCGATCGGCATCAAGAACGTGACGATCAATGAGCCGTTCTTTCAGGGGCATTTCCCGAATTTCCCGGTGATGCCGGGCGTGCTTCTGATCGAGGGCATGGCGCAAACGGCAGGGGCGCTTTGCATGGCGAGCCTGTCCGGCTTCGAGCCCCAACTCGTCTACTTCATGTCGATCGACCGTGCGCGCTTTCGCCGGCCGGTGCTCCCGGGCGATCAGGTCCATTTCCACATGACGAAGAAGCGTAACCGCGGGCGCGTCTGGCGGTTCGACGGCGAGGCCCGGGTGAACGGGCAACTCGTGGCCGAAGCCGAGATCAGCGCCATGATCGTCGATCCAAACGAGAAGAAGGGCGCTCAGAACGCGTAAGTTTTCATGACAGAGATGCTGGTGCATTCCTCGGCGGCAATCGATCCGCGCGCAACGCTTGAAGAAGGCGTCGACGTCGGGCCGTTCGCTGTGATCGGTCCGAATGTCACCCTGCGCAAGAACGTCAAGGTCCATGCCCACGCGGTGATCACGGGCGTGACCGACATCGGCGAGGGATGCGAAATTCATCCCTTCGCGGTGCTGGGCGGCCCTCCGCAAGACGTCAAATACAAGGGTGAGCGCAGCGAACTTTTCGTGGGCGCGCACACGATCGTGCGCGAGCATGTCACCATGAACGGCGGGACGGCGGGCGGTGGACATGTCACGCGCGTCGGCAGCCACGGTCTGTTCCTCGCGGGAAGCCATGTCGCGCATGATTGTCAGGTCGGCAACCATGTCATTCTGGTGAACAATGCGACGCTCGCGGGCCACGTCGTTGTCGAAGACTATGCCATTCTCGGGGGACTTTCGGCCGTTCATCAATGGGTGCGGATCGGCGCCTACGGCTTTGTCGGCGGCATGTCGGGCGTGGAGGCGGATGTGATCCCCTTCGGCATGGTCCTCGGCAACCGGGCGGCGCTCGCGGGGCTCAATATTCTCGGTTTGAAGCGGCAGGGCTTTGAACGCGAGCAGATCCACTCGTTACGCAAGGCGTATCGGCTGCTCTTTTCGGCTGAGGGCACGCTTTCCGAGCGGCTTGACGACGTCGAGAAGATGTTTCAGGGCGATGTGGCCGTGGAACGCATCGTGTCGTTCATGCGGGCCAAGACGGATCGCTCGTTCTGCGTGCCACGCGCCCAGGCATGACGGTCCCGGCCGGGATTGGAGAGCAGGGTGCGAAGGGCGGCGCGGCTGGCGAAGGCACCCGCATCGGGATCGTTGCTGGAGGAGGGACGCTTCCGGTTGCCGTCGCCGAAGCGGCTGCGGCGCGGGGCGAACGCCCTTACATCGTCGGCCTTCAGGGAAATGCATGCGCCGAGATCGAGCAGTTTCCCCATACCTATGCCGGCCTCGGCCAGATCGGCCGCATCCTCGGCGCGTTACGCCGCGAGGGCTGCAATCGCGTCGTCTTCGTCGGCAGCCTGCGTCGCCCCAATCTCTTCCGGTTGAAGATCGACGCCGGCTTCGTGCGTCACTTGCCCGAACTCCTGCGCCTGCTGCGTGGCGGCGACGACTCCGTGCTGCGCGGCGTTGCGCGCTTTTTCGAGGCGCGCGGCTTCGAGGTTCTGGCGGCACACGAGGTCGCGCCGCGACTGCTCGCCCCCGCTGGCACGTTCTCCGGGCGCGCTCCGGACGCGGAGGCGCTTGCCGATATGCACCTCGCTTTCCGGGTCGCCCGCGCGCTGGGCAAGTACGATATCGGGCAGGGCGCGGTCGTCGCTCGCGGCTATGTTCTCGCGGTGGAGGCTGCGGAAGGGACTGACGCCATGCTCGCGCGGTGTCGGGAGCTCAATCGATGGGGATTCAAGAACAGGCAGGGCGTGCTCGTGAAGACGCCCAAGCCGGGGCAGGATCTTCGCCTCGATATGCCCGCCATAGGCCCGAGGACGGTTGAACTTGCGGCAGAGGCGGGGCTCGCGGGGATCGCGGTGGCGGCTGGCGGTGTGCTCCTTGCCGAGCAACAGGCCATTGTGGAGAAGGCCGACGCTCACGGCCTGTTTCTCTATGGGGTCGACGAGGAAGCGTTGCCAGCTCAATAGCCGAAGGCGCGGTTCCCCGGGCGATCAGCGCCAGAGGAACCGGTCTCGCGAGCGCTTTCGGGCCATGTGAATGGTCGTTCCCAAACGGCTGCGGCGCCCTGCATTTTTCTCGCGAACGGCTTTGCCCGTCTTTCATCCCGCCGGTAACTCGCCAACATCTGACGCGGAAGCTGATCGACAACACAAATCGACAACAGCCCCATCCGATCTTGAGCGTATCCGAAAGCGCCTCTGCCTTTTCGTCTTGTCGCGCGTCTGAAAAAACCGCGTCACAGTTTTCCGGACGCGCTCTGGTTAGGGCAGCCGCTTCGTTTGAACGCAACGAGGCGCCGACGATCGATCACCAGCGGCCGAACAGCGAATCCAGAAATCCGCCCCGAAAGCTCGCATTGCTGCGCCAGACGCGTGGCGGCGCATCGGCCGCATCGTCCTCCGCGTAACGGTTGCGACGCTGAGCGGACGCCATATCAAGCTCCACCGGTGCGAGGTGATCCTTGCCTCGGGAGATTTGCGACCACTTTCCTTCGAGCGCCAGCGTAATGCGCCGCTCGTGGCCGTAAACATCGGGGAAAGTGTGGAGCTTGCCGTCATCGTCCACAAGCGCCGTGAAATAGGTCATGTGGATGGGGATGCGCCGCTCGATCTCGAACTCGTTGTCGTTTCGGCCGGAGCGAGCCGCCTCGCGCACCTGCGCCGCTTCGAGCCCCTTGTCTTCCTTCAGCAGGATCTCCGCGAGACCGATCGGATTTTGCACGCGCATGCAGCCGTGACTGTATGTGCGCCGCGCCTTGTTGAACATCCACTTGTCGGGCGGATAGGCGTCATGCATGAAGACGGTGTGCTGGCTCGGGAAGGAGAACTTCACCTTGCCCATCACGCTCTTGGGGCCGTTCTCCTGCACCACGTTGAAGATGCGGATGTCGGTCCGGTACCAGTTGATGCGCCGCCAATCGACCGTCTGTCCGTTCTTGTCGCGAAGTTCAAGCTGCCATTCGCGCATCATTCCGCCGCCGCGCTGAAGGCTCGGCAGGATCTCCCGCACCTTGATGGATTCCGGCACGATCCAGGTCGGCTTGAAAGTGATCTTCTTCAGTGTACGCGTGAAGATCGGGGTCTGCTTGTCGAGCTGGCCCGTGACGATGCGTTCCTTGCGGACGACCTCGCCGTTCTTGACCACGCGCTGCATGAATTCGGGGATGTTGTTCCACACGTAAAGGTCGCCGAGGTCGGCAGGCATCCACCGCCACTGCTCCATGTTGGCGAGGAGGCGTTTGGCTTCTGCGCTCTGGCTCCTGTCGCGGAGCGCGAGATATTTCCGACGCAGCCTGTCGAATTGCGCGTGCTGGGGATGAAGGCCGCGAAGATAAGCATCCGGCTCCCCGCTGGCGGCGACGCCTTCGAGGATTACGTCGGGCTTGAGCAGTTGGGGGCGCCGGTCGAGATAGGAGCTGAGCTGTTCCGAAGGATTGATGATGCGACCGCCCCGAGCAAAGCGCCCATATTTCAGCACCGCGCGCGAGATGGCGATTTCGTCGGAGGCGACGGTCTCCGGCTTCTGATCTCCGACGCGCGCGGCGGCCGTTTGCGCGCGTTGATCGAGCCCGGCGGGAAGCGTGAAGTCGCGCGGATCGAGGCCGTAATCGTCGGCGCGGGCAATTTCTGCCATGGCGCTCGTGGCTTTCGGCGTGGGCACGCCCGACATGTCGAGCCAGAGCGGGGCGAAGCGACGGGTCTCGTAAAACGACAACAGGGCCGCATGCTCGTTGCGCTCCTCCTCGTTGCCTCCGGCTGCGAGCGCCAGAAGCGCTTTTTTCATAGCCTCGGCCTGTGGCGTGACCTGAGCCGGCGTTGCAGTCGCCTCGACGTCGTGACGCTCCTCGGGGGCGAGACGCTCTATCGCCGGCCGCTCCGCGTCGACGCCTGCTCCAGCGGCGTGGTCCTGAGGCGTCTCAACGGGGCTTTCCGGCTCGGTCTGCTGTGCCTGTGAAAACCCCGGCGACGCAAACGCCATCGCCGAGAGAACGAAGAACGCAAAAACAAGCTGCCCCGTCATTCCAATGCTCCTTCAACCGAATGAAAGGGCACGATAGAGGGCGGAACTGGCGTGAAACCTGATTTAAAGAATCAGAAATACTTTGGCCAGACAGCTTGAGGCGTGAACCTCGGTTTGCAGGGCATGGCGCGAGCCAGAGCCAAGGCGCGTCAGGGGGCGTCCAGAGGCGGCATGCGTCAAAATCGGACACGCGGAGAAGCCGATTGAAAACCAAGACCAGCAGCGTCGTTCCGCGTCTGATTTGCCGCGTCTGATTTGCCGCACGACGCTGTGGGGAGGTTTCTGCGGGGGCGCTCGCCCAAGGGCGGGCCGACATGAAAAGGCCGCCTTGTGGCGGCCTTAAGCGCTCAGCGGTATCTCCCGCTCATGGTTCCAGTTCGACGTCCCAATACAGATAGTCGAGCCAGCTTTGATGCAGATAGTTCGGCGGGAAGAAGCGCCCATTGCGATGAAGCTCATGGACCGTGGGCCGATAAGGCTTCAGCGCGGGGAACATCTTCGCCTTGGCGGGCATCTGGCCGCCCTTTTTCAGATTGCATGGCGCGCAGGCGGCGGTGACGTTGTCCCAGCGCGTCTGGCCGCCCCGCGAACGCGGGATGACGTGGTCGAATGTGAGATCATGGGGAGAACCGCAATACTGGCATTGAAACTTGTCGCGCAGGAAGACATTAAAGCGCGTGAATGCCGGGTAAAGCGCTGGCTTCACAAAGGTTTTCAGCGAAACGACGCTGGGTAGCCTGATTTCCGCGTTCGGGCTGCGGACAACCTTGTCGTAGAAGGAGACGATGTTGACGCGATCAAGAAAAACGGCCTTGATCGTCTCTTGCCAATTCCAGAGGGACAGAGGATAGTAGCTCAGCGGTTGGAAATCCGCGTTGAGCACGAGAGCCGGAAAGCTGTCCGGCGGAGACCCTAAAGAGGTCGCTGCGAAAGCTGTCACGTTCACCTTACCTCAACGATTGCCGTTAAGTCGGGGCCACGCTCGCACGTACGTCGCTCTATACACAGACGCGGATACTACATGCGCGTGTCAATTCTGTGAAGGGTGATGATGCACTTTCGTGCCGTTCGTGCGAAAAGCGTTTGAACGCTCGCCGCCGGACGAGGCTCGCATGGCATCGCGAAGAGAAGTCCAAGACGCGCTGACGCGCCTTGCTCCGAAAATTCCCGCCTTTGAATTCAATGCCATAGCCGATCACGCGATGGACAGTATGGGGCTTGCGAAAGCGTCGCCGGAAACGGCGGCCTGGCTGTCGATGGTCGCATTCGTGCGCCATAATTTCACGGATTACGACGCGCTGCTGCATGATGGCTATGACCGAGCGGCAGCCAGGCATTTTGTCGCAGCCGAGATCGAAGGCATTCTCGCGCGGTGGGGCGTTCGTCGGAAATTGTCGGCGGGCGAGTGAATCGCGGCGAACCCGGCCTCGAAAAGGCAGATTTCGGGCCTCGCGCACTGATTACTTCAGAGGGAGCGGTAATCGACCGCAGCGTGTCGTTCCGGACGGGGGCGCGTCGGGCTGGCGCATCGTTGCGGCGCGCCTACGCGTCCCGAAACAAAAACGCCCTCCGAAGAAGGGCGCTCTCACCATCTGCGAGGGCTCAAAGCTCCGTTCGCTTGGCAAACGTTCGCTTCAAGCCGTGTCTTGATCGCTCCGCGCTCGGCTGCTTTCGCGCGAACGCGGCTTCACTTAACTTGCAACGCGCACCGGACGCATCAGGAAGGCCGGCACATGATCGCCAAGGCCGACAACCGGCGCAGACGTTGCGGGCGGCAGAAGTTCGCGATGATAGCGCGATACGCTCGAACCGTCGCCGTTGCGGCGGTTGCGTGCGGGGCGCTCAGCCGTGGCAGCGGTGCGCGCGGGGCGGACGTCGCCGGCGGGCGCTGCTGCACCCTGACGGATCGGACGCACTTCCGCAGTTTCGCGAGGCTCGGCCGCTGCGACCGCGGCTTCCTTGCTCCGGCCGCGTCCGGCACCGCCACGTTCGCCCCGGCGAGACCGCTCGCGGCGTTCGCTGAAGTCTGTCGCGGCGAGGTTCTCTGTCGAAGGTTCGCCGTCGATCCATTCGATCTTCGCCTTGCAGAGACTTTCGATGGCGCGCAGGCCCTTCATCTCCTTCGGTGTGACGATCATGGCGGCGTAGCCGTCGCGACCCGCGCGGCCCGTGCGGCCGATGCGATGCACATAGTCCTCGGGGCTGATCGGCACATCGAAGTTGAACACATGGCTCACTTCGGGGATGTCGAGGCCGCGGGCGGCGACGTCGGACGCCGCGAGATAGGTGATTTCGCCCTTGCGGAAGGCTTCGAGCGTCGCCATGCGCTGACGCTGGTCGAGATCGCCGTGAAGGGCGCCCGCGTTGAAGCCGTGTTTGACGAGGGATTTATGAAGAACCGCGACGTCGCGCTTGCGATTGCAGAAGATGATCGCGTTCTGGATCGTTGCCGCCTCGGACCGCATCAGCTCGCGGAGGACGTGGCGCTTCGTCTTGGAATCGGAGGGGGAGAACTTCAGTTTCTGCGTGATGTTCTTCGCCGCAGTGGACGGGGCGCTGACGCGAACCTGCTCGGGGTTCTTGAGGAACTGGTCGGTCAGCTTCTGGATTTCCGGCGGCATCGTCGCCGAGAAGAAGAGCGTTTGACGCGAGGGCGGAAGCAGCTTGCAGATACGCTCGATGTCGGGGATGAAGCCCATGTCGAGCATGCGATCCGCTTCGTCGATGACGAGGTAATCGACCGCGTTCATGAGAAGCTTGCCGCGTCCGAAGTGATCGAGAAGGCGGCCCGGCGTCGCGATGAGAATGTCCGCACCGCGTTCGAGCTTCTTTTCCTGATCGTCGAAGGACACGCCGCCGATGAGAAGCGCGACGGTGAACTTGTGCTGCGAACCGAGCGTCTCGAAGGCTTCGGCCACCTGGGCGGCCAGTTCGCGCGTCGGCTCAAGGATGAGCGAGCGCGGCATGCGGGCGCGAGCGCGCCCCTGTTCGAGCATGGTCAGCAGCGGTAGAACGAAGGAGGCCGTCTTGCCAGTTCCCGTCTGGGCGATGCCGACGACATCGCGGCCCTCTAGGGCGAAGGGGATTGCCTGGGCTTGAATTGGGGTGGGTGTGGTATACCCTGCTGCCTCGATGGCAGCCAGCACTTTGTCGCTGAGCTTAAGGTCTTTAAAAGTCATATCCCGTTGGGTTTTTGGAACCACGTCATCATGGGTTCGGTGAGTATCATCCGCACAATGCAGATCGATGACAGCATGCGTCAGGCACTAGTATCCAGCGTCGCATTAGCGGGCAGATTGCGACCCACATCGGATTACCATGCTGCCTGGAAGTGCTGCTTGGGCAGATTTCTGAAATTCTGCCTTGACGCTTGGCGCGAATATGATCTCAACACCTCGCGCAGTCAACCCCGTATGGGTGTATTTGCTGATTAACACGGGTGTTATGACGCTGATGCAACAGGCTCAGACCGAGGCGTGCGCCTTTTCAAGCGCGGCCTCCACAAGACGCTCGCTCTCCGTCCAGAGGCGCAGGGCGGCATGCCGGTCTTCGGCGATGGGGTTCGGTCGCGCCGGTCGCTCCTTCACGAAGTAAAGCCCGGTTTTGCCTTCGATTTCCGTCGCGGTCGCGACGTACAACGAGTTTTCCGCGCCCTGCTCGGGTGTGAGTACCAGAGGCTTCAGAAGCGACCAGGCCGCGCCCATGACGCCGCCGACATTGCCGATGCCGGTGCCGACGACGCCCGGATGCAGGCAGTTCGCCGTGACGGGCTTCGGCGGCAGACGGCGGGCCAGTTCCACCGTGAAGAGGACGTTTGCGAGCTTGGACTGCGCATAGGCACCGAACACACTGTAGCGCCGGCTGGACTGAAGGTCGCCGAAGTCGATGGACGCGCGGTTCGAGGCGTTCGATGCAACGGTCACGATGCGCGCCTTGCGCCGTTCCTCGCCGCTGCCCGCGAGCGCTGGAACAAGCCTGTTCGTGAACAGGAACGGCGCGAGATGGTTTACCGCGAAGGTCATTTCGTAGCCGTCGACCGTCAGCTCACGGACCGGCGCGAATGCGCCGACATTGTTCACGAGGATGTGGATTTCGTTATAGACGTCGGCGATCCGCTGGGCCGCGTTGTCGACGGATTTCAGGCTGGCGAAATTCGCGAGCACGACATCCGGTTCGTTGCCTCCGCTTTGCCGCGCGATCAGCCGCTTCGCATCGTCGCCGCGCGCCTGGCTGCGGCAGACTAGAACGACCTTCGCGCCCGCCTTGGCGAGGCCGAGCGCGGTGTAAAGGCCGATGCCGGAACTCGCCCCGGTGACGACGGCGATCCGTCCGGCCTGGCTTGGGATGGGCCGCTTTTCCTTCCGGTCGAGCGAGAGTTTCATGCGCGCCTCGCGAGGGTCTTCGGCTATAACTACCTTTTATTCCTATATATGTGCCGCGAGGCTCTTTGCGATACGCCCGGCGCGATGTTCTCTGGCACACCGGCCCGAATCGCGTCGTGCCGCACATCGGATGCGGCTCGACGCTTGCGTTCAAATGTCGATCACCTTGTCTCCGTCAAATCGCGTCCGATTTTACGCGGGCCGATCTAGAAATTGACGAGATATCGCTCTGTCTCGACCGGCGTCACCTGCGCCTCAAGAAAATCGATCTCACGCTCGGCCTGACGCACCAGAATCGCAAGGCGATCCTCGCCGATCACTCGCTTCAGGAACTCCGACGATTTGGCGAGCGCAATCGCGGTCGGCAGATCGCGCGGGAGCGGCGGCAGGTCGGGCTGCTCATAAGCGTTGGTCGCAACCGGAGCGCTTGTCAGTTCCAGCCCCTCCTCAATGCCGTCGAGCCCTGCGGCGATATCTGCGGCGAGCAGGTAATAGGGGTTGGCGTCGGCCGAGCCGTCCCGCTTCTCGATGCGGACCTGATGATCCTTGCCCTCAATGACCCGGAACGCAACCGTTCGATTGTCGTAGCCCCAACTGACATTGGTTGGACAGAAGGTGTAGGGACGCCGCCGCCGGAAGGCATTGGGCGTGGTCGATACGGCGAGCGCGGATTCAGCGATGCGGCGCTCCAGCCCGGCGAGAAATGAGCGGCCGAACCTGGACAGGCGGCCTCCATCGGCGAACAGGTTCACTCCCTCCCGCCAGACCGAATAGTGCGCGTGGAAGCCGCTGCCCGACTGGTCGATAAAGGGCTTGGCCATGAAGGTGGCGATATAGCCGTGGCGCGCGGCGATTTCCTTGATCGCGGTCCTGAACAGCACCACCCGGTCCGCTCCGGTGAGCGCATCGGCGTGGCGAATGTTCACTTCCACCTGACCGGGCGCATATTCCGGGTTCGACTGCTCGATCGGGATGCCGAGCGCTTCGAGATACTTGCGGATCGGACCGAGAACGGGCTCGAATTGCGCCGAGCGGCCGATGCCGTAAACCGAGATGCCCTTGTCCTTCGGTCGTTTCGTCTCGGGATCGAGAAGGTAGAATTCGAGTTCGGTTCCCACCTCTATGGTCAGTCCAAGCCGCGCTGCGCGCTCGACCTGGGTGAGGAGGGCGACGCGGGGGTCGATCGGCACGGGCTTGTGATCGACGGTTTCGGCGCGGCCGACCGTGATGGCGACGCCCGGTTCCCATGGCACCGCCACCGGTGCGGCCAGCGGAAAAAGATGCACGTCCGGGTAGCCATTATCGAACGAGCAGAAGGGCGTGTCCCAGATGTCGCTCGTCATGTCGAGCGCGAAAATGGCCGCACAGGTGGCGTTGCCGTCTTCGCAAGTCGTCGCCCAGTTGCTGGCGGGAATGCGCTTGCCGCGCATGACGCCGTTCACATCGCCAACCCCCAGTACGACGGTATGCGTTCCATCCGGCAGCGGTAGTAAAGAACCTGACATGAAGCCCCCCTCCAAAATATTCGATATAGTCGATAATTTTAATAGACATGGCAACCGAAGTTTGCGGTGTGTGGTCGCTTTCGGGCAAGGAATCGCCGGCACGCAAAAAGCCGCGTTGTGAACGCGGCTTTCGATGGATGCGCGATGTCGGCAGGACGCGTCAGCGCGTGAGGATGACGAAATCCGTATATTCGCCGGTTTCGTTGCTGATCCCTGAATCCGAGACGATGATGGAACCGCCGGACCAGAGCATCTCCGAAATCTTTTCTTCCACCTCCTCCGGGATCTCGATGCGGTCGAGCGCGGCCGAGGCGGATACGTTCGGGGCGGAACGCTGCTGTTCTTCCTCACCCTTGCGGCGACGGGAACGTGACTCGACAAGGTCTTCGCTCGGTTCCGTGAGCGTCATGGAAAGCCAGCGAAGCTTGGGTGCCTTGTCCGCGCTACCTTTCGCGGGCTGCATGGCCATGTAAAGGTGTGTGCCGAGCGGCTTGCCGGGTTCGCGGATGGTAATCGGCACATCGAACACCTTGATGTAGTTCTGGCGAACGTAAAGCCGCTGGTTCTTCCGGCTGATGAAGACCGAAACCGGCGCGAGCCTGCGCTTCCAGAACAGTGTGCCGTTGGCCGCCTGCGACCGGGAGACGTCGAGCTGACGGAACGCCTTCAGTGCCTCGGCTGCGGCTCCATCCTTATCCGCCTTGGCACGCTCCGCGGCCTCGACCTGAGTCTGAGCCTCTTTCACCTTCGTTTCGGCTTCGGCTTTTGCAGCTTCAGCTTCGGCGCGCTTGGGCTCGTTGTCTCCCAAGCGGCTCAGGCGCTTGTCAGCCGCGTCGAGGCGGCCCTTGGCCACGGATAACGCGATTTGCGCGTTGCGAAGGTCTGTCGCCGCAATGCGCTGTTCCTGCACGCGCGCTTCCACCGCGCGGCGGGCGGGACTTGCAGCGCGTTCGGCATCTTCAGCGCTCTTCGCTGCGATCTTCGTCATGGCGAGCGCGTATTCGCGCGGGTTCAGGAGCTTGTCTGTTGCATCGGCCTTGTCGTGCGTCTCTGCCTTGACGTCGATCTTTTGCGCCTCGTCCCCGTTCCGTTCGGCGACATTGACCGCGTTGGCAAGAATGCGGTCGGAAATCGAGGCAACATGATCGTTGCCGGGGGCCTGCAACATCGCAGGTTCCGGCAGCTTCGCGTGCGAAAACGGCATAGGCACCACATCGCCCTTTGCCACGATCACCCGCTCGGTCCCCTCGGTCGCGCTGAACATGCGGCTGGCGAAATCGTAGGGGAGGCGGATGCAGCCATGGCTCGCCGGATAGCCCGGAAGAACGCCCTGATGCATGGCCACGCCTGACCAGGTCAGCCGCTGCATGAACGGCATCGGAGCGCCGCTGTAGATGTTCGAGCGGTGATGCTTGTTCTTCTGGATGATGTTGAAGATGCCGGTTGGCGTTGCGTGGCCGCGCGAGCCCGACGAGATCGGTGCTTGCGCATAGATGCCGTCGTTCGAGTAGGCGGTGACGCGTTGCTTGCCGATATTCACGACGAAAAACAGGGGGCGGTTCAGGGGCGCGGGAGCAGGCGCTTCCACCTTCTGTCTCGGACGGTCGTAAGAACGATTTCGCGTCCGCGCGTCTGCCGCGTCGAGCGGTGCAAGGGCGGCGGCCGAGCATAAACACAGGGCAAGGTAACCGCCGAAGGTCTTACGGAGCGAATTATTCACGGGACCGGCCCCCCCAGCCGCAGCTCGACGCATCATTGTAAGCCTTTTTCCGTTTTTGGCGTCGTGAGCGAAGACGCGGCGTCGGATCGAACGCACACGGCAAATCAGGGGACGCCTTAACAAAAGGGTTCTCTATATGGTTCATAGGGCCGCAGGAGTTACAATTCGGTGTGCGCGCGGTCGTTACGCTGTCGGGATCTCCCCCTGCCAGCGGCTCTGAAGCGAGCCGAGCAGCCAGTCGACTATGATGAGGACGGTTCCCAGCGCCAGAAAAAGCGCCGAAAACAATAACCCGCTCCATAACACGCTGGGGTAACCGCGCTCCGCCACGTTCAGGAACGGGTAGGGATAGAAGCCCGTCAAAGCTCCGTGAACGAGCGTCCAGACGAAGAAAGCTGCGGGAGGCAGGAGCCAGGGCAACTGATCCTTCAGCCGAAGCGTCCCCTTGGGAACAAGGAGAATCCAGTATCCGGCGAAAAGAGCCGGAACGACGAAATGAAGCGTTCGCTCGGCCAGAAATTCGATGCCCGATGGCGCGTACAGATGACGCAGGAGTGCAGCATAAACGGTGGCGACCACTATGATGTAGACGGCGAGCGCGGTATTTGCTGACGGCCTGTTCCAGATGCGCGCGTCGGACGCGTTCGCGGCGGTTGCGACGAGAGCGGTCGCGATGGCGAGATTTGTCAGGATCGTGAAATAGCTGAAGTAGTTGAGGATCGCGCCGCCGACGCTGTGGCCGGAAGGATGGGCGTACTCGACCGCAATATAAAGCTGGATGGCCAGCGCGGTCACGCACAAGGCGGCGATGAGCGTTGCGGTCAACCGTCTTACGAGCATCGGGCAAGTCCTCCTTTACCTGTTACAGCGGAGGACGAACAGCCGGGACGCGGCTTTGTGCCCGGTCCCGGCTCGATTTCTGCGCGGCTCGAAGCTGCCGCGCTCTCACTTCGGTCGACCGGCGACTTGCAGCATCAAACCTCAAATCAGACGCAGCAGGACGCTGGAGGTCTGCGTTGCCGATCGGCTTGTCTGCGTCATATCGATGCCGACCAACGCGCCCGATCTAGGCCGCCGTGCCGCCGGACTGCGCATGCACGCGGTCGCGCTTGATGGCGAGCTTGTTCAGCGCCGAGACATAGGCGCGCGCCGAGGCGACCATCGTATCGGTATCGGAGCCGCGCCCGGTGACGGTCTTGCCGCTTTCCTCCAGCCGAACGCTCACTTCGGCCTGCGCGTCGGTGCCCTCGGTCACCGCATGCACCTGATACAGCGGCAGCCGCGCGTCATGGGGAACGATGGTCTTGATCGCATTGAATGTGGCGTCGACCGGCCCGTCGCCCGTCGCTTCCGCCGTTTCCTGCTTGCCATTGACTTCGAGCGTGATCGTCGCCTTCTGCGGGCCGCTCGTGCCGGCGATGACGGTCAGGGCCACGACCTTCACGCGGTCGTTTGCCTGCGCGATTTCCTGATCGACCAGCGCTTCGATGTCCTCATCGTAGACATGCTTCTTGCGGTCGGCCAGCGCCTTGAAGCGCACGAAGGCATCCTCGAAGGCGTTGTCGCCCAATTCGTAGCCCAGATCGCGCAGCTTTTCGCGGAAGGCATGGCGCCCCGAATGCTTGCCCATGACGAGCGAGCTTGCGCGCACGCCGACGCTCTCCGGCGTCATGATTTCGTAGGTCGAGGCGTTTTTCAGCACGCCGTCCTGATGGATGCCGGACTCATGGGCGAACGCGTTCTTGCCCACGATGGCCTTGTTATACTGCACCGGGAACGCGGTGACGGCCGAGACGAGGCGCGAGGCGCGCGCGATCATCGTGGTGTCGATGTTGGTCCAGTAGGGCATGACGTCGTTGCGCGTCCTGATCGCCATCACGACCTCTTCCAGCGCCGCGTTGCCGGCGCGCTCGCCCAGGCCGTTGATCGTGCATTCGATCTGCCGCGCCCCTGCCTTCACGCCCGCCAGGCTGTTCGCGACGGCCAGGCCCAGATCGTTATGGCAATGCGTGGAGAATATCACGTCGTCCGCGCCTGGAACGCGCTCCTTCAGCATCGTGATGATGTCGACGAACTCGTCAGGCACCGTATAGCCGACCGTGTCGGGGATGTTGATGGTGGTCGCGCCCGCCTTGATGGCGGCTTCCACCACGCGGCACAGATAGTCGGGTTCGGTGCGCGTCGCGTCCATCGCCGACCATTCGACATCGTCGACCAGGTTGCGCGCGCGGGTAACGGACGATACGACCGCATCGAACACCTGCTCGGCGCTCATCTGCAGCTGGTATTGCCGGTGCAGCGGCGAGGTGCCGATGAAGGTGTGAATGCGGCCGCGCTTCGCGTGACGCACGGCCTCGCCCGCGCGGTCGATGTCTTTTGGATTGGCGCGCGCCAATCCGGCGATCACGGCATTCTTCGAGCGCTTCGCGATCTCGGCCACGGATTCGAAGTCGCCCACCGACGCGGCGGGAAAGCCCGCCTCGATGATGTCGACGCCCATTTCGTCGAGGATTTCGGCGACCTGCATCTTCTCTTCGAAGTTCATAGTCGCGCCGGGACACTGCTCGCCATCGCGCAGCGTTGTGTCGAAGATCAGGATGCGGTCTTTTTCGGAGCGGGCGACGGACGCGTCTGCGGAAGCGGGGGAATTGGAAACGGTCATTTGAAGGAGTCCTTACCTGGATGTGTGGAGCATATCACAAACCGGGCAAGACCTCTAATGGAGCGCCCGGGCTTTAACCCCCAAGCGCTCGCCCGTTCGCCGGACCGTCAGCGCTCAGGGGCAGATAAGGAGAAGGAGGCCGCTCGTCGCGGGGCGCATGCGTGCACTGGCGCAGGCCGAGGCATAAGCCCCGAAGCCCGAAGAATGCGCGTCAGACATGGCCATTGTGATTTCCATGGACGTCATATCGCACATCTTCAGGCTCCGGACAAGGTCTCCTTAGAATGATAGGCGCGAGCATTCTGTAAGAGCCGTCGCGCCCGCTTCCCGTCAATGAGAGCCGGGCTTCTTGTCCTCTGCCTCCTCCACCGCGTGATGCGCTTCCGAAAAACGGTCCATCAGCGCGAAAAGTACACCCGAGACAACGAATGTCAGATGCAGCACGAGCCGCCAGATGATCTCTTCCTGATTGACGTTCTTGAGGTTCACGAATGTCTTCAAAAGCTCGATGCCGGAGATGGCGACGATCGTGCCCATGAGCTTGATCTTGAGATCGGAGAAGGTGATATGCCCCATCCAGTCCGGCCGATCCTCATGGTCGGTGATGTGCATCTTCGACACGAAAATCTCGTAACCCGCGAACACAATGATGAGCACGAGATTGGCGACCATCACAATGTCGACGAGTGAGAGAACCATCACGATGACGTTGCTCGTCTTCGCATGCAGCGCTTCGGGCACGAATTCGAAAAACTCGCGAACGAAGGTCACGAGTAGCAGCGCCAGCGACAGGACGAGGCCAATATAGAACGGCGCGAGCAGCCAGCGGCTTGCAAAAATCCCTGATTCAAGAGCATTTTCGATGCGCTTCATTAATCCTCCGATGGGTGGCGATCCGGAACCGGACCGCGGGTGCGGGAAAACTCACACGCCGCTCCAGCAGATGCTTCACAGTGCATCTTGCGGCGACATGGCAATGCCTTAATATTCCTTTTTAGCGATGGCAGAATTTCGTGCCAGAAGCTAGTCTCCCGATTACGGAGTTCGCCGGACGTCGCGGCGGGCTTCCGAGCGGCTACGGATTTCGGACGGCACCAGCAAAGCCTACGTTTCTGATGTGGTTTCGGAATTTGGAGTTTCCAGGCGGTTGCGTGCCGGATGGTGGAACTTCAAGTCCGCTTCCACGGGATGGGAACGGCAGTTCATGCCGTGACTGACACAAAGAGGTTTCATGCGCATACCCTCCAACGGCCGGTCTGGCGGACTGCCTTCGTTCAGATCGAAGCCCCTGTCATTCCTCCGGCTCGCGGCGAAGCGTCGGCGGCGTTTCCCGATCTTTCCGCTCAGGAAGCCGAAGCGGATTTACGGCAAGATCGGAAATCTCGAAGTGCGCCTCGCGCGCTCGGTGGCGGATATCAAGAAGGCGCAGCGGCTGCGTTTCGAAGTCTTCTACAAGGAGATGGCAGCCATCGCGGATGCGCGGACCCGCATCAAGAAGCGCGACGCGGATCAATACGATCCGATTTGCGATCACCTGCTGGTCGTCGACAAGGCGGTGGAACGCGCCGCGAAGCGGCCATGGCCGAAGCGGTCGAAGGTGGTCGGCACCTATCGCGTGCTCCTTCAGGACGTCGCCGAGAAAAATCAGGGCTTCTACACGCAGGGTGAATACGATATCGCGCCCCTCATCGAGAAGAAGCGCGCAACGCACACATTCATGGAACTCGGCCGCTCCTGCGTGCTGAAACCGTACCGCAACAAGCGCACGGTGGAACTCCTCTGGCAGGGCCTCTGGAACTACATCCGCGAGCAGCGCGCCAACGTCATGATCGGCTGCGCGAGCTTTCCCGGCACCGATCCGAAGGAACACGCCCTGGCGCTCTCCTTCCTGCATCATTTCTCGCGCGCGCCGGATGAATGGCTCGTTTCCGCGCACCCCGACATCAAGGTCGACATGAACATGATCCCGAAGGAGGAGATCAACCCGAAGGAGGCGCTCAAGGGCATGCCGCCGCTCATCAAGGGGTATCTTCGCCTCGGCTGCTATATCGGCGACGGTGCGGTGGTGGACAAGCAGTTCGGCACGACGGACGTGCTGATCGTGCTGCCGCTCGAAGCCATCGATTCGCGGTACTTCTCGCATTTCGGCGCGCCTGACGAGACGCCTGCGCAGGGACGCAAGGGCCGCGCGGTTCATTAAGCCCGCGCGCTCGACGGTCGACATCTTCGGCGTCGCCTGCAGGTGGCTCAGAAGCGAAGCGTGCTTCGCGTGATGGTGCGCGACGCGAGGAAGCGGGGGGACAGAAGGGCACGCCATGAAGGCATTTTCGTCGCTCGGGGCTGTTCTGACCCTCTGGCTCGGCGTGAGCTTCGCGCTTTGGCTTCTCTATCGCCTTTTTCGCAGCCACGACGGTTCGCGCCGCAAGGCGCTGGTCGACGACGCGCTTGCGCTGGTGGACGAAGGCGCTGAAATCCTTGCCGCGCTCCGCAGGCGTTCGTCTTCGCCGCGAACAGCCGCTTTCGACACCGAAGACGATGTCCGTGAGGATGTGCGCCACCTTCTGAACGGCATCGAGGCGAACAGCGCCTATTTCGATCGTGTCAGTACGCTGAAAAAGAAAATTCAGACGGCATTCGACGTGCCGGATTTCGCGCCGCTCGCGGAGGTTCTGCAAATCAGACGCGATTTCTGGGCGGCGTCCGAGATATTCCTGATCGAAGACATCCGCCTTCTCGGGCCGGAACTCGCCGACGAGCATGCGCTCGAAACCTTTCGCGACGAGGCGCATGCGCTTCTGTTCCGCGATCCCGACGCCGACTGGAACCCGAAGCTCGCCGATCTCGATCCGGTCGCGCTGCGCCTGTCGCTTGCGCGCCAGGAGGCCGAAGCCTTCGCGGTTCGCGTCTCCTGCGTTATCGCTGCGGAACGGGAGCAGGGCCGCATACCGCGCCCGTCCGAGATCGCGGCGGTGCCGTTGTCGCTGTTCCGCGCCGCTGCCACGGTCTGGCGCGAAGGACGGAGCATCGCGGTCGACGCGGCGGCCACGGCGCGGCGCTTTGCCCGCTCGGTCGGCGAGAAAGGCTTCGCGGCGGCGGCTGAGGAACTGCGCCGGGCGCGTACCGACCTGCCGGGACAGTTCGCGAGCGCTTTCGAGCGGGCGGGCGGTCTCGCGCGCAAGGGTGGCGAGGGGCTGAAACGGCATTACGAATTCGTGCTTGAAGCGCAGGAGCTTCGCGCGCGCTACGCGGAACTTCTGGCCCGCGCGCCGCATGTCAGCGAGAAGGGGCGGCAGTTCCTCGCGCGGCTCGAACTGGAGCGCCGCGCGGAGCAGCTTCGCGACACGTCCGGCGGCGCTTCGGACTGGCTGCGCCAGCGGGTGGTGATCGGCATCGCGCTTCTCATTCGCGGCCTGCAACATGTTCAGGCGAAGATCACGCCGCAGAAGAACAAGCAACTTGCCGTGCGTCCGGCGGCGGGTGAACCGGCGCCGCCGCAATCCGCCGCCGCCGTGCACGACGCCGCGCCGGAGCCGCTGCGCGCCTTGCTTCTCCCCTCGACGGCCTATGCGGGCGGCGTTCGCGGGCGGGCGAAAGCGCAATCGACGCGAAAGGCGGCGGACGCCGGGCCGCCTCGCGGGAAAAGCCGCAGCGGTTCGCTGCTCGACCGCCTCGAAGGGGTCGGCGCGGAACCGGCCAGCCCCGCCGATACAGGTGCCGATCCGATGGCGAAGGCGACGCCGCAAGCAAAGCCCGCAAAGAAAAAGGGTCACCATCTCTTCGGTTGAGAAGGCTCGGCGCGCCGTCCTTTTCCCGAAGCCCATGCCGATGTTAGGATGGCGACACCCTTCGAGCGTGAAGGCTTCCGCTGTCCGAGGCGATGCGATGTTCCTGAACTTTTTCTACGAGTTGAAGAACGCGGGACTGCCAGTGAGCGTGAAAGAATATCTCACGCTGCTTTCGGCCGTGGATGCGGGCGTCGCGGGCAAGAAGATCGAACATTTTTACTACCTTTCCCGCGCCTCGCTCGTGAAGGACGAGCGACATCTCGACAAGTTCGACCGCGTGTTCGGGCAGGTCTTCAAGGGCCTGGAAAGCATCGGCGAGAGTATCGAGGCGGAAATTCCCGAGGACTGGCTGCGCGCGCTCACCGAACGCTTTCTTTCCGACGAGGAAAAGGCGCAGGTCGAGGCGCTCGGCGGCTGGGACAAGATCATGGAGGAACTGAAGAAGCGCCTCGAAGAGCAAAAGGAGCGCCACGAAGGCGGTAGCAAGTGGATCGGCACGGGCGGCACGTCGCCGTTCGGCGCGTATGGCTACAATCCCGAGGGCGTGCGCATCGGTCAGGCCGGAAACCGCAATTTTCGAGCGGTGAAGGTGTGGGACAAGCGCGACTTCAAGGATCTCGACGGCGAAGTCGAACTCGGCACCCGCACCATCAAGCTCGCGCTGCGCAAGCTCCGCCGCTTCGCGCGGGCGGGCGCGGCCGAAGAACTCGACCTCGACGGCACGATCAAGGGCACCGCGCACAAGGGTTATCTCGACATCGCGTTCCGGCCCGAGCGGCGCAACACGGTGAAGGTGCTGCTGTTCTTCGATGTCGGTGGATCGATGGACTATCACATCAAGGAGACAGAGGAGCTATTCTCCGCCGCGCGCTCCGAATTCAAGCATATGGACTATTTTTACTTCCACAACTGCATCTATGAGGGCGTGTGGAAGAACAATGCGCGCCGCCATGCCGAGCGCATTCCCACGTGGGACGTAATCCACACCTACCCCTCCGATTACAAGGTGATCTTCGTCGGCGATGCGGCGATGTCGCCTTACGAGATCGCGCTTGCGGGCGGCTCCGTGGAGCACTGGAACGAGGAAGCGGGGCAGGTGTGGATGCAGCGCATGCTCGACACGTTCAAGCATGCGGTGTGGCTCAACCCTACGCCCGAGCGCTATTGGAGCGAGACGCCTTCGCTGCGGATGATGCGGCAGATCATGCAAGGCCGCATGTATCCGCTCACGCTCGACGGCATCGAGGCCGCCATCGCGGAGTTGCTGCGGTAACGCCATTTGTTGTGGAGCGTCATTGCAGCGCTTGATTGTAAATATCTTATCACTTAAAAATTGGATAATATTAATTTATGGAGATTCAAATGTCGTTGGTTCCCTGCTTTTTTCTTTCAAGGGGCGGATCGGTATAGGAAATTTCTGGCAAGGGTTTTTTATTTTAGTTCTTATCTATATTGTTTTAGTGTTCTTTATTTCACTAAGTGAGCCGAAGCGGCGCGAGGCCTGGTTCGAAGGCCAACTTGACCTCGATCCGGAGCGGCTTGTCTTCATCGACGAAACCTGGACATCGACCAACATGGCTCGCCGCTACGGCAGGGCGCCACGAGGTCAGCGCCTTCGCGCGGGCATCCCGCACGGGCACTGGAAGACGACGACTTCCGTCGCCGCCTTGCGTGTTTCAGGCATGAAAGCGCCGATGGTGCTCGACGGACCGATCAACGGCGCGGCCTTTCAGGCCTATGTCGATCAGGTGCTCGTGCCGGCGCTTCGCCCGGGCGACATCGTGATGGACAATCTCGGCAGCCACAAGGGTGCGGCGGTGCGAGCGGCCATCGAAGCGGCCGGGGCCTAGTAGTGCTTTATATAGCATGTTTGCGAGCGTTCCGCTAGGTACTCGGAAGCGATCTTCCGGGAAGGGCGATCAAGCTCGTCATGCACTGGCCGGAGAGAGACAAGCGCCTATTCACTTCTTGGGCGGCTTGGATGGCAAAGGCGCAGCTTCCTTCGATTGCCCCGACTTCAACCGTTTTTCGGCCTTGCTGATATGCTCAAGGGCCGGTTCCGCTTCCGGCATCGTCCCACCCAGGTCCCTTATTGTTTGGCACACAGCCTCACCAACTTTAGCATGAGCTGCGTTGGCTGCCGTCTGTCCCTTAATCCCGTCACGCTTCAATTTAGCGGTCGCCTGCGTCGCTTTGAAATAATTCGCGGCTAACTCTTCATGTCCTGCATGGTCCAAATGGTGGGCATCAGAAGCAAGGCCTTTGCGCTTTAGCAACTGCGCCTTCGTCAGGCCTCCATAAAGTCCGGCCAATCCAGCGCCATTATAAGCCTCGAAATTCGTCACTCCAACGGATAGCTTGTTATGCTCTTTCACAAGGTTGCGAAGTTTAACCCTTAACTGATCGTATTCCTCTTGTTCGTGCAGGCCCTCAAGGATCTCGGACGCAAGAGATACGTCTTTCGCCCGATAGCGGAGAAAGATCTCCCGAACTTCCACGCCAAGCGCCGGCAGAAGATCTTCGGCGTATGCCAAAGCGAGAACGGGATGGGCGAAGGTTTTTGCATTCCGCCCCTTGCCCGTGACATAATACATTGAATCGGCATCGATTTTTTTTGAATTATGGTTTTGAACCATAATTCTTTCGAGCAGGGCGTTTTCGAGCGCCTGGGTTCTCTTCTGGCGATGCCATTCCGTTGGACGGAGATGCTCAGGCTTTTCGGCCATATCCCAGAAATCATTGAGGCAGACGTTGCCCTTATCGTCTTCTGTGACCTTCTTGCCCATAATCTCCGGCAACACAGACGCATCCTCTTGAGACGACATAGCGATTCCCCAAAATCATTTGCGCATGATCGGATCGAAAACTACTTATCGTCAAGAAGCTATGAGTTGGAACCCACTACATAAATGATTTAAGCTTTGAAAGCCTAGGCTCAGGACCTATTAATTTCCATTAAGATGTGATTCAAAGCCTTTCCCGGGAGGAGGAGGTTTTGATTCGATGAGCGCACTGTTTTTGCTGAGCGAGCGCCAGATGGCGCGGATATCGCCGTTTTTTCCGCTGCCGCATGGGGTGCCGCGCGTCGACGACCGCCGTGTGGTGAGCGGCATCGTTTACGTCATCAAGCACGGCCTTCAGTGGAAAGACGCGCCGAAGGCGTATGGCCCGCACAAGACCCTTTACAACCGCTTCATCCGCTGGAGCAGGCTCGGCGTGTTCGACCGCATCTTCGCGAGCCTTGCCGGAGAGGGACCCAGGCCAGAGCGCATCATGATCGACGCGACCCACCTCAAGGCACACCGCACGGCGGCGAGCCTGCTCAAAAGGGGGCTTTACCCCGCTTTATCGGACGAACGAAGGGCGGCATGAACTCGAAGCTGCACGCGGTCTGCGACGAAAAAGGCCGGCCGCTCGTCCTGCTTCTCACCGAGGGGCAGTTGAGCGACCACAAGGGCGCGGCGCTGGTGCTCGACGCCCTGCCGGATGCCGGCGCACTGATCGCCGACAAGGGCTATGACAGCGCATGGTTCCGGCAAGCCCTTGAAGACAAGGGCATCTCGCCTTGCATCCCGTCGTCCAGAAGCCGCAAGCGGCCCTACCCTTACGACAGGGCGCTCTACCGGGAGCGGCACAGGATCGAAAACCTGTTTGCAAAACTGAAAGACTGGCGCCGCATCGCGACACGATACGATACGACCGATGCGCCCACACCTTCTTTTCCGCCATACTCATCGCCGCAACCGTCATCTTCTGGTTACCTCAACAATGAGTCCTGAGCCTAGCGTTCCTCGCCAACTGGCATGACCATGTCTTCGTCGCGGCAATCAAATTTTCCGCTCCACATAAACCTCGCCACCCATCTCCCTAAACTTCTCGCTCATCTCGTCCATGCCCGCCTGCGCGGCCATCTCGGGCGTCTCGTTCAACTTGGCCGCGTAGTCGCGCACCTGCTGCGTGATCTCCATCGAACAGAATTTCGGCCCGCACATCGAACAGAAATGCGCGGCCTTGTGCGCGTCCTTCGGCAGCGTCTCGTCGTGCATGGCGCGGCTGCCCTCGGGGTCGAGCCCCAAGTTGAACTGATCCTCCCAGCGGAACTCGAAGCGCGCGCGCGAAATCGCGTTGTCGCGAAGCTGCGCGGCGGGGTGGCCCTTGGCGAGGTCGGCCGCGTGCGCCGCGATCTTGTAGGCGATCACGCCTGCCTTCACGTCGTCGCGGTCGGGCAGGCCGAGATGCTCCTTCGGCGTGACGTAGCAGAGCATCGCCGTGCCGAACCAGCCGATCATGGCCGCGCCGATGGCGCTCGTGATGTGGTCGTGGCCGGGCGCGATGTCGGTGACGAGCGGGCCTAGCGTGTAGAACGGCGCTTCGCCGCACAGCGCAAGCTGCTTCTCGACGTTCACCTTGATCTTGTGCAGCGGCACGTGGCCCGGCCCCTCGATCATCACCTGGCAGCCCTTCGCCCAGGCCACCTTCGTCAGTTCGCCGAGCGTCTCAAGTTCCGCGAATTGCGCCGCGTCGTTGGCGTCCGCGATGGAGCCGGGGCGCAGCCCGTCGCCGAGCGAGAACGACACGTCGTAGCGGCGCATGATGTCGCAAATCTCGTCGAAGCGCTCATAGAGGAAGCTTTCGCGGTGATGCGCGAGGCACCACTTCGCCATGATCGAGCCGCCGCGCGATACGATGCCGGTGACGCGCTTCGCCGACAGCGGCACATAGCGCAGGCGCACGCCCGCATGGATGGTGAAGTAGTCGACGCCCTGCTCGCATTGCTCGATGAGCGTGTCCTTGTAGACCTCCCAATCGAGCTTGACGGGGTCGCCGTTCACCTTCTCCAGCGCCTGATAGATCGGCACCGTGCCGATGGGCACGGGCGCGTTGCGGATGATCCATTCGCGCGTGGTGTGGATGTTGCGGCCGGTGGACAGGTCCATCACCGTGTCCGCGCCCCAGCGGATGGACCAGACCATCTTTTCCACCTCTTCCTCGACGGAGGACGAGACGGCGGAATTGCCGATATTCGCGTTCACCTTGGTGAGGAAGTTGCGGCCGATGATCATCGGCTCAAGCTCGGCGTGGTTCACATTGGCCGGGATGATGGCGCGGCCGCGCGCAACCTCGTCGCGGACAAATTCCGGCGTGATGAATTCGGGAATCGCCGCGCCGAAGCTTTCGCCATCCGCCAGCGCTTCCTTGGCGCGGTCGAGCGCCGCCGTGCGGCCCAGATTCTCGCGGTTCGCGATGTAGACCATTTCTTCGGTGATCACGCCCGCCCGCGCCAGTTCGAGCTGCGTCAACGGCTGGCCGTCGGCGGCGCGATAGACCGGATAACGATGCGGAAATTCGCGCGCGCGGTGGGCGTCGCCGACATTGCCGTTATCTTCCGGCTTTACGGTGCGCCCTTCGTAAGCTTCGACGGCGCGACGCTTCACCCACGCTTCGCGATGGCGGGCGAGCCCCGCGTTAACATCGATGCGCGCGGCTTCATCGGAATAAGGGCCGCTCGTGTCGTAGACGCGGAACGGCGGCTCCCCCGAACTCTCATGCAGGGCGATTTCGCGGAAGGGCACCCGCACGCCGGGCGCGGCCTCCGCATAAACCTTGCGCGATCCCGGCAGGGAACCCGTCGTGACCTTCACCGGCTCAACCTTTTTCGGATCGATGGGCGCGTTCATGCGCTGTCTCCTTGCGTGATCGGGGGATGAGTCGGGGCCGCGAAGCGCGAGCGCTTTTCGCGAAGCGGGCGGCGTGTCTGCAAGACCATTCCCTCCGCCGGTCCTAACCGGATCAGGTTCGACGGGTCGTCGCGCGGCACCTGTTTCAGGTTTCTTCAGCGCAATCTCAGCCGCATGCCTGCGGCCCCCCTTGGTATGCGGGGATCATCGCCTGAAAGAGCGCCGAATGCAATTGAAGGAATCGAGAGGGGCTTGGGCGAAGCGGGTAGCGGAATGGTCAGCCGGCATGGAGAGGTAGAGCGTTTTTCGCGCAACAGTCGCGCCTGGAAGCGTCCGGTGCGACAATCTCAGGTTGAAAACCCATGGCGCGAGCCACAGAAGCGCCGGGAATCGCCTCCCACGCTTAAGCATCGGCGCGCCAAGGGGGCTGGCGGGCTTCGCGTCAACGAATTCATGGATTGATCGTGTCATGAAAAGATTTGCCTTGTTTGCCGTCGCCACGGTTGCGCTCGCGGGCTGTGCCTCGAACACCGAAACGCAGCCCTTGCAGGCTGCTGCGGTCGATACCTCGAAGATGCCGCAGTCAGGCATTTTCACGGTGAAAGATGTCGTGGTGACGGAGCAGGGGCCCGACACCCTGCGCCTCGCGGCGGCGACCACGAACAAATATACCTTCGCCGATCTGTCGGCGGTGGTCTGGTGCCGCGCCCGCGAAGAGGCGACCGCTCGCAAATACGATGGCTGGTATCAGGACGGCATTCAGCAGGTCTCCAACGGCGAGGGCCAGCCGCAGGTTGCCATCGCGACCGCGCGCTATTTCAAGGGCAAGGCGCCGGAGGGAAAGAAGACCTTGAAGAACGAGAAAAGTCCCTGCCACGACGTGCCCGCCGCTGCAAAGGTGAAAGCGTGAAACGCTTTTCATAAGCGGCCTTCGGAAGACGAAACCGGGCCTGCACGAGCCCTCCCGCATCAAGCGAAAAGGCCCGTTATCGGCCGACGCGGTGGACCGGCGAAATCGCCGGTCACGCCGGCGGCATGGTGCCGCCTTCACCGGCCCTATCGCTGGACGACGGTCCGCCCGGAACTGCCGGCTTTTTCGCCGGGCGGAAATTTACCACCGCTGCCGCAATGGCCAGCATCAGGATTGCCCCCGACTCGTAGATGATTGCGATCGGGTCTTGCTCCTTCTGCAGGATTGCCACCCGCGCGATGGCGGTAATCGCGATGAAGATGGGCAGCGTGATCGGGATCTGCTTCGACGTGATATAGGCCGCGACCATGCCCAGCACCTCGACATAGAGGAACATGAGCAGCAGATCTTGCAGGCCGACATCGCGCTTCATGCCGATGAGATAGATTTCCTTGATCGCGCCGATCACGGTCAGGATCGCGATCACAACGAGGAAGAAGCTCTCGACCTGCTGGATCAGCTTGCCTATTTTCATATTCTCCCCCTGACGGCTCATGAACCGATCCTCGGCAGGACGATCCGGCCGTCATTCGATGCGCCGTCCTCGTCACCGTCTTTCTTGTCGCCGCGTGAAGCCAGATATTGGCTCACGGCTTCGCGCCAAAGCTCGGCCTCATCGGACGGCAGTGTCGGGGACGCGCCTTGCGGCATCTGGATTCCCTCTTTCCTGAAGGCCTCGATGATCGCCATGCGAAGCTCGGTCTTCGTGCCGGTTCCCTTGTTGAGATCGTAGATATAGGCGAACAGCTTGAACTGAAGCGCATCGACCGTGAAATCGTCGAGCGAAACGAACGGCTCCGGCGATGTCATCACCGCAACATGAGAGCGCGCGACGCCGAGCAGCAATTCCTTCACCTTGCGCGGGTCACTTCCGTGAACGACCGAAACGGGGATCATCACGCGCGTCGTGTTATTGCGCAGCGTCCAGTTTTTCACGTTGCCGGTGATGAAGGAGGAGTTCGGCACGAGCACGCTCGCGCGGTCGCTGGTTTCGATTTCGGTCGAGCGCACGCTGATCTTGCGCACCGTGCCTTCCTCGCCGCCGACCGTGACGAGATCGCCCACCTTGATCGGACGTTCGGCGAGCAGGATGAGGCCGCAGACGAAGTTGCTGACGACGCTTTGCAGGCCGAAACCGATGCCGACGGAGAAGGCGCCCGCAACGATGGCCAGGTTCGAGAGATTGAACCCGGCGTAAGACAACGCGATGAGTGCCGCCGCGCCGACGCCCATATAGCCGACGCCCGTGCGAATCGAGTCACGCAGGCCGCCCGAGAGGCCCGCGGGTTTCAGAACCTGTGTGTCGAGCCAGCTCTGGAACAGCCGCGCCGCGAAATAGCCGAGCACGAAGACGACAATGGCGGCGAGAATCGCGGCGAGCGACACTTGCGTGTTGCCGATGCGGAAGCCGAAGAAAAGCTGGTAATACCATTCAACGATGTCGGCCCACGGATAGCCCCATTGCAGCAGGATCAGCGGCACCGCGCCGATCAGCACAATGAACTTGAGGAAAAGGCTTATCGGAACCGAAAAGCGTTCGCAGCGCTTCTGGTCCACGCCGAGCGTCTTGATCCAGCTGCCGATGGCCGAGTTTTCGTCGCTGATGCCCTGAGCCACGCCATCGGCCCACAGAAGCAGGATATAGACGACGGCGAGGATCGAGCCCGTGACGATGAGTTGCTGCGCGAGGAAGCGCGACAGCGCCAGATAGCCCGAAAGCGCTGTTACGATGATCGCGACGGTAATGATCCAGACCGGTACCCGAAGCAGGTTCAGCCACGTCGTCGACGGCAGCCCCTCTGACGTCTTGTCCCTGAGCGGCGTCTTCAGGATCGCGGTCACGAGCAGCGCGACGAGAAGGTTCGCCGGAAGCGTGAAGGCAAGCGTCAGCGAGAACGGCGCCTGCACCAATCGCGTGGCGGTGTAGATGAAGGTGGTCGCGCCGTAAACGAGCGCGAGCGCGAGCATCAGCCCCGAAATCCGCACCGCCGCTCCTTCTGTGGCGCGGATGAGCCGCCATTGCGGGCGCCCCGGCGCGAAGACGGTCGCGATGAGGGCGTTCACCACCACGATCACGAGGATCGAGCGCGATGCCGAATAGAGCAGCCACTGAATCTTTTCAGGGATGGGCTGCACCGAGTTGACCGCGTGATAAAGAAAAACCAGCGGCACGCAGGCGGGCAGAATACGCAACACGATAACGCCTGCTGCCGTCGATGCACGCCGCCAGAATGGCGGTTCGCCCTCTTCTGTCCAGGTCCTGAGCCGTCGAATTCCGCGCCATGAAATCAGGGAAAGTCCCGCGAAAAGCGCCGCCGCGGTGCCGAAAAGATAGAGAAGCTCGGATTGATCGTCCGAGTCGTCCCACCAGCTTCCGATTGTGCGTTCGACCCGCTCGGCGGCGATGTTCGCATAGGCGGGTACGTTCTCCCATGTCTGCGCCGACCAGACGCCCTGCACCGGTTGGAAGAGATTGCTGGTGAAGTTCTTTCGGCGGATGTCCTGGATGGAGTTGATCTCCTGATTGACGCGCGAATGCGTGTGATCGAGCGTTGCGCGTGCCGAATTCAGGTGGCTCAGATGAAAAGTCAGGTCGGCGCGAAGCTGGGCTGCTTCGCCCGTCTCGGGCGGCTGGTCGGCAGCCGGCAGCGGGGGCAGGTTGCGCACCTGTTCGTCGATTGCCCCTATAGCGGGCTCCAGCTTCTTCCAGAACTCGTCGGCTTCAGCACGAATCTTGAGGAGCTGATCGCGGAAGCCATCGAGTTCGGGGTAGCGAAGCCCGGGCTTGCGAAGCTGGTTCTCGATGTCGTCGAGCGTTTTCAGCCATTTCGCGGTCGTTCCTGCGATGTCCGCTCCGAAGGCATCGTTTGCACGCTTGATGACCTCTGCCTTGTTCGCCTCGGGCGCGGGTGCCGGCGCCGCGGCGGCGGGTGCAGCCGGTTTCGGGGCGTCGGCCCCTTGCGCCATCGCGCCGCCATTCGTGAGAGCAAGCGCCGTCGCGAGAAAAACCGCAACGATCCAGTGCCGCAAAGCCATCGAGCAAACCCTTGGAAACCGTGAAATACAGGATTGCTGGTGTACTAAAGGGCAAGTTTGCGGGCAATAAGGCGGGGAGCGCCGTCAACCATTCCGTGCGGCTGCCGGTCATGCGAGGCGAGTTGAGCTTGGGCGACGGGTGCGCTTCCCGCGCAACAGAACGCTCTTCGGTCACCTCGCCGCTATTCGCGCACGTGGACGCTCTTGATGTTCACGAATTCGCGGATGCCGAACACGCCGCATTCGCGGCCGTAGCCCGAGTGCTTCACGCCGCCGAACGGCATGCGCGGGTCGGATCGCACGTTCTCGTTCACGAACGCCATGCCCGCTTCGAGGTCGTTCGCTGCGATTTCCTCTCCGCGCCGGATGTCGCGGGTCAGCACGCCCGAACCGAGGCCGAATTCGGAGTCGTTCGCGATGCGGATCGCGTGTTCGACGTCGCGCGCCTCGATGATCGCGGCGACAGGGCCGAACACTTCTTCGTCGTAAGCGGGCTGGCCCGGCCTCACGTCGGCAAGCACCGTCGGCGGATACCACGCACCCCGCCGGTCGGGCACCTCGCCGCCGCAAAGGAGCCGCGCGCCCTTCTCGATGCTCTCGCGCACCTGCCGGTGGATTTCGTCGCGCGCGCCCACGCTTACGAGCGGGCCGAGCTTCGTTGCCGGGTCGAGCGGATCGCCCATGCGGATCGCGCTCATCTTTGCCGCGAGCGCCGTCTCGAATGCTTCTCGCACCGGCGCGATCACGACGAAGCGCTTGCCCGCGATGCAGCTCTGGCCGCCGTTCACCATGCGGGCTTTCGCGGCGACGGTGGCGGCTTGCTCGATGTCCGCATCTTCGAGCACGAGGTAGGCGTCGCTGCCGCCGAGTTCGAGCACGGTCTTCTTGAGATTGCGGCCCGCCGCCTCGGCCACGGCCTTGCCCGCAGCCACGCTGCCGGTGAGCGTCACCGCGGCGACATGCGGGCTGTCGATCAGCTCCGCCGTGTCGCGACCAGCGATCAGGATGGTGCGAAACACATTGTCGGGCGCGCCTGCCTCGCGAAACACGTCCTCGATGGCGAGCGCCGAGCCGGGCACGTTGCTCGCGTGCTTCAGGAGCACCGTGTTACCCGCCATCAGCGCGGGCACGGCGGCGCGGAACACCTGCCAGAAGGGAAAATTCCAAGGCATCACGGCCAACAGAGGCCCGAGCGGGTTGAAGGTGACATAGGCGCGTCCCCCTTCGAGTTCGACCGGCTCATTCGCGAGAAACCGCTCGGCATTCTCGACGAAATAATCGCAGTTGAACGCGCATTTCTCGATCTCTGCGAGCCCCTCCGTGACGGGCTTGCCCATCTCTTCGGCCATCAGCCGGGCGAACGTGTCCTTCCGCTCGCGAAGGATGCGCCCGGCTGTGCCGACGACGATGCCGCGCTCCGTGAATGACGTGCACCGCCAGCCGGGAAACGCCTCGCGCACCTCGCGCGCAATCGTGAGCGCCTGTTCGCGCGAATGGCCTTCGTATGTTCGGCCCGGCTCGCCCGTCGCCGGATTTTCGGTCTTGAGCTTCGGGCCGCCGCCGCCTTCGCCCTGCGCCGCCTTCGCCTCGTAACCATGTCCCGCGTGATGTGTCATGATGGGCCTCGTGAATGGAAAGCGCGCCCGCCCGTTTGCCTCTGTGTTCAACTGCTTTCGGCTGGCGTCGTTCCCGCCTCCGGCTTGCCGGATGCGTGAGTATCGTTTCCAATTCCGTGCCTCTCACACGAATGTCTATTTCCTGCTGCAAAGCAGTCGCGGTTAAATCTTATCTGTCGCCATTCCGTCAGCCTGCCCCCCAACCTTCAGGCCACACCCCATGCTGCATTCGAAATCCGCACTTCGCTGCTTCTGTGTCTCGCTGGTCCTGCTTCTGGTCCTCGCTCCCTTCGCGCCGCCCGCGCTCGCGCAGAAGGCGACCGATCCGGCGGCCGACGCGCTCATCGGTTTCGACGCGCGTTTCGTGCCCACCGTCGCCGAAAACGGCATGGTGTCCGCGCAGGAGAAAGTCGCCGCGCAGGTCGGCGCGGACATCCTCAAGGCTGGCGGAAACGCAATCGACGCGGCCGTGGCTGTCGGCTTCGCCATGGCCGTCACGCATCCGCAGGCGGGTAATATCGGCGGCGGCGGCTTCATGCTGATCACGCTGGCGGACGGACGGAAGATCGCGCTCGACTATCGCGAAACCGCCCCCGCGGCCGCCACGCGCGACATGTTTCTCGACAATCGCGGCGCTGTGGATCGCGACAAGGCGCGCTACAGCCGCGCGTCGGCGGGTGTGCCGGGAACGGTGGCGGGGCTGCTCTACGCGCTCGAAAAATACGGCACGATGCCCCGCGAACAAGTGATGGCGCCCGCGATCCGGCTCGCGGAAGAGGGCGTCGTCGTGCCCTACGGCCTCGCCTATGCCTTCTCGCGGGCGAAGGACCGGCTGAAGACCGATCCGTCTTCGGCGCGCTACTTCCTGAAGCCTGAAGGCGAGCCTTATCGCATGGGCGAGGTGCTGCGCCAGCCCGACCTCGCGAAAACGCTGCATGCGATCAGCGAGCGCGGCGCGGCGGGCTTCTACGAGGGCGAAGTCGCCGAACTGATCGCCGCCGAGATGAAGAAGAATAACGGCCTCATCACCACGGACGACCTTAAGGCCTACAAGCCCGTCGAGCGCGAGCCGGTGCGCGGCATCTACAACGGCTACGAGATCGTTTCCATGCCGCCGCCGTCGTCGGGCGGCGTGCATGTCATCCAGATGCTGAACATCCTCGAAGGTTACGACCTGAAACCGCTCGGCAACGAGAGCGCGGACACCTATCACCGGCTCATCGAGGCGATGCGGCGCGCCTATGCGGACCGTGCGAAATATCTGGGCGACCCTGATTTTGTTACCGTGCCGGTGGCAGGGCTGACGAACAAGGCCTATGCGGCGGAGCTTCGCAAGGGCATCGACCTCGAACGCGCGTCGAAATCGGCGGACGTGTCGGCGGGCAAACCGCCCGCGCCCGAGGGCGAGCAGACGACGCATTTTTCGGTGATGGACAAGGCGGGCAACGCGGTGGCGAACACCTACACGCTGAACCTCGCCTTCGGCAGCGGCTATTCGGTGGACGGCGCGGGCTTCCTCCTCAACAACGAGATGGACGATTTCTCCGCGAAGCCCGGCGCGCCGAACGCCTTCGGCCTCACCGGCGACGAGGCGAACGCGATCGAACCCAGGAAGCGCCCGCTGTCCTCGATGGCGCCCACCATCGTCATGAAGGACGGCGCGCCCTATCTCGTCACCGGCAGCCCCGGCGGCAGCACGATCATCACGGTGGTTCTGCAGGAGATTCTCAACGTGCTGACCTTCGACATGAACGTGGCCGAAGCCACCGCCGCGCCGCGCATCCATCACCAGTGGATGCCGGATAACGTCATCACCGAACGGGGTGTGTCCGAGGATACTTTACGGCTTCTCGAATCGCGCGGGTTCATTCTGCCGAAGAACGCGGACGGCACGTTCCAGCACCGGGTGCTCGGTCGCGCCAATTCCATCATGAAGAAAGGCCCGCTGTTCCTCGGCGCGGCCGACCTGCGCGACGGCGACTCGGCGGCGATCGGATATTGAAGCGTATCCCGCTTCGGATTGGATTAAAAGCGCGCCCTATCTTTCTTTCTGGCGCGCGCCAGAGCGCACGGTTCCTTGCGAGCAATGGCGAGACGGCGGCGATGGCCGGTTGCGCCCAGCTTTCATGCGAGAACAAACTGATTGACTGACGCGGGTTTATGGTCCAAAACAAGAACAAAACAGGATCATAATGTGTCATGAGCGTCAGCCCTCCGTCAGATCGCCGTGCCGAAAAAGGCGCCCGGCCGCAAACCGCGATGCGAGAGAACCGAGCTTCGGACCGGCGTGCCGGGTCTGCGGTTTCCGGCGTTCTGGACGCGCTCAGGATGCAGGTCCGCGCCATCGAAGGCCACTATCTCGACGATGGCAGGGCGCCGCCCGTGCTGCCCTTCGCCGATCCACGGCTGAACGAGCCCCTGCCCGGCGGCGGCCTTTCGCTCGGCGCACTGCATGAGTTCACCGCAGCCGCGCTCGAAGCCGAACTCGCGCCATCGGTGACAGCCTTCGCGGCGACCGTGCTGGCCGCTCACCTGCGCGTGCGAGGCGGCGTCGCGCTATGGGCCGCGAGCCAAAGCGATTGTTACGTGCCCGGCCTTCGCCGCTTCGGCCTCGACCCGGCGCGCATCGTTTTCGTGGACTGCCGGAAGGACGCCGAAGTGCTGGCCGTCATGGAAGAGGCGCTTCATTCGCGGGCCGTCGCCGCCGTGCTCGGCGAGGCGGGCGCGCTTACGCTGAAAACCGGGCGCAGGCTCGACGCCGCCGCGCGGACTTCAAACGCGCTCGCGCTCCTCGTCCGCCGCCATGTGGTGAAGCCCAGAGGCGTGGCCGGCGAGCCGAGCGGGGCCGCCTCTACCCGCTGGCGCGTCGCCGCCGTTCCTTCGTCCGATGTCTTCGGCGGCCTCGGGCCCCCGCGTTGGCGTCTCGACCTCGACTATTGCCGCAATGGAAGAACCGCATCCTTTATCGTGGAGGCACTCGATGGCGCAGACGGGCACACTTTTGAAGCGGGCCACGGGAAAGCGGGCCATGTACGTGTGGTTGCCGAACTTTGCGATGACGCTCGCGCGGCTGAAGCGCCCGAGGCTCGCGAAGCGGCGCGAACCGCTCGCCCTTCTTGAGAAGCACGGCACCGTCCGCCGCATCGCCGCGCTGGACGGCCCCGCTATCGAGGCGGGGATCTCCCTGCACCAGCCGCTGGCCGACGCGCTCGCGGTATGCCCGAAACTCGTCACCGCCGACGCCGATCCCGCCGCCGAGGCCGACGCACGCGCCGCACTCGCCCTGTGGGCGCAGCGCTATACGCCCGCGACCGCGCCCGCGCCGTCCGGCCTCTGGCTCGACATCACCGGCTGCGCGCATCTCTTCGCTCAACCCGCGTTCGGAGCCGGGCGCCTGAACGAAAAGTCGGATCGCCGCTGCGGCGCTGCGACCGATGAGGACAAACTCGCCGACGATCTGCTCGGCCGCCTCGAAGCGCGGGGCATTCCGGCCCGCGCTGCCATCGCGCCCACCTTCGGCGCGGCCTTTGCGCTCGCCCATCACGCCGAACGCTACGTGATCGCGGATGACTTCGCGGCCGCCGCCGGGGATACGCCGTCGCTCCTGCCGAGGCAGTCGACCCTGTTCGAGAGCGGGGAGGATCGGCGCGTTGAAGCCGGCCTCGCCGCCCTGCTTGCGCCGCTGCCCGTCGAGCGGCTGCGTATCGCCGCCGAAACCGCAAGCGTGCTGCGCAAGCTCGGCCTTTACACGGTGGGCGACGTGCTGCCCATGCCGCGCGCCGGTCTCGCGCGCCGCTTTCCCGACCTTCTGCCGCAACTCGACAAGGCGCTCGGCCGCGCCGAAGAAGCCATCGATTTCCTGCGCGAGCCGTCGCCCTGGCTCGAACGCCTGCGCTTCGCCGAGCCCCTGGCCGCGCCGGAGGACATCGAGCGCGTCACGCGTGCGCTGCTCGACATGCTGTGCCGCCGCCTCGAACGGGAGCGGCACGGCGGCCTCACCTTCGAGGTAAGCTTTTTCCGCGCCGATGGCGGCGTGGAAGGGCAGGCCGTGACGACAGCGCTTCCCTGCCGCGATCCGGCTCGCGTGATGCGCCTCTTCCGCGAGAAGCTGCCGCTCATCGATCCCGGCTTCGGCATCGATTCCGCCATGATCTTCGCCTCGAAGGTGGAGCCGCTCGAAGCGCGCCAGTCCAACATCTTGCGCAAGGTGCGGGGCGAAGCGAGCCTCGAAGACCTCGCGGCGCTCATCGACGGGATCGAGAACCGCTTCGGCGAGGGGCGCGTCTACCGCTTCGCGCTGCGCGAAAGCCATATTCCCGAGCGCGCCGTGGCAAGGCAACCCGCGCTCGCCGACGCGGGAACGGCATTCGCGGTCGCTGAAACCCCGCGTCTGGCGGCTGAGAAGAAGGAGGCTGCGTCCTTCGCGCTTTGCGACGCGCGCGGTGCCATGCCCGAGTTGCGCATGCCCGAGCCGCATTCGAGAGACGCCGGATCGCCGGGCTGTCCGCGCGCTTCCTCGCTGCAAACAGGCGAAGCGACTGGGGCGCCCCGATTGCTCGCTTCCGCTGGGTTCAAGCCGTCGTCCCACGCCGCGCTCAAAGACGAAACGCAGTCGCGTCAGCCTGACGAGACATCCCTTCCACGCGGCAAAGCGGAACGAGGTCGCGGATCAAAGGGCAGGCGCTCCCCGAAACAGCCGGCCACGGAGCCCTCGCCTTGGGACTTGCTGCCCGAGCGCCCCGTCCGCCTCTTTACACGGCCCCATCCCATCGATGTGACCGCCGTGCTCCCCGACGCGCCGCCGATGCTGTTCCGCTGGCGCAAGGTCGTCCACCGCATCGTGCGCGCGGACGGGCCGGAGCGCATCGCGTCCGAATGGTGGCGAGCGCTGCGCGACGAAGACCGCGAGGTACGCGATTATTATCGCGTGGAAAGCGCGCACGGCATGCGCTTCTGGGTCTATCGCGAAGGTGAATATGGCGGCGAGCGCCCGCCACGCTGGTATTTGCACGGAGTGTTCGCATGATCGCGAAAGCGCCGCCGCGCTATGCCGAGCTTCAGGCCGCGACGAACTTTTCGTTTCTAGAAGGCGCATCGCATCCGCACGAACTCGTGGCGCGCGCGGCGGAACTCGGCCTGTCCGCCATCGCCATCACGGACAGAAACTCGCTCGCTGGCATTGTGCGCGCGCATCTCGCCGCCCGTGACCATGGTGTGAAGCTGATCATCGGCTGCCGCCTTTCCTTCGTCGACGGAGCGCCTGATCTTCTGTGCTATCCGACCGGCCGCGCGGCTTACGGGCGGCTGTGCCGGCTTCTGACGCTCGGCAAGTCGGACCGCGTCATCAGGAGCGAAGCCCTCTCCGCCGCGCAAAGCCGCTCGAAGCCAGCCCAATCGAAGCCCCGCCCCGTTCCCGAACCGCAAACGCGAGAGCCTTGCTCCAACGTCTTGCCGTGGCCGAAAAGGCCGTCGGAAGCGTCGCCGTCCTTTCCGCTCGCCGACGCGGAGAATGGCGCGCCGTTCGATACCGCGATGGACGCGGCATCGCATCAGGCTGAGCCACACGCCGACGCAAGTCTCGCCCAGGGCCTCGGCGACCGCGGACCGGAGGACACGATCCCGAAGGGCGAATGCCGTCTCGCGCTGGAAGACTTCCTGTCCTTCGCGGAAGGGCAGATCGTCGCCGTGCTGCCGCCGGACGACATCTTCCGAAGCCCGCGCCGCATGGCCGACTTCCGCCGCCACCTGCAAACGCTCGCCGCGCGGTTGCCGGATCGGGTCTACCTCGCCGCGAGCCATCGCTTCCGTGGCGACGATGGCCCGCGCATCGCCCGTCTCGCCGCGCTCGCCGCCGCCGTTTGCGTTCCGCTCGTCGCAACCGGCGACGTGCTCTGCCACGTCCCTGCGCGCCGCCGCCTTCAGGACGTCCTCACCTGCATCCGCCACGCCTGCACCATCGACGAAGCGGGCTTCCGGCTCGCGGCGAACGCCGAGCGGCATCTGAAAGCGCCCGCGGAAATGGTGCGACTGTTCGCCGGGTATCCGGAGGCCGTGGCAAACACGGTTAAGCTCGCGGCGCGCTGCACTTTCAGCCTCGCCGAACTGACATACGAATATCCCGAGGAGATCGCGCCCGACGGCGAAGCTCCGCAGGCCCGGCTGGAGCGCCTCACATGGGAGGGGCTCGGACGGCGCTATCCGGACGGCGTGCCCGACGATGTGGCGGAGCAGGTGCGGCATGAATTCGACCTGATCGCACGCTTCGGCTACGCGCCGTTCTTCCTCACGGTCGAGGACATCGTCCGCTTCGCGCGGGAGAAGAACATCCTGCATCAGGGGCGCGGCTCGGCGGCAAACTCGGCCGTGTGCTACGCGCTCGGCATCACGGGCGTGGACCCGGCGCGCTCCAATCTCCTGTTCGAGCGCTTCATCTCCGACGCGCGCCACGAGCCGCCAGACATCGACGTCGATTTCGAGCATGAGCGCCGCGAAGAGGTGATTCAATACATATACAGCCGCTTCGGCCGCCACCGCGCCGGGCTGTGCGCAACCGTCATCTGCTATCGCACGCGGGGCGCGGTGCGCGAGGTGGGCAAGGCGCTCGGGCTTTCGCCGGATGTGACGGCGGCGCTCGCGGGCTCCGTCTGGGGCTGGAGCGATGGCGGTGTCGATCCGGGCGACCTCGCCGCGCTCGGCCTCGACGCGAAGGACCCGCGCCTGATGCTCTGCCTTGAACTGACGCGCGAACTGATCGGCTTCCCACGCCACCTGTCGCAGCACCCCGGCGGCTTTCTCATCGCGCGCGGACGGCTTGACGAACTCGTGCCCATCGAGAACGCGGCGATGGACGACCGCACCATCGTCTCATGGGACAAGGACGACATCGAGGCGCTCGGCATGCTGAAGGTCGACGTGCTCGCGCTCGGCATGCTGACCTGCCTCGCAAAAGGCTTCGACCTCATCCGTGCGCATTATGGCCGCGACTTCACGCCTGCCACCGTGCCATCGGAAGACCCGGCCGTTTACGCGATGCTGTCGCGCGCCGATTCCATTGGCGTGTTTCAGGTGGAAAGCCGCGCCCAGCAGACGATGCTGCCGCGTCTCAAGCCGCAGAACTTCTACGACCTCGTCATCGAAGTGGCCATCGTGCGGCCCGGTCCCATCCAGGGCGACATGGTGCATCCCTATCTGCGCCGTCGGCAGGGCCTCGAAAAGGCGAGTTTTCCGAGCCCGGAACTGAGAGGCATTCTCGAAAAGACGCTCGGCGTGCCGCTGTTTCAGGAACAGTGCATGCGCATCGCCATCGTCGCGGCGGGCTTCTCGGCGGGCCGCGCGGACGAGCTGCGCCGCGCCATGGCCACGTTCAAGAAGGTCGGCACCATCGGGACGTTCAAGGACGAGTTCATCGGAGGCATGCTTGCGAGGAACTATCCGCGCGACTTCGCCGAGCGCTGCTTCAGCCAGATCCAGGGTTTCGGCACCTACGGCTTCCCGGAAAGCCACGCGGCGTCTTTCGCGCTCCTTGTCTATTGCTCGGCGTGGATGAAGTGCCATTACCCCGATGTGTTCGCCGCCGCGATCCTCAACAGCCAGCCGATGGGCTTTTACGCGCCCGCGCAACTCGTTCGCGACGCGCGCGAGCATGGCGTCGAGATGCGCCCCCCCGACGTGAACGCGAGCGAATGGGATCATACGCTGGAGGCTGCGGACGGCGGGCGGCATGCGCTGCGCCTCGGCTTCCGTCTCGTCGCGGGCATGCGCGAGGAAGACGCCGGAAATATCGTGAAGGCACGCATGGCGGGCGGCCCGTTTTCAAGCACCGAAGATGTGATGCGCCGCGCAAAACTCGGCACAGCCGCGATGCTCACGCTCGCGCGCGCCGACGCGTTCGGCTCGGTGGCGCGGGCGCGGCGCGAAACGCTGTGGGACGTCGCGGGGTTCGAGGCGGATGAATTGCCGCTTTTCGCGCGGGCAACGGAGCCTTCCGCACCATTGCCCTTGCCGGACGCGGTCGCGCTGCCGCCGCTGGATGCGGGCGAGGCCGTTGCGGAGGATTATTCGGTGTTCGGCCTGTCGCTGCGGAATCATCCGATGGCCTTCATGCGCGCCGGGCTTCAGGCGCAAGGCATGGTGCGCGCCGTCGATCTCAAGACGCTGCCGAACGGTCGCTTCGTGACGATCGCGGGACTCGTGCTGTTTCGCCAGCGCCCCGGCACCGCAAAGGGAACGATCTTCATGACGATCGAGGACGAGACAGGCGCGGCCAACCTCATCATATGGCCGAAGCTTTCCGAGACTTATCGCCGGGCTGTGTTCGGTGCGAAAGTGATCCTCTGCGAAGGCGTTCTGCAAAGGGAAAGCGGCGTCATCCATGTCGTAAGCCGCCGCCTGACCGATTTCACGCGCGTCCTCGGGCGTCTTCAACCCGATGCCGCCGCATTCGCCGTGCGCTATGGGCGCGGCGACGAAGGGACGCACGGAACCGCACTGCCACGCCGACGTTCCAAAGTTAACCCGGATTGGACCCGCACCTTAAAAAGCCGCGATTTTCGCTAATGCTGACTTACATCCTTTCCTGTAGCCCTGGATAAGCCATTGCCGCAGGAGAGGCACGGTCGCAAAATGACCAAGGCAACGGCCCCACGCTGGCGGAGCGTTTCGCCTTTGCTCAGTAAAAGAGGGGAAACATGCGCGTTAAATCTCACATTTGGGTGAGCGCCTACCTGCGTCGGCTGGACACCGCTTTCATTCCTGCCGCGCTCGTGCGTCACGGCGATGCGGATGCCGGAGCGATCTACATCAAGGTCGCCGCTCTCGATGGCACGGCCCAGGTTTTCGCTCCGCTCTCGTCGCAGTTCGCCGAAATGGCGCCGGCCGGGACGCTTTTCATGGAAGATGGACGCGCATGGCAGCCGGTCTACACGCCTCACGCGGCGGAGGCGGAAGCGGATGCCTATCTTGAGCGGCAGGCGAGCCGCGATCCCGACATCTGGATTCTCGAAGTGGAAACGCCGCAAGGGAGGCACATGCTGGGGGCAACGGCTGCAACGGTTGCGTGACCTTGGCGCGCCGCCGCAGCAGCGTCCTGCCGTCGCTTCGGACGCGACGTGCAGGTTTATGTCGATCAGCTTGTCTGCCGCAAATCGAGCCCGATTTGACCCGGACTGACCGAGGATCGCAATCGAAGCGTCAGGCTGCGCCGCGCGCCATGCGGAGCCGCTCCGCGATGTCGGTGCAAAGCGCGGCCAGTCGGGGCTCGGCGAGCGCTGCGCGCGCCGCGACGAGATTGGCCTCGGATCGAAGGATCAGTCCATCGGCAAGGATGCGCAGCCCGTTCGCGCGAAGCGTCGCGCCCGTGCTCGTGATGTCGACGATGCCTTCCGCCATGCCGGCGGCGGGTGCGCCTTCCGTCGCGCCGAGGCTCTCCACCGTGCGATAGTGGCCCACGCCTTTTTCCGTGAAGAAGCGGCGCGTCAGCATGGGATATTTGGTGGCGATGCGAAGCCGCCTGCCATGCTCGGCGGTAAACAGCGCGCCTGCTTCTTCGAGGTCTGCCATCGTTTCCACGTCACGCCAGCAATCGGGCACGGCGACGACGACATTGGCGTGGCCGAAGCCGAACTTCACGAGCAGGTCCACGCGCTCGTCGGCATCGGGGATCTGCTCGCGCACAAGATCTTCGCCGGTGACGCCGAGATGCACCCGCCCGCTTTGCAGGTGCCGCGCGATCTCGCCCGCAGAAAGAAATTCCACGGCGACATCCGGCACGCCCGTCATCGCGCCCTTGTAGCCGCGCGCATCGCCCGTCTTCTCGATGGCGACCCCGCCCTTGCGAAACAGGTCGAGCGTATCTTCCATCAGCCGCCCCTTGGACGGCACGCCGACGATGAGCTTGTCCATGCTATCTCCCCGAGGCCGCGACGAGCAGCCGCTCGGTATGGATTGCAGCGCCCACGGCGGGCACGTCGCGCGCGCCGCCGGAGAGTGCGCGGATGAGGCCGTCATAACGACCGCCGCCCGCGATCTGCCGTTCCACGCCTGCCGCATCGATCCGGAACACCATGCCGGTGTAATACTCGAAATGCCGCCCGAAATCGGCCTCGAAGATCACCGGGGCGCAGCCCGCGAGCTTCTTGATGCCGCCGAGCAGCGCCCGCGCGTCGTCCATCACCGGGCCGAGGTCGAGCGACGCTTCAGCGGCGAGAGACGCGATGCGGTCGAGCGCGGCGTCCACGTCGCCGCGCGTAGCGAGATAGTCGCGCGCGAGCCGCACGGTTTCGGCTGAAAGCGGCAATTCCTGCGCATCTGCCGCCTTATGCTGCAAGCGCTTCACGATTTCGGCCGGGCGGCGCAGACCGATGAACGGCACGCCTTCCGTATCGAGATGGGCGAGGAAGCCGTCGTCGGTGAGCGCCGTTTCCGGCAAGGCGGGCGCGCGGTCGGCCTGCGAACGTGAAAGGACATCCAGCTCCTGCGCGAAGGCTTGCCGCCGGAAGGCGCGGGCCAAGCGGTCGCGCCAGCGCTGCGGCATGTCGAGCGCGTTCAGCAGCGCGCGGACGAGGCTGATATGGCCGACGCGGATCGTGAAATCGAGCACGCCGCAGGAGCGCACGGCGTCGAGCGTAAGCGCCATGACTTCGAGGTCGGCTTCAATGCCGCGCGCGCCGTAATATTCGATCCCCGCCTGGCGGAATTCGCGCGTGCGCAGCCGCTCGGGCTTCGTCTGAATGCGGAAAGCGGGGCCGTTATAGCTGAATTTCGAAACGCCATCGCCCGCGCCGCGTTCCAGAAACACGCGCGCCACGGGGAGCGTGAGGTCCGGACGGAGACAAAGTTCCTCGCCGCTAGGGTCGCTGAAGATATAGGTTCGCGCGCGAAGTTTCTCGCCGATGCGGTCGAGAAACAGGCTGGCTGGCTGGATGAAGGCTGGAGCCACGCGCTCATAGCCCTTCGCCGCGAACAGCGTCATGATGGTAGCGGCCTGCGCTTCGAGCGCCCCGAATTCCTTTGCGCCTTCCGCCGTCACGCCTTGGCCTGCTCTTCGATGAGTTTCTTCACAGCGGCGACGAGATCGCCCTCGCTCACGGAAAACTGCGCGGGGCGCGCCTCTTTCCACTCGGCATGATCGGCAATTTCGCCGGAAAGCCGCGAGCCTTCCAGCAGATCCTTGATCGTGACTTCGCCCTTGGCGCGTTCGTCCTCGCCCTGAATGATGACGCACGGGCCGCCGCGTTTGTCGGCGTATTTCATCTGCGCCTTCATGCCCGCATCGCCGACATACATCTCGGCGCGGATGCCCGCGTCGCGAAGCTGGCGCGCCATGCGCTGATACTCGCCGACGCGCGCCTTGTCCATGACAAGCACGACAACCGGACCCGCCGCCTTCGCCGCGCCGATTTTGCCGAGATGCGAGAGCGCCGCGTAAAGCCGCGACACGCCGATGGAAAAGCCGGTGGCGGGAACGGGCTGCGAGCGGAAGCGCGAGACGAGGCCGTCATAACGACCGCCGCCGCCGACCGAGCCGAAGCGCACGGTCTGGCCGTTTTCGTCCGTGGCGGGGAAGGTCAGCTCCGCCTCGAAGACGGGGCCCGTGTAATATTCGAGGCCGCGCACGACTGTGGGATCGAAGCGGATGCGGTCGTCGCCGAAGCCGGCGCCGCGCACGAGTTCCATTATGGCTGCGATGGCCGCGTCGGCGGGCGCGTCGCCACTGAGGAGCGCGAGCACGGCGTTCGCCTGCGCCGACGTGAGGTCCGCGCCGGGCGTGAAGTCTCCGCTTTCGTCCTTGCGGCCCTTTCCAAGCAGGTCGGACACTCCCGGGATGCCGAGGCGATCGAACTTGTCGACGGCGCGCAGCACAACGAGACGCTTTTTCTGGTCGTCGATGCCTGCGGCGTCGAGAACGGTGTCGAGAAGCGTGCGGCTCGACACTTTAACTATATATGAACCTCCGAGGCCGAGCGCGTCGAGCGTATCCGCCGCGAGCATGCACATCTCGGCGTCGGCGGCGGGGTTCGCGGTGCCGACCGTGTCCGCGTCGAACTGCATGAATTGACGGAAGCGGCCGGGGCCGGGCTTCTCGTTGCGGTAAACGTAGCCCGTCTGGTAGCGGCGGAACGGCTTCGGCGTGGCGTCGAAGTTCTGCGCGACATAACGCGCGAGCGGCGCCGTGAGATCGTAGCGCATGGACACCCACTGCTCGTCCTCGTCCTGAAACGAGAACACGCCCTCGTTCGGGCGGTCGGTGTCGGGCAGGAATTTGCCGAGCGCGTCGGTATATTCAAACGCAGGGGTATCGAGCGGCTCGAACCCGTAGCGCTCGTACACCGCGCTGATGGTGTCGAGCATGTGCTTCAGCGCGCGGAGTTCCTGCGCTTCGACATCGCGCATGCCTTTCGGCAGCCGCGCCTTGACCTGTGATTTGGATGGCTTCTTGTCGCTCATGCGGAAAGGAATGAAGCCGACTGTCGGAGAGCGCAAGACTTTTGTGGGGATTGCGGCGACGCGCGGCGGCCAAAGAGGGCGTGTTGTGCAGGGCGCGCGGAGCGACAGGAGGGAACGCGGTAGGGGAGGGTGATGGGGTTGTGGCCTGAGCGGCAGGTCATGCCCTGCCGCTTTGGCCCGTATCGGAGGTGTTACGCCCTGAGAGCGACGTCCTCTCCGGATTTGAACTTTTCTATCTTCTCCTTGAGAAGGAGCTTACGGCGCTTTAGTTCGGAAACCTTCAACCCGTCCACGAGAGGCCGAGCCATTTCAAGCTCGATCTGCCGCTGAATGGTCTGGTGCTTCTCTTTGAGTTCCTCGATATGCGCAATAAGGCTCATTTCCGGCCTCCACTTTTGTTTAACCCTCCTATGGCAAACCCAATTTACGGCGAAAAAATGACATAATTGGCGCCAAACCGTGACGCGGTTGCATGACGCATAACCGGCAACCTGAAATCCCTTGCAAATTTGCGCCATATCTTAACAAATTCCTTCGACCGTCTTCAAAATCCCATGAGAATCTTTCCAATCCGTGCTACACGTTACGGATCGAGGAGATTGCGCTTTTTCGGAAATTCGGGATTCGTGCTATGATGAAATTCGTAAGCGATTTTTCGGGGCCGAGTATTTTTGGCGTCATCCCCGGGGGTTTGATGAACACTTCGGAAGATGGAGGTGTGCGCCAGAAACTCGCACAGCTCAGACAGGAACATCGCGATCTGGACGATGCGATCACGGCGCTTGAGAGCGCTCCGGATCGCGACCAGCTGCGTCTTACGCGTCTCAAGAAGCGCAAGCTCTTTCTCAAGGACAAGATCGCGCGTTTTGAGGATCAGCTTCTGCCCGATATCATCGCCTGACTGCCGGTTGCTGGCGGTCCGAGAAAGACACAAAGCCGAGCGTCCCTTCGGAATCGGCTGCGAAAGTGGGGTGGCGTCCCGGTCTTCTTTCCTGCTGACAAGCTCGCGGAGAACGAGCGCGAATGCCCAAAGAGCGCATCGCAGCCTCGCAATGTAGACCTGATGAACATGCCTCCCGCTCGGGACGCGGTCTCAAGCTGATTGCTTTCAATCGATCTGCGACGCTCGCGTCATAGGGCGTCATCGGCCTGTGTACGCCAGCGCGTAGCTCCGCAGAGCCCGGCGTGCGTGTCCGGAATTGATTGCGCTCAGCCGACGGCACCCGCAAGGGTGCCGGGAAGCGCTGCGTCCGATGAAGAGAAAATACACCAAACTTTTCGAGCGCGCTCATCGCGGGTCGCCCCGCCAGATGCGGCTCTGACCGGATGCATTTACGCGTCTTCGCCGCCGACGCGGCGCAGGCCCTCATAAGCGACGCGGCTTTCCCGATTGATTTGAAGCGCGCGCTTGTAGGCGACTGCGGCTTCCTTGCGGTCGCCCATGGCTTCCGCAGCCTGACCAGCCGCCGCCCACGCCTCGTAATTGTTGACCTTGTTGGTCCCGGCGACCTGGAAGTCCTCGAACGCCTTCTTGTAATCCTGCATGACCATGAAGCTCTGGCCGCGCGCGAAGTGCGGGTCGGGCGCGTCGGGCCGGTAATTCACGGCGACGTTCAGATCGTCCAGCGCGTTGCGGTGATCGTTCATGGCCTGATGGATCAGGCCGCGGCTGTAATACGGCGCGGGATCGTCGGGCTTGAGTTCTATGGCCTTGGTGAAGTCTGCCACGGCCAACGGATAATTGCGCTGGTCCTTGTAGACATTGCCACGGCCGACATAGGCTCCGGCGTAGTCCGGCTTGATCGCAAGCGCCTGATTGTAGTCGGCGAGCGCAGCGTCATACCGGCCCATCTTCAGATAGATCAGCGCGCGGTTGTTATAGGCTTGATAGAATTGCGGATTGATCTGGATTGCGGCCGTGAAATCGGCGATGGCACGCTCGCCATCACCCGCCTGGCCATAGGCTGTGCCGCGCAGGTTAAGCGCGCTCGCATCTCGCGGGTTCTTCGCGAGAACCTGTGAGATGGACGCGATATTGTTCCTCGGGTCGACCTGCGGATTGTTCAGACGGTCGGCGGCACGCTGATCGCTTACCCCTGGGGTTTCGCATGCCGCCAGCGAGAACCCCGCAAGACATACGACACCCGCCGTCAACGCTCTTTTTATCGTCCCCGTCTTCACAATACAGGCTCCACCCTCGCGAAAGGCTCTCAAGTGACGCCACAGTGAGCCCCGAATGGGGCCACAATCGGATGGCGGCGCGAAACCTCTCGCCGGCTGTGTATAATTTGAAACGAAGACTTATCGTGCTGCGGCGCGGCCGGGAGCAACGATGCCTTCTCTCTGAGCCTTCTTCCGAGCGAGCTTGCGGGCGCGGCGCACGGCCTCGGCCTTTTCGCGGGCTCTCTTTTCGGAGGGCTTTTCATAGTAGTTACGCAGCTTCATCTCGCGAAAGATACCTTCGCGCTGCATCTTCTTCTTGAGCGCCTTCAGCGCCTGATCGACATTGTTATCGCGAACGTGTACCTGCACGCTGACTCCCTTGGTTCGAATTGGGCTGGAATAAAAAAGCCCGCACGAGTGCAGGCCATTGCGCGCACTCTATCAGGCTTTACCCTGTCTGTCTATTTCAAGCTTGATGTAGCACGCGGCGCGCCACGGTAGTTTTCCACCGGTGATATTTGGGTCACATGCCCGAGCTTGCGACCGTTCTTGATCTCCGACTTGCCGTAGAGATGCAGGGACGCCCCGGCATCGCGGCTCAGGATGTCCTGCCACTCCAGCACATCGGCGCCAAGGAGATTCGTCATGACCGCGTCGGAGTGCCGCTCCACGCTGCCGATTGGCCACCCCGCGACGGCACGGATGTGATTTTCGAACTGGCTGATAATGCAGGCTTCCATCGTCCAGTGACCGGAATTGTGCACGCGCGGCGCGATTTCGTTCACGAGAACGTGCTCGCCATCGGGCATGACAAAGAATTCAACGCCAAGCGTTCCGCGATAGTCGAGCGCGGCGGCGATGCGGGCGGTGATCTCCTGCGCGGCGGCCTGCTGCGCGGCCGAACATGCGGCGGGGACGATGCTCTGATGCAGAATGCCGTTCCGGTGGCGGTTCTCCGGGCAGTCATAGGCCGACACCGCGCCGTCGGTTCCGCGCACGGCGATGACAGAAATTTCAAGCGCGAAGTCGACCATGCCTTCGAGCACGCAGGCTGCCGAAAAATCCTTGAATGCGTCGCGAAGCTCCGCCTCGCTCGACACCCGTGCCTGCCCTTTGCCGTCGTAGCCCTCGCGGGCGATCTTGAGGATGCCTCGCCCGTGCTGCGCGAGGAACGCAGCGGCGTCGGCGAGGTCCGCTTCCGTCTCCACGACCGCATAGGGGGCGGTGCCAAGGCCCAGCGCCGTCAGGAAGCGCTTCTCGGCGATACGGTCCTGCGTCACGGCGGCGGCGCGAGCGGGCGGCCATACGGGCGTGCGCAGCGCGGCAACCTCCAGTGCCGCAGCGGGCACGTTCTCGAATTCGAAGGTGACGACGTCGCAATTCTGCGCGAAGTCAGCAAGCGCCGCCTCGTCCGTATAGGGCGCGCACCAATGCAACGACGCGACCTGGAAGGCCGGGCTGTCCTCCTTCGAGGAATAGACGGCCGTCTTGAAGCCAAGTTTTGCGGCGGCTACGGCGAGAAAACGCCCGAGCTGGCCGCCACCGAAAATGCCGATGGTCGAGCCGGGCGGCAAAGGCTCACGGAACGTCATTCGGCTTTTCCGCTACTTTTGCCGAGCGATTTGCGCGCCATGCGTCCACGCGTGCCGCAAGCGCCGCGTCGCCCAGCGCGAGGATCGATGCGGCGAGCAGACCGGCGTTGGTTGCGCCCGGCTCGCCAATCGCAAGCGTGCCGACCGGAACGCCCGCCGGCATCTGCACGATGGACAAAAGCGAATCCTGGCCCTTCAGCACGGTTGTCGCGATGGGAACGCCGAGAACGGGCAATGTGGTGAGCGCCGCTGTCATTCCGGGAAGATGCGCGGCTCCGCCAGCGCCCGCCACGATCACCTTGAAGCCCTCGGTTCGCGCCGATTTGGCAAAGGAATAGAGCCGGTCCGGCGTTCGGTGAGCGGAAATAACGCGGGCCTCGTATGAGACGCCGAGTTCGTCGAGCACGGCCGCGGCGGCGCGCATAACGGGCCAGTCGGACTGGCTGCCCATGATGATGGCGACAGGGGGCATAACATTGGTCATATGAAAGTACAAATCACGGAATTGCGCGCGCCGGAAGCGGCATTGTGATCGCAGATCGCGTTACTTATGCGTTTTCCAGTGTCAATGCTCTACGCATGTCGACGGATGGCAGGGCGGCGTGCGCCGCTCCGCCCTCTATCAATGCATGCGCGCGATGCTGAAATCCACCGCGTCGATCAGAGCCTTGCGCGCCTCGCCGGCGGGGAAGATCGAGAGCGCCTCGCGGGCTTCCTTGCCGTAGTAGACCGCGCGCTGGATCGTTTCCTCGATGGCGTTATGACGTCGCATGATCTGGATCGCGTGTTCGAGATCTCCGTCCTCGATGGCGCCTTCCTGAAGCGTGCGCCGCCAGAAAGCGCGTTCCTCGGGCGTTCCGCGCCGGTAGGAGAGCACCACGGGCAACGTGATCTTGCCCTCGCGGAAGTCGTCGCCGACGCATTTGCCGAGGCTTGCCGCTTCGCCCGAATAATCGAGCGCGTCGTCGATAAGCTGGAATGCAAGGCCGATGTTGGTCCCGTAGAGCCGAAGCGCTGCCTGCTCCTCGGCGCCTCGATCCGTCAGGATCGCGCCGATCTCAGCCGCCGCGGCGAACAGCGCGGCGGTCTTTGAGATGATGACGTTGAGATATTCTTCCTCGGTCGTGGCCAGGTTCTTCGACGCCGCAAGCTGCCAGACTTCGCCCTCGGCGATCACGGAAGAGGCTTCCGACAGCACCTTCAGCGCGCCGAGCGAACCGACATCCACCATCATGCGGAACGCCTGACCCAGCAGGAAGTCGCCCACGAGCACGCTGGCCTGGTTGCCCCAAAGCATGCGCGCGCTCTTCTTGCCGCGCCTCATGTCGCTCTCGTCCACGACGTCGTCATGCAGAAGCGTCGCGGTGTGCATGAACTCGACCGAAGCCGCGAGCATGATGTGGCCGGTGCCTTCGTAGCCGCACATCTTGGCGGCACCGATGGTGAGCATCGGGCGCAGCCGTTTTCCGCCGGAATTGATGAGATGGCGAGCGAGTTCCGGGATCAGCGCAACGTCGGAACGGGCTTGCGACAGGATGATGTTGTTGACCTCGGCCATCTCGTCATGGACAAGCCGCAGAAGAGGTTCGAGCGCTGCCGACGGATCGCTGCGCTCCTGAACTTGAGCCGCCAAGTTCATGATTTCCTCCAGATGTGCTGCTTGGGCATGATAACGGACTGGGCGAACCTCGTCAGGATCCCAGAAAAACACCGCTTTGATAAGTTAGCCACGTGGCTTAATGTCCCTGGATGCCTGTCCTGTCCGAAAAGGCTTGCTCGATGAAAGAGTTGCTGCGCACTACGGATATTGTGCTTCTCAGTTATGTCAACTCTTTGTTAGGCGACGCGGGGTTTTCGGTTCTCATCGCAGACGTTCACGTCAGTTCTGTAGAGGGGTCCATCGGCGCTTTTCCCCGGCGCGTTCTCGTCGCCGCCGAAGACTGGGAGGAAAGCGCGAAGCTCCTCACGGATGCCGGCCTTGGCGATCAGATCGCTGGGCGGGCTGTCTCCGGCGGCGTCTTGCCGACGTAATATCGCAAAAACCCCATGACGAGTCCGGTCACTTTCACGTGTGATGCTTTCCTTGATGGGCGCGTAACCGTTCGGCAACCGAAGCCGGGCTTCAGGTCAGGCCTCGATGCCGTGTTTCTGGCGGCAGCATGCCGGGCGCAGGCAGGCGAGCGGGTGCTCGAAGCGGGGTGTGGAGCGGGCGCGGCTTCCTTGTGCCTCCTTGCGCGTGTGCCCGGCGTGAGCATAACCGGCGTGGAGATCGACGCCGGGTTAGCGGCGCTCGCGCGGCAGAACGCGACCGACAACGGCTTCGGCGCGCAATTCGATATCGTCAACGCCGATCTCACGCTTTCCTGGGCCGAGCTTGACGCAGCGGGCCTCCTCCGTGAAGCCTACGACCACGTCATCGCCAATCCGCCGTTCTTCGAGCATGGCCGCACCCGCCCATCCAAAGACGCGCGAAACGGTCGCGCCCGCGCCATGGCGACAGGCGCTTTCGAGGACTGGGCACGCTTTCTGGCCGCCGTCGCCCGTCCGTCCGCCACCGCGACAGTGATCCATACGGCAGAGGCTTTGCCGCAGATCCTCGCCGCGTTCGATCGAAGGTTCGGGGCCCTGAGCATCCTTCCACTGCATCCGAAGCACGGCGCACCGGCAATCCGCGTCATCGTCAGCGGCATAAAGGGAAGCCGCGCGCCAGCCTCGATCCTGCCGGGCTTCGTTCTTCACGAAGCCGACGGCAAGCCGACCGTGGCAGCCGCCGCGATCCTGCGTCACGGTCAATCACTCCACCCGTGAGCCACTCCGGCCCATGAGCGAGAGCGCATCCGGCGCGCGCGCTTTGCCACAGGTGCCCGGTGCAACCCTGCGGCGAATGGCTTGTTAACCTCGTTCCCATACACACATGTGTGATAAATTTACGAAGCCGCGTTTCTCCGGCGAGCGACGAGGTAAACGTGATGCGGGTTTCCATGGACGTCGACAGCGAACACTCTTCGACCACACGCCCTAATACCTCGATGTGGGGCAACATCTTTCCGGGCAGCCTTTTTTCCGGCGGACGGACGACCATTCCCGTTGTGCGCCTGAGCGGGACCATCGGGGCGGCATCGCCGTTGCGGCAGGGATTGACGCTATCGGGCTGCGCCACCGCGCTCGACCGCGCTTTCGCCGCCAAAGGTCCGGCGGTCGTCCTTCAGATCAATTCGCCCGGCGGCTCGCCCGTGCAGTCGCGCCTGATCTACGACCGGATCGTCGCGCTCAAGGAGGAGCACGACAAGAAGGTCTATGCCTTTTGCGAAGATGTGGCGGCGTCGGGCGGCTATATGATCGCCTGCGCGGCGGATGAAATCTACGCGGACGGCTCGTCGATCGTCGGCTCCATCGGCGTGATCTCGGCCGGTTTCGGCTTCGTTCACCTTATCCACAAGCTCGGCATCGACCGGCGCGTGTATACGTCCGGCGAAAACAAGATGCAGCTCGATCCGTTCCGGCCAGAAAAGCCGGAGGAAATTGCGCGGCTTAAGCGTCTTCAGGCTGTTGTCCACGAAGATTTCATCGCGCTCGTGAAGGAGAGCCGGGGCGACCGCATCGCCAATTCCGGCGGCAACTTATTCACAGGCGAGTTCTGGGCGGGAAGGCAGGCCCTTGAACTTGGCCTGATCGATGGCATCATTGATCTCAGGGCAAAGATGCGCGCCGAGTATGGAGATAAAGTGCGGCTTAAGCTTATCTCCACTGAGCGCGGTTTCTTCAGGCGGAAAGCGGGAGTGGGCGTCTCGGTTTCCGGCACAGGGGTTGGTATCAGCTTCGCACAAGGCTTTGCTGATGATCTGATCTCTGCTCTCGAAGAGCGTGCGATCTGGGCGCGCTTCGGGCTGTAGTCGGCTTGGCCGACGCGTTCATGTAAATTGTCGGGGTTGTCAGTGATGTCACAGGTTTTCGCTGTTGCGTTGGGAGCGTTCATGCTCGTTTTTGCCCTGCGCTGGCTCAGGCGCGAGGCTGACCGGGTCGAGGCGGCAATCCGCCGGACCGACCGTCGTATCCGGCGCGCGACGCGTCCGGTCATAACCACTCCCCTGATGTTCGACGCGACGGCAGGAGTTTATCGCCCCGTCGACTGAGGCCGCCGAAAAAGCGCTCACCACCCTTTATGCGAACGCTGGCGCAAGCTTGGCGGAAGGGTTAGCTTGGGGCCTTTCGTCTTCGGCTTCGCGATGGTGTCATGACAAAGAGAGACGCGCGAGACGCGGCAGCCATGCCGGTCTCGGTGCGAAATGCGCAAGATAGCGACATGGCGGCCGTTCAGGCCATCTATGCGCATCATGTGCTGAACGGCTTGGCGAGTTTCGAGGAAATGGCGCCGTCCGTCGGCGAAATGGCGACGCGTCGGAAAAGCGTGCTCGCATCCGGCTTGCCGTATCTCGTCGCGGAACGCGGCGGCGCGGTCGTTGGCTATGCCTATGCCGGACTCTACCGGCTACGCTCGGCCTATCGCCATACGGTCGAGGATTCGGTTTATGTCGCCGACGGCCTGCAAGGCTGCGGCATCGGCAGTTCGCTTCTCGGCGAGTTGCTCGCCCGGTGCGAAGCCGGGCCATGGCGACAGATGGTGGCGGTCATCGGCGACAGCGGCAATGCCGGTTCCATCGCGCTGCATCAGCGCATGGGCTTTCGTCCGGCGGGCGTTCTTGTATCCGCCGGATTCAAGTTTGGCCGATGGGTGGATAGCGTTCTCATGCAGCGCCCGCTCGGCGAAGGGGATCGCACGCTTCCGGAAGGCAACCGCGAAACATCGCCTTAAGCGCCGCTTTTGTCGATTGAGAGCGGCGCTCGCGCGCCGAAGACTGGGAGGAAAGCGCGAAGCTCCTCACGGATGCCGGCCTTGTCGAACAGATCGTGTCGGTTGAAGGGGCGCAAGCGGGGTAGCAGCTTCGGGTGACGTCGCTCGGCTCCGGGTGCCTTCCCTGCAAGCGATGAGCCGGAGGGGAGCGCCCGTCACGCAAGCCTTCCGCCTTTAACCGTACCGCCGGGCCGCCCGCACATCTCTCGGCGAGTGACCGCCGATGATGACTCCCGCCGTCGGCCGCTGTAGGATTTCGCCGCAATCGGAAAGCCGGACATGCACGGAAAATCCATCCTCCTCATCATCGGCGGCGGCATCGCGGCCTATAAATGCCTCGACTTCATCCGTCGGGCCAGAGAACGCGGCGCGAAGGTTCGCTGCGTGCTGACGCGCGCAGCGCAGGAGTTCGTGACGCCGCTTTCGGTGGCGGTGCTGTCCGAGGAGCCCGCGTTCACCGAGCTTTTCGACCTCAAGAACGAGACGGAGATCGGCCATATTCGCCTTTCGCGCGAGGCCGACCTCATCATCGTCGCCCCCGCCACGGCCAACCTCCTGGCGAAGATGGCGCACGGCATCGCGGACGACCTCGCCAGCACCGTCATCCTCGCGGGCGACAAGCCCGTTCTCGCCGCGCCCGCCATGAACTGGCGCATGTGGACGCACCCGGCCACGCGCCGCAATCTCGCGCAACTTGCCGCCGACGGCGTCCGTTTCGTCGGTCCGAACGAAGGCAGCATGGCGTGCGGCGAGTGGGGTGTGGGCCGCATGGCGGAGGTGGACGAGATTATCAGCGCGGCAAACGCCATGTTTGAGGATAAGGCGCCTCGCCCCTCCCATCAGAATGGCAGAAAGCTTTGCGGCAAGAGTGCCGTCGATAAAGCCGCGGAGAAAGGGGATATCTCCAGCAGCGATGAACTGGCGGGGCGGCACGTGCTCGTCACCGCGGGGCCGACCTACGAGCCGCTCGACCCTGTCCGCTTCATCGGCAACCGTTCGAGCGGAAAGCAGGGCTACGCCATCGCCGCCGCCGCCGCACGTCTCGGCGCGCGCGTGACGCTCGTGGCCGGCCCGACCGCGCTGCCCGATCCCGGGGGCGTCGCGACGGTTCATGTCGAAACCGCGCGCGAAATGTTCGACGCGGTCGAGGCCGCGCTTCCGGCGGACATTGCCATATTCGCCGCCGCCGTTGCCGACTGGCGCGCTGCCGCAGTCGAGCCGGAGAAAATCAAGAAAGGCGAAGACGGCCCTCCCCAGCTTCGTCTCGTCGAGAATCCCGACATCCTCAGGACCGTTGCCTCGCGCGGGACAGGTCGCCCGTCGCTTGTCATCGGGTTCGCAGCCGAAACCGGCAACGCGCTCGCGCTCGGCTCAAAGAAACGCGCGAGCAAGGGGGCCGACTGGATTGTCGCCAACGATGTCTCGCCAGAGCGTGGCGTCTTCGGCGGCGATCACAACGAAGTGCATGTGATCCGCAACGAAGGCGTGGAAAGCTGGCCTGCCCTGTCCAAGGAGGACGTGGCACAACGGCTCATGCGCGCGGCGGCGGAACATCTCAGCGCGGTGCGCCGCGCCACCTCCCGACAAGAAGGAAGTTCATGAGCGAGGTCGTCGTCCGATATAATGTGCTGCCCCATGGCGAGGGATTGAACCCGCCCGCTTATGCGAGCGAGCACGCCGCCGGGCTCGATCTGGCGGCAGCGCTGGAGCCTGGGCACGCTCGGTTCCTGGCTCCGGGGGAGCGCGCGCTGATCCCGACCGGCATCGCTCTGGAGCTGCCGCATGGATATGAGGGGCAGGTTCGCCCTCGCTCCGGGCTGGCGCTCAACCACGGACTGACGGTCCTGAACGCGCCCGGCACGATCGATTCGGATTATCGCGGCGAGGTACAAGTTTTATTGATCAACCTCGGCAGCGAGCCCTACGCCATCGAACGAGGCTTCAGAATAGCGCAACTCGTGATAGCCCCGGTGACGCGGGCGAGACTGGAAATTGCTGACAAACTTCCCGCGACAAAGCGAAACACCGGTGGCTTCGGCTCCACAGGTCAATTGTAAACATGGCGTTTTCATTGGGCGGCATAGGTGCCATGCGCCTATGTTTCGCGCTCTTCGCACTTGCACAATGACGGCGCCTGCTACAATTGTACGCCAAAGGAGCCGAAACATTTGGCTCGCAACCATCCAGAAGGAGGTTCCCAATGCCTGAATCTCACCTCTGGGGAGGAACGATCAGAAAGATGTGGTTGTCGGAAGCCGACAAATTCCGCGATCACCTCTTGAGACTTGACCGTGACAGTCGCCGGATGCGCTTCGGCATGGCTGTGAGCGACGCCTTCATCATCGACTATGCTTCGCGGCTGGGAGAGATGAAGTGTCTCGTCTACGGTTTCTTTGTCGAAGGGGAAATGCGCGCCGCAGCGGAAATGCGGCAGATCGGCGATGCGTGGTCGGCGGATGCCGAAGGCGCGTTTTCGGTGGAGCACGACTATCAGAACAGGGGCGTCGGAACCGAGTTGCTGGGCCGCATCATCCGCGCGGCGCGGAACCGGGGCATTCAGCGCCTCTACATGAACTGTCTCGCCGAGAACCACAAGATGCAGCGCATCTGCCGCAAGTATGAGGCGGAACTGCTGTTCGATCATGGCGAAGTCGTCGGGCGCGTGTTGCCCGCGCTACCGACTTACATCTCGCTCTGGGAGGAGGCCGTTGACGACACGAGCGGCTTCGTGATGGCGATGATCGACCTGCCGGTTCATTCCGAACCGGTGGCGTGAAACGACGGGGCCGCTCAACGAAGCGGCCCTATTCGCATCATGGGGGCGACCGCGCTTTCGCCTTCGCGACCTAACATTCCCGGTCCGCTCCCTTCATGGCCGGAGATGCGATGCCTCCCTGCTCGATGCGCTGAATGGTTCGAACGCTGACGCCGCTTGTCTCCGCCAATTGTTCCTGAGACCATGCCATCCTCAGGCATGTGAATTTTACTCGTTTCCCGTTCGAAATCGTCGCCGTGATCTCTCCTTGCGCAGAAGGAAACCCCGTTTCGTTTGCGACAACCGGGGTTCAGGCGCCACGCCGCGTTTCATGCAAGCGGATTATTGCCCGCGCAACGCGGCTCGGCTAAAGCTCGTGAAGTAAAGGCAAAGGAGAGCGCCCATGGACTTTGGCAGCCTGCTCGAATCCCTGTCCCGGCCCGTCGACATCTACTGCGAGCGGACAGGCGCCTCCTTTGACGCGGAGCCGCTCAACGCGATCTCCAATTTCGCTTTTCTGATTGCCGCATGGGCCGCCTGGAAGCTCAGGTCGCAGAGACTGGACGATGCGCACAGTGCCGCGATCAAGGCGCTCTGCATCCTGATCGGCGTCGTGGGTGTCGGCAGCTTCGTCTTTCACACCATCGCGACCAAGTGGGCGGAGTGGGTCGATGTCATCCCGATCCTCGTCTTCATGATCTTCTATTGCTGGATGATACTGACGGTGTTCTTCCAGTGGTCGGCATGGCTCAAGGCCGCCGCTTGCGTCCTTCTCTTCGCCACCACCTTCTATCTTGAGGCGGAGGAATTCGCTCCTGTTCTGTGGGGCGGAGCGATGTACCTGCCGTCGCTCTTCTTCATGCTGGCGGCGGGGGCGGGAATCTGGCTGCGAAATGCGGCGGCGGGGCAGGCGTTCTACGCCGCGGCCGCTGTGTTTGCCGTGTCATTCACCGCGCGAACGCTCGACATGCCGCTCTGCAACGACATCCCGGTCGGCGTTCACTACTTCTGGCATCTGTTCAATGCGACCGTGCTTTATCTGCTCGTGAGAACGTTGATCCTGCATGCGCCGGCCTCGAACGCCGCGCCCGGCGCCGGTCTGGGCTCCGCCGGCTGGTCCCGAGCGGCCTCCGCATCGACGGAAAACGGACTCGGCTTTCCTCTGTTTCCTCAAAATTGACGTTTTGCAGTCCGATCTTCAAAAGATGAGACCATCACCAAGTATTCAACGAGGTTGTTCGTGAAAAAGTCTTCATGTTTCGTGGTTGCATGTCTTTTTTCACTTGGCCTTGTGGCCGGATCGGCTGCGGCGCAGACGACGACTCCCAATCCCTTCGGAGGCACGGCACAGACGGGCACGCCTGCGCAAACCGCTCCTGCGCCCAAGAAGGCAAAGGCGCCCGCCGCTCTCGGCACCGGCCAGTTCGCGAGCGAGGCCGAAGCCAAGGCGAGCTGCCCCGGTGACACCGTCGTGTGGGCCAACCTCTCGTCGAAGGTCTATCACTACGCGACCGCCAAAACCTACGGGAAGACAAAGCGGGGCGCTTACATCTGCGAGAAAAGCACCGCCGCAGCCGGCTTCCGCGCCGCGAAGAAAGAACAGCGCCCTTGAGTGATGCGCGCGCTTCGCGGGCCTGATACCGTCAGATCTTGCGTGCGACCACGAGTTCAAGCGTTGTCCACGCCAGCGTCTGAAGCGTTCGCGGCTTGTCGACCTTGAGCCCGGCGGCATCGAGCGCTTTCGCGTATTCGGCGCAATGCTCGACATCCGCGATGGCAGCAATACCGCGTGGCCTCAGAACCCGCGCGATTTCGCGGCATGCCGCAGCCCGCGCCGCTTCGGTGTCGAGCGTATGCAGGAACAGGAGCGAAAGCACCACATCGAAGGAGTTGTCGACAAAGCCGATATCGCGCGGGTCGTCATTGCGTAATTCCACGCGGTCGGCAAAGCCCGCCAGTTCGAGATTGCGCTGTGCATCTTCGATCGTCGCAAAGGCCTGCTCGCTTTCCCACGCATCGATGCCGACAACCATCCCGGTTTTCAGGCGCTTGGCCGCGCCGATGGCCAGCAGACCACGTCCGGTGCCGAGGTCGAGCACGGTTTCGTTTCCGTGCCAACGAATGAGGTTCAGCATGCGATCGCGTACGACGAATTTGCCCCTGAGCGACCAGGCGAGCATGAGCGCACAAGCGCCGAGGCTGAGACAGCCGAGCGCGAGGAGCGTCGGGCCGAGAAGGGGGACCGGCGCCCCCGCGTCCTTGTGAGACGGCAGCAGATACCCCGCCGCGAGGGCGGCGATACCCGCGAGGAAAAGCCGCGCAAGTGCCTTTGGCTTGTCGATCCCATAGTCCGGCTTGAGCGGCCGCCGTGTCCGCAGAGCTTGCTTCATTGAGGTTTAATCTAACTCGGCAATGGTGCAGTTGCGACGGCTTCGTGGGGAGCCATGGCCGGGGCTCAATTAATTGTGTGAGGCAATTCGTCTCTTAACCAAACGCTCCCCGCAGCCCTTATTTGCGTCGGCTGTTAACGGTTACGCGGCGACGCGCGATAGCGGTTTTCCGGGGTTGCGTGAGATTTGCCGGATGGGCCAGACAGATTTCGAGGGGGCAGACTCTGATGGACGGCACTGATGGGAACCAGCGACACGCAGGCCCGGAGGCCAGAAGCCCCGCATCGCTCCCCCCCGCCAAGGCCGACAACCTCGTTCTTGGGGTAGAGCGTTCCGGGCTGATCGCACTGCGCACGCCCATCCTTTCGGCTGTTCTCGTCGCCCTTCTTTCCATCATTGCCGCTTTCGGCGTGGCCCGGCTTCAGGTGGACGACTCGCTCAGTTCGCTTTTCCGCTCCGACACGCCGGAGTTCCGCCAGTTCGAGGATCTGACGAAGCGCTTTCCCTCGCATGAGTTCGACGTCCTGATGGTGGTCGAGGGCGAGCGCCTCCTTCATCGGGACAGCATCGATCAGCTGCGCGACCTCGTGACCGACGTCCAGCTCATCGAGGGCACGCGAGGCATTCTGTCCCTGTTCTCGGCGCGCGAAGCTCCCGAGGCTGGCAAACTTCCCGGCCCCCTGTTCCCGGCGGACCTCCCCGACGGCCAGGAATACGACGCGCTCATCAAGCGTGTGCTCGCCAACGACATCATCAAGGGCAAGTTCCTGTCCGACGACGGCAAGCTTGCGCTTATTGTCATCGCCATCGATCCTGCCGTCGCAAATGGAGACCGCATCGCCGATGTGGTGCGGCAGATCCGCGAAACCGCCGCGCTGGATCTCGAAGGCTCCGGCCTCAAGGCCGAATTGTCGGGCGTGCCGGTAATGCGCCTCGAAATCCGCACCGCCGTCGAGCGCGACCAACTCCTCTATAACGGCATCGGCTTTCTCGCCGGATGCCTGATCGCGATCATCTTTTTCCGGCGCCTGTCGTTCATGGTCATCGCCGCCGCGCCGCCTCTGCTGGCGATCCTGTTCGCGCAAGGCGCGCTCGGCTGGATGGGCTTCACGCTCAACACGTTCCTGAACGTGATGACGCCGCTCATCATGGTGATCTCGTTCTCGGACAGCATGCAGCTCACCTTCGCCGCGCGCGACAGGCTCATCCGTGGCGACAACAAATATCAGGCGTTCAGGAACGCGATCCTGATCGTCGGCCCCGCCTGCGTGCTGACACACGCGACGGCGGCCTTCTCTTTCGTGGCGCTCCTGTTCTCAAGCTCCGACATGATCCGCCATTTCGGCGAAGGCGGCATCATCGCCACGGTGATCGCGCTCTTCACCGTCATCACCGTGCTGCCGCTGCTCGGCGTGCTGCTCGTGCGCAAGGAGACCACCTTCGCGGCCAGCATGAAAGGAGCCGATACCGCCGTCGACGCGCTGCGCGCCTTCTGCGGATGGATCGCGCATCGTGTCGTGGCCCGGCCGGGGCTTTACAGCGCCATCGCCCTCCTCGCCGTTGCGGGCCTGGCCTCGATCTATGTCGGTCTTGAAACCCGCTATCGGCTCGCCGACCAGGTTCCCGACAAGCGGCAGGCCGTCGCCGCGAGCCAGCGCCTCGACGCGAAGCTCACCGGCTCGAACCCGATCAACGTCCTGATCGAGCTTCCCAAAGGCGTCTCGGCTTACGATCCGCAGGCGCTCAAGGTGCTCGCCGACGTGCATGCCGCCGTGGAGCATCAGAAGGGCGTCGGCAACGTCTGGTCCGTGGAGACGCTGCGCCGCTGGATCGCGGAGAAGCTCGGCCGCTCCGACATCGAGACTTTGCAGCGCTATATCGGCTATCTGCCGCCCCATCTCGTGCAGCGCTTCCTGGCGAAAGAGGGCGATGCGGTCGTCGTGTCGGGCTACATCCCGGACGAAGACGCCAACGAGCTTTTGCCGCTCGTGAACCAGCTCGACGCGACGCTGAACACTGTTCGCGAGGCCAACCCCGGCTATACGGTTGCCGTCACCGGCCTTTCCGCCGTCGCCGCCCGCAACAGCGCGCTGATGATCCAGCGGCTGAATATGGCGCTCACCATCGAAATCGTGTTCGTCGCCGCCTTCATCGGCCTCGCCTTCCGCTCCTTCGTGGTGATGCTGTCGGCGATCCTGCCTGCGATCATTCCCATTCTCGCCTCGGGCGTGTTGCTGTGGCTCGTCGGAAGCGGACTGCAATTCGCAAGCGTCGTCGCGCTGACCGTGTCCTTCGGCCTCGGCCTGTCGGCGACAATCCATTTTCTGAACAGGCTAAGGCGGGAGGACAGGCCCGGTCAGCCGCCCGAGCTTGCCGTGGAGCGCGCGACTGTGCTTGTCGGTCCGGCGCTCATCCTGACGACTGTGGTGCTTGCCTGCGGGCTGGCCGTAACGGTGTTTTCGGACCTGCCATCGCTCAGGCTGTTCGGATGGCTTTCGGCCTTCGCGATGATCGCGGCACTGGTGGCAGATCTCTTCGTCCTGCGGCCAATCATTATGTTTCTCTTGCGCCTGACGCGTCGAAATGGGCTCGGGGTCGAAACGGAGGCGGAACCAGCCCAATAGAGCGCCGTTGTCGTGGAACCCTTTGTTTAGAGACGCGACCTTATGACGGACTCACAATCAGGAGGCGTACCGTGAAACCAATCCATGTAATGCGTGCCGGTTATGGCGCCGCCGTGGCGGCTGCCCTTGTCTTCTCGCTCAGCGCTTCGGCGGAACCCCGCGCCGAAGGATCTTCCATCGCCGGCTCTTGGAGCGGCGGCGGTACCGTCGTCATCGGCGGACAGCCGGAACGGGCTCGCTGCCGCGCGAACTACTCCGGTGGCGGTAGCTCCGTCGTCATGACGGGCACGTGCGCGACCGCATCGGGCAACGTCTCTCAGAGCGCGCGGCTGAAACGCGTCGGCGCCAACACCTATGTCGGCAGCTTCCACAACCCGCAATATGGCGTCACCGGCAGCATGCGCGTGACTGTGAACGGCCGGACTCAGAACGTGCAACTCAGCACATCGGCTGGTTCCGCTTCGCTGACGCTTCGCCACTAATGGAGCGAATTTGACATTTGAGACGCCCGCTCAAATGTCCAAATCCTAAAGCTCCGATTCTGGAAGACCTCGGCAAGCCGCTTGCTTCGCCGGGGTGTCCCGCGATCAGACGCCGATATTCTCCAGAAGCAGATCCTTCGCGGCGTTGATCTGCGAGGCCAGATAATTCGAGCCGCCCTGATCCGGGTGGAAGCGCTTCATGAGATTTCGATGCGCTGTAAGCACATCGTCGCGTCTGGCCCCCGGCTTCAACCCGAGAATGAGATAGGCTTCATCAAGCGTCATCGCCCGCGACGGCCCCGCGTTCGCGCCGCTGCCGCGCGCCCCCGCGGTCCAATCCGGAGAGACGCGATCGAGCCACGCCTCGAAAAGCTTCGCTCCCTGCGCATCGTTGGCGCGAAGTTCCGCGAGGACCTCCCCGCGCTCGGCTTCCGAAAGATCGTCGAGCGCCTTGCCCTCGAACCGCCCCTTGAGCAAGCGGCCAGAAATCGCCCCTGTCTGATGATCGAGCGTCATGTCGAGCCATGGCGTGCGCACGCCCGATGCGCCCGCGCCCCTGCCGATCTTGCCCTTGCCGGGAAACCACCCGGTTCGCTGCATGAAAGACCAGACCGCCATCCCGGCGAGCATTCCAACGCCGATGTTGCGCGTGAGTACGAAACCCGCCACGAAGGCCGCGAGCACCACGCTGCCCTTGCGCAAATAAACCGCGAGCTTGCCCATGTCCGCGCGCGCCAGATAGCCGAGCAGGTAAAGGCCCGCTCCCAAACCGACCAACAGGAGAAAGAGCTGTAAAATAGCTGCGCCCCCGGCTTCTCAGCGCTTATCGTCTCGACATCTGTTCAAGCAGCACCGTAGGTGCGGCGCGGCCTTTTGCATAGTCTGCAAGTGCGCGCCGTCCACCGGCGGCGTAATGGGCGACGGCTTCGAGCAGTTCGCGAAGCTCGGCGGCCGAGCCCGGACCGAAACGGCAGGTCGCGCCGTTCGTCAGACGCGCAATTTCGCGGAATGCTGCCTGTGTGATCCTGTCGTCGCCTTCCTGAAAGAGGAACGCGGGCACAGACAGCAGGCCGAGCTTTCCGGCAAGATCGGCCAGTTCGTCGACATTTTCCTCCATGGCGTCGCCGACATACACGAGCGCGCTGACTTTACCCGTCCGAGCTTCGGCGAGCGCATGGTTCAGAACCTTGCGGATTTGCGTGTAGCCGCCCCGGCACGAAACTGCGGTCATGAGCCGGGCAAGCGCCCCCGCATCGCTTACCCAGCGGCTCGCCTTGCATTCGTCCGTGCCTCTGAAAAAGACAAGCTTCACATCGAGGCCGCCCACCGCTTTCACTGCGTCGAACATGTCGGCCTGCACCTTGAGCGCCATGTCCCATGTCGGCCGGCGGCTCATGGTGGCGTCCATCGCGAAGATCAGCCGCCCATGCCCGGAGGAGGGAGACGGCGTCGAGCGCATGCGATCGAGAAAGGCGTCGATTTCCGACCGGCCGCTCGGTTCTTCTGCGAGCGGCGTTTGCTCCTTTCCTGATGGCGGTTTTGTCAGTTTTGCCATGGCGTTCCCGAGCTGATCGAAAGATCTTGATATGGGCTGCCTCTTGCCATCCGGAAATGCCTTCCAGGACCGCGTTTTTCCAAACTGCGCCTGCAATGTCCTGCTTCGCATGAGATTTTCGCGGATCATCGGATGCCGACAGGGTGTTATGCATGCCGAGCGGGCCTGAATCTCGGATTTGTTTACATTTTCCGTTTCATGTTGTGCTTTCCAGATCCGTGGCGTCCGCCTATTGTTGCGACGAAAAAGTGATCTCCTGCATTCGGCGCAAACCGAAGCCGGGTTCCGATGATCGTGCCGGTAGATTTTCGGCGCGGGGCGCGCCTGATGGCGCATTCGCCTGGAAGGCCGTGGTGGGGACCATGAACGACCATTCCGAAGCGACCGTGGAATTGCCGCGGACCACTTATCTCGATCACACGCTGCGACGCGCGCGAAGCGCGGCGGAGCAGCGCTCGCATCGCTATGTCACGCTCGAACATCTGCTTTTCACGCTTCTCGACGACCCGGACGCGTCGCGGCTCCTCACGGTAATCGGTGCGGATGTGGCGCTCATTCGCGCCGCCGTCACCGACACGGTGAACAACCGAATGAGTTCGCTCGCGGTGCCGGATGGACGCCCGCCGAATTTCAGCTACAAGTTCGACACGCTGTTCATTGCGGCGTCTCAGGACGCGGCGCGGACGGGACGCCATGAAATCGACGGTGCGCTCGCCCTTTTGGCGATAGCGCGGGAACCGGAAAGCAACGCGTCGGCGATCCTTGCGGCGAACGGCTTCAACCCATCGGCCGCGCTTCACGCCATCGCGTCGTCCCGCTCCCCGCACCGGCCGCAGGAGACCGCTCCCCCGCCCCTGCCTTCCCAGCCCTCGACGCACCAGGAGCCAAACAAGCCGACTTCAGTCGCTCCGCCCCCTCAAAAGACGAGCGCGCCCGCTCCCGACGACGCTCAAGACGGCATGGACGACATGTTGGCCAGTGTTCGCGACATCCTCGAAGCCGAACAGCGGAAGGAAGCGGCAAGCTCTACTCCGCCGGCCTTCCCGGCGCTCTCAGCGCCGGCACCTGCAGCACCGGCGACGGCTGTGCCCAAGCCGCCGTCTCTCGGTCCCGCGCTCCCCGCGCAGACGCCGCCTCCCTTGCCGCAAAGCGGATACGCGCCGCACGACGACGCCCCGCGCCTTGAGCCGGGCTTCGGCCTCTCCGGCGATGGATATCCCGCCCTTCCGCCCCAGCCCGTGCCTCAGCTCAGGACGGAGCCGCATCAACAGCCCTTGCCCAACGAAACGGCTCGGCCCAACGAAACGGCCTGGTCCTTCCCGGCACCCGAAATCTCGCGCGCGGCGGAAATTCCCGGCGGCGCGGGCGGTCCGGAAGGCCCGCGACTGGGACTTGAGCGCCGCCCTGCGGAGAGGGCAGACTTCGCTAACCCCGTGCCTCCATCCCTCGCTCTCGAACCGCCGGCAACGCCGCTGCCTTTTGACGCGCCGCCTTCCCCGCGCTTTTCACCCGTTGCCACTGAGCCAGCCCGCCCGCCTGTCGAAGCGAAGGGCGACAAGAAGGGGAAGCGGCGCACTCGAAACGCCGACCAGGCCACCGGGCTTCTCGCCAGAATTCTGCAGCCCATCCCACGCATAACGCGCATCGCGGTGCCGGAAACGGTGGAACTGCTCCTGTCCAGGAAAGAGGCGTGGGCCTTGTTCGCGCGCGCGCGCCCTCAGGGCGCGGCGAGCGTCGATGCGTCCCCTCACGCGCCGGTGCGGGCCATAACCGTGCGCCTCACCGCGCCGGAAGGAGGCTTTTTCATCGAAGGGCAATCGCCGGAAACGCAATGGCTTCTGGACCGGCCCGCCTTTATGGGGGAGGAGCCTTTCGGCAGTTGGGTCTGGCTTGTGGTGCCGAACGACAAGGGGCCGTTCTCGCTCGTTGTCACTCTTCACGCGCGCGACATCGATGCGAATGGAGCGGCTTCCGACCTGCATCTTCCCGATCAGGTGGTGAAGGTTCAGGTGCGCGGCAATTTCTGGCGCGGCTTTGTCAGTTTCCTGCGAACCCTTTTTCTTCTGTCGGCGGGCGGAGGTCTGGGAGCTGCGGCTTATTACGGATTGAAAATGATGGGCAAGGTGCCATAAGCAAGATTAGAATTCTTCCCGACACAGGCGAGGCAGTAGCGGTTTCGCCGCATCCGGAAAAAAAAGGTTCGAGGCTCAATCGGTAACCGGGGCGCGGCGTTTTGCCTAAGCGTCTTCACGCCACTTGCAAGCCCGGTTCTTTTGAGTATCGTGCGGCCCGCGCAGCAGACAGGCGGTTTTGATGGCGAAAATTGGAGTACCGCATTTCCATAACGACATCGGAGTCGAAAAAATCCATATCGGCGTGAAAGAGTTCCAGTGTGTGGGCGCCAGACCGCCCGTCGACCATCCTCATGTTTACCTCGATATGGGCGCGGACGATCAGATCGTATGCCCCTACTGCTCGACCCTCTTCATCTATGATGCGAATTTGCGGCCCGACCAAACGGACCCACCCTATTGCCTTTTCGAGCCACAGGAGGCTGACGCGCGATGACGAACAGCGCACAAAAAGAAAAAATCGCGATTGCCGGGGCAGGTATCGCCGGTTTGAGCGCGGCCATCGCTCTCAGGCTCGCCGGTCATCCGGTCGACATCTTCGAGGCGGAGCCGAAGCTTCAACCCTTCGGAGCCGGTATTCAGATCGGCCCGAACGCCACGCGCATCCTCGAAAGCTGGAATGTCGCGCTTCTCGGCACGGCGTTCGAGCCGGAAAATATCGAGATCCACAGCGCCCGCACGGGTTCGCTGCTCAACACCGTTCCGCTGCGCGAAGCATCCCGTTCGCGCTATGGCGCTCCTTACGTGACATTGCTGCGGAAGGATCTGCAGAACGCGCTCCTTTCACGCGCACGTGATCTTGGCGCCGTTCCGAAATATTCCTCGCCAGTAACAGGCGCCGAACTGACCAAGGACGGTTTCCAGGTCACCGCCGGCGGTCGTCCCTATACGCTCGACGCGCTCATCGGCGCGGATGGAATCGGCTCGTCAGTGCGCAAATTCGCATGGGGTACGAAGCAGCCCGTCTCCGCGAACGCCGTTGCCTGGCGCGCGATCCTGCCGATCACGGCAGTGCCCGAGGCGGCCCGAAAGAATATCGGCGTCTGGATGGCCACGGGTGGTCATTTCGTTCATTACCCGGTTTCGGGCGGCTCGTCGCTCAACGGCGTGCTCGTCCTTGATGACGACTACCGCAACGACGGCGAACCGGACCGCAACGACCCGCTGCCTTATCTTCTGCACAGGCTCGAAGGCTGGGCGCCGCAGATTCGCGAAGCCGTGTCTTCAACCAAAGCCTGGCTGCCCTGGCAGTTGCGGAGCCTGGAGAAGTGGGAAGGCGGTCATGGCCGTGTTCAGTGTATCGGCGATGCATGGCATGCGATGCGCCCCTATCTCGCCTCCGGCGGCGTGATGGCAATCGAGGATGGAGCGGCGCTCGCATCCGCTCTGTCGCGCAAGGGCTCCATCGAAGAGAAACTCGCCCGGTTCCGCGAGAAGCGCGCGGCGCGCGTCTGGCAGGTGGCGGAGAGATCGGCACTTATCGGCCGGATCTATCATGTTTCGCAGCCGTTCGACGCAATCCGCGACCTGGCCATCAAGAAATCGTCGCCCGCCAAATTGCTCGAGCGGAACGATTGGCTCTACAACACGCGGGTCTAGCCTTCTGCGCAAAAAAAATCGGGGATCGCCTTCTCCGGCGGTCCCCGATCTGTTCTGAGGGAGCTTTCCTGCCTGCTGTTACGTCAGGGTTTGCTCCATCGATCCGAAACGTGAGGGCGTCACGTGTTCGGCATGTCCGAGGCTCACCAATCTTTCCTTGCCTTTGCGGCTGGTGAGCCAGCGGGTGGCGTCTTCCTCCGTGTGAAAGCAATAGGGCAGCACGTGCACACGACCGAACGCGGCGGGAACCACCAGTTCGAAAGTGCCGTCGTCAGCTTCTCTGAGATAAGGTTTCGGGGCCATCGTAGCTACCGCTTGACATTTGCCTGAACCGATCAGGCCATGATCCTGTAAACGAAAGGCAAACAACGCGAACCCGCCGATGTTCCCGCCTGCGTCACCGAGGAATGCCGCTTTTTTGCGCCCTTGGCAGCACTGCCGCTAAATTCGGCATTTGCTCTCGGCTTGATTTGCTCCTGGTTTGTCGCCTGAGCGGTGCGGCAGACGCTTCCGCTTGCATAGGTTGCCGCGTTGGAGGTTAACAGGGGATTGCCGCCGCGTTGCATTGCCTTCGACCCTACCGGAGGCCGGAGCATGGCGCCCGTCATACGCCGAATTCGCTTTTCGTTTCCCGCCGTCCCGGCTATCGATGTTTGCGTTCGCGACGAACCGGATCGAGCTTCCAAGCTTGATCGCGGGCTAAACCACGGCGCGCTCATCGCGCAAGCAAGAGCGAGTGCAAGCTACCATGGAACGCTTTTTCGGCGGCAGCCCCGCAACCGTCATACTGAAGCTTGCAATCGCTTCGCTCATCATCGGCCTGACGTTGTCGTTCTTCGGCCTCGATCCGGCGAATATCTATGAGGCCATGCTGCGTCTTGGCGACTGGATTTCGTCCCTCGGCCTCGACACGCTGAAACAGGTCGCGCGATATATTGCGCTCGGCGCGGTCATCGTGGTGCCGGTCTGGCTTCTCGTGCGCGTATTGAGCCTTTTCGGCTCGGACCGCCGCAGCAAATAGGGACACGCCTTGACGGCATCGGGCGCACCCGCCATGGCGCCGAGCAATCGAGGCGTGCGCTCACGGCCGCCATCCCGGCGCGCGGCATGAAACGGATCTTTGCCAACATTCCGCCGCGCCGTAACCGAAAGGGGCGGTTCGTCTTTTCGGGGCTCGGCGCGACAGCTTTGAGCGTTTCAAACGGTGCCTTGGCATAGCCAAACGCCGCGACAAGGCTCCCGCCAGCTTCCTTGCCGCCGTAAAGCTCGTCGCGACACCGCCTTTGGTGCAAGCCTTGGAGATCATGGCTTGGAGCGTCTGAACGGCCCCTGCGGTCTCGGATGATCTGCACTGCCATCAACGTTCTCGTGGCGGTTGACCGGCTAATAAGGCAACGCCCAGGCCAAGGCGCCCGCGCCGATCGCGCCGAGCATGAGCGTCGTGGCCGCGATCTGCCGTGTCCGCGACCCCGCGTAAAGGCCGCAGATGCGCCACGCAAGCGCCACGGACCAGAGCGCTGCGGCGGCCATGACCGTATTCTCCACCGTCGGCATGAAAGTGAGGCGAATGCCATCGGCCTTGAGGATCGACGTCGTCGTGGCCAACAGGCCCAGAAACACGATGCTGCCGGCTATGGGAATCAGCGCCTGCGCCAGGTGATGCGTCCGTTGCCGCCAGACCGCGCCCAATGTCGCCCCACCCAGAGGCCGCGCGAGAAGCCGCCCCGCCGACGCGAGAAAGACCATGATCGCCCCGCCGAACACGAGAGCGACAAATGTGAGGTAGGTAAGCAGCATCGCGCCATCGAGCGGCGACATCACATCGTTGAGGTCAGGGTAGTTCGTCAGCACCCACCAAGGAACATGTCCGGTGATCGGCCACATGACGCCCTTGTCGACGAGCCATTCGGCGGCCGCCTGCTTGCCCGCGATGTAATAGGGGCTCGAAGCCCAATGGAACGCGCCGGCTGCGACGCCGAGCAGGCCGAACACGATAAGCCAGGTTTCCCAAGGCTTCGTCTGAGACCCCGCGACATGGACGATTTCGGAGCCGGGAGTCCGGCGCGACAGGGCGACTGCATCGCGGAACCCGGCGCAACGCCCGCACATGTGGCACGTACTTGCTCCCTGCATCGTGCGGATCGGCACTATGGGCGCGCAATTGAGCCGGGCGACCGGCTTGGTGGAATCGTCCCATGCGGCGCGGTCCACGCGGTAATGCAGCGGAGAGAGCTTCGACAGAAGGCCGAACACGCCGTGCACCGGGCAGAGATATTTGCACCAGATGCGCTTGTTGCGGCCGTACATGTAGCCGATCCAGATAGCGGCAACCGTCGAGCCGCCAAGGATGAGAAGCGCGGGCTTGGGATATTGGTAGACGCTCAGCATCTGGCCGTAGACGGTCGTCAGCACGAAGGCCACGAACGGCCACATCTTCCATTTGACCCAGGCAGGGGCCGAGCGGCCGCGTCCATGTCGGCTCGCGGTTTCCGACAGCGCGCCTTCCGGGCACATGACGCCGCACCAGAGGCGCCCGACCATGACCATGCTGACGAGCACGAAGGGCCACCAGATGCCCCAGAACACGAACTGCGCGAAGAGGGTCAGGTTCGTCCAGATATGCGCCGTACGCGCTGGTGGCGGCAGGAAGGCGGGTACGACAACAAGAAGGGCGTAGATCCCGACGATGATCCACTGAACCGCCATCACGGCGCGCTGGTTGCGCGCGAGCCATTCCCCGGCCGCCGCGATCCAGCGGTCGACGCGCGCCGCCCTTGGAACCTCGTCGACCTGTCGAGGATCGGCTGCGGAAAGATGCGTGTCGCAACAGGGCGAATGGCCCGGTCCGTGTTCAATGGGTGTTCGGTTCAGCATGTCTGCAGACGACGTCACTTCGATCATTGTTCTCGCAGCGACCATACCACAAGGAAGGGCGCGATGATTGCAGGATGCTCCCAATCCGCAAACATCGCGCCAGAGCCTCTGCTACACCTCGCATGCCGTCGCGGCGCGGTATTCACTTGGCGACGAGCACCGTCGGCGGAGCGTCGGGCTGAAACTCATCGAAGAACTTATATTCGCCGGGATCGAGACGCCGAATGATCATCCGGCCGGTGCCTCCCGCGGGGACGACTTCCTCCTTGCGGAGTTCGTAGCTCTCGAACTCGGCCGGGACGGTGCCCGTGTTCTTGATGACGATCTTGAAACGCGTGTTCGCCGGAACTTCAAGGCGCGGCGGCGTGATGACCCCGTCCTTCATCTCGATTTCGAATACGGGCTCGTCCGCGAGAGCGAGCTGCGGCGCAACAGCAAGACAAAGCGCCGCTAAAGCGGCTTTGGTCCGATATTTCATGAGATGGCTTCCCTCCGTGCCTCGCGGAAGCGCCGAGAAATCGGTCCGTGTCCGGCGCATTGCTCGACGCGGACCGACTCCCGCTGGCGATCAGCGTGTGAACCGCCTTATATTAATAGGCACCCTTCTTGCCGGTGCCTGCGAAGGTGAATTCGTACTCCACCGAGAATGGAGCGAACCAGGGCGCGACGCCAGTTTCCTTGTCGACATGGCGACCGAAATGCGAGTGCTTGTCTGAGCTGGGCGGGGCAACATCGAGCTTGAGCTTGTACTTGCCGGGGCCCGCGAGCTTGACGTTATCGCCGTAATGAGGGCCGTCGTTCGCCACCATCGGCATCATGTCGCCGGAGATGACCTTCTTGCTGTCGAGGTTCGTGAGTTCGTACTTGACGTTGAGCGCGGGCACCCAGTCGCCTTCGGCATAGCCGTTCTCATTGCCTTTTGCAGCCTTGATATCGGCTTCAAGGTGAACGTCGGAATCCTTCGCATCCCGCATCATGCCGGGCGGGTCCATCTCGATGGGCTGAAGGTAAACGGCGGCGACTTCCAGACCGCCCTTCTCTTGCGCTTCGCCGATGGGATACTCTTTTGCAAAGCTTTGCGAAGTCATGATGCAGGCGGACAGCGCCACCGCGCCGGTCAATCTGATGAACATCTTCTTTTATACCCCGATCATTTGCTTCCGTTGTGTTTCTGTGCGGAAGCTTCGTTTCATCCGGCAACTTTTTGCTTGCAGCGAACAGGTAATGCAGCGCTTTTTTCTTAACGCCGGGAATGCCTCGAAATCAATAGTTATCTTCTTTAATTATAACAGTTCCAGATTGATGATTTTGGGTGTGAATACGTTTGTTACTCGGACCGCAGAGTAATATGGAGTAAAATACGGATGCGAACATGTCTCGTCCGCCGCAATTCGGCAGACGAGACTATTTTCGTCATGGGTGAAACATAGGTAAACGTCGAACGGCTTCGTTTATGGGCGCTAACTCTAGTAGGCGCCCTTCTTGCCGGTCCCGGCGTAAGTGAATTCATAATCGAGCGAGAAGGGCTTGAACCAATCGGGCACGCCGTTTTCCTTGTCCACATGGCGAGCGATGCGCTGCTTCTTGTTGTCGCTGGGAGGGGAGACGGTCAGCGTCAGCTTGTATTTGCCCGCACCACCGGCGCCGGGGAGCTTTATGTTGTTGCAGTAGGCGAAGCCGTCAGTTGCGATGTCCGGGACGAGATCGCCCTTGACCGTTTGCTTGTCGTCGAGGCGGGTCAATTCATACTGCACGACGAGTCCGGGAAACCAGAGCCCCTCCTCGATGCCCCAGGCATTACCCTTGGCGGCGGTGATATCCGCCTCGACATGGAAGTCGGACTCTTTCGGGTCGCGCATGAGTTCCGGAGCGTCGATCTCGATCGGCTGAAGGTAAACGGCCCCGACACGCAGGCCGCTTTTTTCTTGAGCTTCGCCAATCGGAATTTCCTTGGCCGAAGCTGCCGAAATAATAAGGCACGCAGAGAGCGCGGCGATGCCCGCGATTCTGTAATTCATCCAAGCTTCTCCTTGAATTATTCTAGTTCGTTCAGCAAGAAAACTCGCATCCGGCTGGCGCGTGGTCGCTATATCGAAAGTAAACCGTGGCGCGCTGGCATGGTTACTGCGTGATTATCGTAAGCGCAACGCCTATCTTTTCGATTTAGACCGGTTCTAAGGACGTGTTTTTGAGCAACGCTTGCAATCGAGAATGCTTCTAAACTGTAATATTGCTAGTCTAGCCGATTGACCCGCATCCGAAGCATCGATATCTGAATCTTTATAGTGCGGCGATTTTTGGCTGCATAGCTCCCGCCATTCTTTTTCATAGGCATCAGATGGTGCGATGATCGTTGGCGGGAGGGCGGTTGCGATCGGCAACCGCGAGTAGAACTGTTGAAGAAGGGGCCGGGCTAGGCTTCGAATTGGGCGAAGGTGACCTTTGGGGGGCACATACATGACAATGAAGATGATGGGCACGGCGTGCAGCGCCGCTGCAATCTTTGCGCTTGGCTTTGGCGCGACCGCCGCGCTGGCGGACGAGAAGGACGGCCTACCAGAGGCGTCCATCGCAACCAGCCTGAACGGCGGCCCCGATGCCGGCGCTCGCGCAGCGCTCGCAGAAAAAGGCATCACCTACGGCATCAACTACATCGGCGAGACATTTTCCAGCTCGGGCGGCGCGAAGGACGGTTCGACCTATCAGGGACGCCTCGAACTCCTCGTCGACGCAGACCTCGAAAAGCTTTGGGGCCTCAAGGGGCTGACCTTCCATGCCAATGGCTACCAGCTCCATGGGCGCGGTCTCGGCGGCCATCTCGGCGAGCCGATCATGGCGATCAGTTCCATCGAAGCCGATCCGAGCACGTATCTCTTCGAACTCTACCTCGAACAGAAGTTCGGCGAGCGCGTTTCGATCCGCGCCGGTCAGCTCGCGGTCGACAGCGAGTTCTTCACCAGCGAAACCGGCGGCAACTTCATCAACTCGACTTTCGGCTGGGCCGGCATCTGGGCGGCGGACGTCGGATATGCCAACGCCTATCCGCTGGCCACGCCGGGTGCACGCGTCAAGGTCGACCTCACCGACAATCTGACCTTCCTCGCGGCGATCTACAACGGCAGCCCGACTAATCCCGCCGGCGACACCAACGAGAATGGTACGGCGTTCCGCACGAACGACGATCCGTTCCTGATCCAGGAACTGCAATACAAGTACAATCAGCCCGCCAAGGCGGAAGGCGGCCTGAAGGACGGCGGTTACAAGGGCTACAAGGACTTCGCTCCTGCTCCGTCCGGCATAACGAGCCTGCCCGGCACGATCAAGCTCGGTTCGTGGCAGCACACCGAGGACAAGAGCTTCTTTGAGGTTTACAAGACGGGTCTGTTCGACTCGAACTACGGCTTCTACGCCTCGATCGACCAGCAGATCTACGCGCTGCCTGACGACCCGAAGAAGGGCATCAATGTGTTTGCCCGCGTCGCCGGCACGCCCTCGGATCGTAACGCGGTGGACTTCTACTTCGACGGCGGCGTTGTCTTCTCCGGCTTCATCCCGAGCCGTCCGGACGACAGCTTCGGGGCTGGCTTCGCCTATGCGAGCGTCTCTGACGACGCGATCAAGTATAGCGAAGATTTTGCGAATTCGAAGTACGAGTCTGTCGTCGAACTTTTCTACAAGGCGCAGATCGTGCCCGGCCTGACCATCCAGCCTGACCTCCAGTACATGTGGAACGTCGGTGGCATTGAAAAAGGCGGCGATGACGCGATCTACGGCGGCGTGCGCGTCTCCGTCGCTTACTAAAACCCAGGCGCATACGTTCGGTTCGGTGACGGCATGTCTTGAACCCCGTATGCGCCCAAGACTGCCAGTAACGCATTGGTTCCCATGCAGCTTTGACGTTTGCATCCGATTTCGCCGCCGCCAGCGCGCGGGATCGGATGCAAATTTTCCTGCACTTGTGTCCTCAACTCGGTTAGAACTTTCTTCTAATTGCCGCACCCAAAATGGCAAGCGCCGAGAATGGATTTGCTGCGCGGGCTTTCCGCGCAGCTTTCCTCCGTTGAGGATACTGGAAAGCCATGACGACTTACGGAAAAGGTACGCTCTGTATTCAGGCGGGGTATGCGCCGAAGGTGGGCGAGCCCCGCATCGCTCCTATCGTGCAGAGCACGACCTACAAATATGACGACATCGCGCAGGTGAACCGCGTGATGACGCTTCAGGAGTTCGGATACAAATACAGCCGCACCGGCAATCCGACCGTGACCGCCTTCGAGGAGAAGGTGCGCATTCTTGAAGGTGGCGCCGCCGCCGTCGCGACGGCATCAGGTCAGGCCGCAAACGTGCTTGCCCTGACCAATATCCTGAAGGAAGGCGATCACGCGGTTTCGTCGACGGCGCTTTATGGCGGCTCGTTCTCGCTTTTCAACAATACGCTGAAGAAATACGGCATCGAGACTTCGTTCTTCGAGCCGGAGCAATCCGAGGAAGAAATCGCGGCGCTGTTTCGCCCGAACACCAAGGTTCTGTTCGGCGAAACCATCGGCAATCCCGGCCTGAACATCCTCGATTTCGACAAGCTCGCAAGCCTCGCGCGTCGCTTCGACGTGCCTTTCATCGTGGACAACACCCTCGCCACGCCTGTGCTCTGTAATCCGTTCCTGCATGGGGCGAACATCGTCACGCACTCCGCCAGCAAGTATATCGACGGTCACGCGACCAGCATCGGCGGCATCGTGATCGACGGCGGCAATTACGACTGGACGAACGGCAAGTTCCCCGACATCACAGAGCCGGACCCGACTTATTACGGCGCGCGGTATATCGAGAAGTTCCCGAAATCGCCGTATCTCGCGAAGGCCCGCGCACAGTTCCTGCGAGACTTCGGCGCGTGCCTTGGTCCGCAAAACGCATTCCTGTTCTCGCTCGGGCTCGAGACGCTGCACCTTCGCATGCGCGCGCACAGCGAGAACGCGCTGGCGCTTGCGACGTTCCTCAAAGATCATCCGCGCGTGACGTTCGTCGATTATCCCGGCTTGAATCCGGTCGGACGTGAGCGCATCGCAAAATACTTCCTGAAAGACGCCGGCAGCGGCGTGCTCACCTTCGGCCTTTCCGGCGGCATCGAAGCCATCGACCGCTTCGTCAAAAAGCTGAAGGTGGCGGCGCTCGTCGTGCATGTCGGCGACGCGCGCACCTCCGTGCTGCATCCGGCTTCAAGCACACACGCCCAACTCACGGAAGAACAGCAACGCGCGTCCGGCATCACGCCCGACATGATCCGCGTGTCCGTCGGCATCGAAGACACGAAAGATATCGTCGAGGATTTTGAACAGGCGCTTCAGTAGCGGCCGCAGCGGAGAGTTTCCATGCCCCTGACATCCGAAACCGACGTGCGCGCCGGTCATCCGACGATTGAGGTCGACGCCGCGCGCTATCTCGACCTGGCGGGCAAGCCCGAACGCGTCGCCAGCCGGCTTGCCATCACCTATACCGACCGCAGCTTCGTGCCGCTGCCCGACGAGCTTGCCGCCGACTGGGTGGCAAGCGTCGCCGTGCCCGCTTTCAAGCTGATCCGCCAGCGCCAGGGTGTGCAGGTGGCGTTCGCTTCCATCGGCACGGGCGTTGGTCTCGACGCGCTCGCCGCTATCGAAACGCTCGGCGCGACGCGGATCGGCATCACCGACGTGCATGAGGAAGTGGTGTCGTCGGCCCTGACCAACATCACCCGCAATCTGCGCGATCCGTTCGGCGTCGCGTTCGACGCGGGCGCGGGCGATCTGCTGTCGCCGCTTCGTCCGGTGTCGCCGCGCTACGATCTCATTTACGAGAACCTGCCGAACATTCAGATCGACGACGCCGAGCGCATCGCGGCGGAGCGCACGAGTTCCGGCCATTTCTCGCCGCGAGCGGAGCCGGTGCCGGACATTCTGCAGAAGAACTTCCTCGCGCTCCATTATCTGGCCTTGCAACAGGCGCCGGACTTCCTGAAGCCGGGGGGAGCCGTGCTCTCGATGCTCGGCGGGCGCGTGCCGTTGTCGCTGTTTCAGGAGATGGCGACGCTCGCGGGCCTCAAGTCCGAAATCTACACCTATGGCTGGAAGATTCAGGCGATGCCGGAGGAGATCATTCGCGGGCATGCAGAGCGCCAGCGCGATGGCTATGGACCGTTCCACTTCTACCTTGCGGCACGCCTCGCCGAGGCGTTCGACGGCGTCGGTCTTGAGAGTTCCGGCGCTCGGGCGCTCGAAATCGAAGACAGCATCGCCTCCGATCGGCTCGCGCCTGCCGACGCTTACGAGGCATGGAAGCGCGGCGAGGCGATCGGGCACACCTTCGCGGCGCTGCGCTCGTGGGTCGGATGACGCCATGACCGACGCCGTTGCACCAAAGACGCTCCAGAGCGTCCTCGCCGCCATCGAGCTGTTGCGCTCGCATTATGCGCGGCTTCGCCAGACCCATGGTGGCGAGGTTGCGGACGAGCTTTCTACCGTTCTTGCGCTTCTCGACGAGGTGGACTTTGCAAGGCCCGACCTCGACCATCTGAAGCCGAGCGGCCACGGCGTGACGCGCTCGCTCTCCGGCAACCTCGCCTCGCGGAACGGGACGGTCGCGGATGTGCTGGCGGCGTTCCGCCCGCTGTTCCCCGCCCTTCCGTGGCGCTACAGTTACGAGCCGCGCGCCGATCTGCCCGGGCTCGAAAACAGCATGGCGTGGGCTGAACTTGTCGGGCCAATCGCGCCGTTCGGAAGCAGAAACGTGTGCCTCGGCATCACTGCCATCGGGCCGCGCGTCCGTTATCCGGAACACCGCCACCCGGCCGTCGAAACCTATTACGTGCTGAGCGGCACGGCGCGATGGACGGCGGCGGGCGTGACGCAGGAGCGCGTGCCCGGCTCCTTCATCGTTCATCCGTCCAACATCGTGCATGTGATGGAAACCGCCGACGAGCCGCTCATTGCCGCTTACACGTGGAGCGGCGACGTGGAAACGCTCTCCACCTTCGCCGACGCCTGACGGCCTCTGCGTGCCGCATCCGCGCAGGCCAGCCAAAAAAATGGCCGGGGACATCCCGGCCACTTGCCTGCATTTCGGTGGTGGGGCGACTGCGCGTCAGCCGTGCGCCTTCTCGAACAGTTCCTCGACGTATTCCCAGTTGATGAGGTTGTCGACGAACGCTTCGAGATATTTCGGCCGCGCGTTGCGATAGTCGATGTAGTAGGAGTGCTCCCACACATCCACGCCCAGCAGCGGCACGCCGCCATGGACGAGCGGATTTTCGCCGTTCGGCGTCTTCGTGACTTCGAGCTTGCCGTCCTTGAGGGTCAGCCATGCCCAGCCGGAACCGAACTGTGTCTTGCCCGCCTCGATGAACGCCTCGCGGAACTTGTCGTAGCCGCCGAGATCGCTGTCGATCTTCGCGGCGAGCTTGCCGGGCAGCGACTTGCCGCCGCCGTTCGGCTTCAGCCATTTCCAGAAATGCAGGTGGTTATAGTGCTGGCCGGCGTTATTGAACAGCGGCTGATTCTTGCCATAGGCCGCCTTGACGATGTCCTCAAGGCTCTTGTCTTCGAGGCCCGAACCCTTGAGCAGGGTGTTGCCGGTGTCGACGTAAGCCTGATGATGCTTGTCGTGGTGGAATTGCAGCGTCTCCGCCGACATGTAGGGCTGCAAGGCGTCGTAGGCGTAGGGGAGGGGAGGAAGTTCGAATGCCACGGGCATCTCCTTTTTCTAACCAGCTTTTGATCTTGCTCAAAAACTAGGTTCGCAAGAGAAGGTTCACAAGCGCCAGCGGACGAGCTTCAGGTAAAAAGAAAGAGAGGTATGCAGCCCCTGAACTGCATACCTCCCGGAGTGGGCCGAGGAAAGGTTCGTGATGGTTAACCGTCAGGGATCGGATGACCATGACATTGCTCTTTTCCACCTGAACGGCGCATGAATGCCTCGTTCAGTAAACGACCTGTTAGCCATGGTCGAGGGCGCGGACGATCCGGTGCCGGGCGCGTGCGGAGAGACGGCGTCTGGCAGCGTTTGCATGCCGCGCGCTGGTCGCCGCAATCGCCGGTCCGCGCCCTGTGGCACGATCGGCCAGCGGGCGCACGCGTGAGTATTCTAATAGCAGACCGGCTGGCTGTAACAGCGTTGCTCGGGCGCGGGGCAGATCATGTCGCCGAACCGGTTCTGGAAGCAAGGCGGCACGAACTCCCGGCAGGTAACGGGACCGGGACGGCAGGCGGGACCGTAATAGCCGTAATACCACGGCGGCGGCGGTGGGCCCGCCGTCGCGATGCCCATGCCGATGATGCCGGCGGCGAGGCCGGTTGCAAAGGCGGCACCCGGTCCCGGCCCGCGTTCCCAGGCGGAGACTGGCGTCACGGCAGAAATGGCGAGCAGGCCCGAAACAAGAAGAGCCGCAAACCCCACTCTCGGGTCACGAATTGCTCTTGGCCAATGGCTCATATCGATCGGTCCCAAACAGCGTTTCGCAAAGCATAATCCGGGAAACGCTTCCATGCATTTTCGCGCGATTTCCGAAGGCCGTTTCTGCGATGCCCGGAAAATGCTCTCGCTTCGCGCGCATCATCAAACATACATCACCCGCGGCAGCCTCGAAGCCGACGCGCAGGTGGGATCATGCTACCGAGCGAAGCTTGAGCGAGCCTTGCTTGTGGCGGGTCTTCGGGGCGTCGTTCAGATCAGCGCAAGCTCTGCAAGCGCGGCGCGCATCTCGGGCGGCATCGCGCCTTCTTCGGCGGTAGATCCCGCGATCAGATCGCGCGGAGCTTCGTTGGCGGGAAGATAGCGCCAGCCTTGAAACGCGCGACGCGGCAGCGGTTCCGTCGGCACCAGTTGCGGGCCGAGTTCCAGACCACAGCGCATGATGCCGTCCGCGCCCCGCATCTCGTGAAGAGCGACGATGCGCTGACGGACGCGGACAAAGCCCCCCATCACCCAATAGAGCGATGAACCATCGCCGAAACCTTCGCGGCGCGGCGTTTGCCGTGTCGTATGGATGAGCGCGTGACCCGCAGCAAGGCGCTGCTTCTGCCAGTCGGCGAGCGCTTCAATGCTGTCGCAGCCGACGCAGAGTTTCAGGATGTGGACGGTTGGCGCGGATGGAGCGGACATGCGCGGCTCGATGCCATGCAATCGCGGCGCGCGCAAGCCGCGCGCTCGGCAAAAAGAACGCCGCCGCGATTATCTCGCGGCGGCGCGGGGAGGGTGGATGCGGGGAAGCTTACGCAAGCCCCTCGAACAGCGCCGTCGACAGATAGCGCTCGGCGAAGCTCGGCACGATGATGACGATATTCTTGCCCGCATTTTCAGGCCGCGCGCCAACCTCGATCGCCGCCGCAATGGCCGCGCCCGAGGAAATGCCGACCGGGATGCCTTCGAGCCGCGCCACATGACGCGCCGTTTCCAGCGCTGTCTGGCTGTTGACCTTCACGACCTCGTCGATCACCTCACGATCGAGCACGCCCGGCACGAAGCCCGGCCCGATGCCCTGGATCTTGTGCGGGCCCGGGTTGCCACCCGAAAGCACCGGCGATTCCTCCGGTTCGACGGCGATAACCTTGAGGCTCGGCTTACGCGGTTTCAACACCTGACCGACGCCCGTGATGGTGCCGCCCGTGCCCACGCCCGAAATGATGATGTCGACCTTGTGTTCGGTGTCGTTCCAGATTTCCTCGGCAGTCGTCCGGCGATGGATTTCCGGGTTGGCCGGGTTCTCGAACTGCTGCGGGATGACCGCGCCCGGATATTCGGCGAGAAGTTCGTTGGCTTTCGCGACCGCCCCCTTCATGCCCTGCGCGCCAGGCGTGAGGACGAGTTCCGCGCCGAGCAGGGCCACGATCTTGCGGCGCTCGATGGACATCGTTTCCGGCATGACGAGAATGAGCTTGTAGCCGCGCGCGGCGGCGACGAAGGCGAGCGCGATGCCGGTGTTGCCGGAGGTCGGCTCGATCAGGGTGCTCTTGCCCGGCTCGATCTTGCCCTGCTTCTCAAGCGAGTCGATGAGCGACACGCCGATGCGGTCTTTCACGCTGGAAATGGGATTGAAGAATTCGAGCTTCGCAAGGAGGTTCGCCTTGACGCCCTTTTCCTTGGCCAGCTTGTCGAGGCGGACGATGGGCGTGTCGCCGATGGTCTCGGTGATGGAGTTGTAGACGCGCCCCCGTCCTGGTGCGTGATTTTTCTCAGCCATGACACTCTCCCGGTTTCGATTTGACGCCGCCATGCGCGCGCGCCGGACTCCGACAAGACATACAAACCATAACGCTCAACCGCGCGCATTCGCCTGGTGCCGAGTCTTACGCATTCGTGAACGCTCAAGCGAATACTTACGCCTCCGACGGATTTTCGCCAGATGAACATGGCTGCACTGATGAAAAAGGAATTACCCCTGTGCAGAGCAGGCGGATTCCCACAATTTTTGTTGTAGATAGACCGAATAAGGAAATGCGAGTTGCGCGGGCGGCACACTTTTTAGAAAGTGGTGCTCCAGCATCTCGCAAGCTGCCGCTTCGGGGGAAACGGCCGCGATGCGGTGAACGCCGCGCGGCCCTTTCGCGCCAATGTCGTCAATTGCCCCGTGGCCAGCGACACAACGCATGCGGAGCACAAATCATTGCCGCGCGAGGATCGTGTCCACGGCCAGCTTCGCGCCGCTCGCGCCGTAGTTGACGCCGCGCGTTTCCCCTGACAACCGCGCATTGCAGTAGCTGGAAGCCACATCCGGCTCGCCGTGGCGCAGCAGGAGGGCCGCTTGCAGGGCCAGCGCCATGCGCTCGGCGACGTGGCGCGCGTCTGCCTCCGCCACGCCGCCGCCGAGCAGCCGATGCAGCGCATCGAAGGCCGCGTCGTAGGCCGCGTGACGGCCTCGCGCCGCGGCAAGCTCGGCCAGCAGGGCGTCGAACGCAACCGGCTCCTTCTGAAGCGTCCGCAGAATGTCGAGTGCGATGACGTTGCCCGACCCCTCCCAGATCGCGTTCACCGGCGCCTCGCGATAGTAACGCGCCGTGGCCGCCTCCTCGATATAGCCGCCGCCGCCGAGACACTCCATGCACTCGGCCACGAAGGGCGCGGAGCGCTTGGCGATGTAGAACTTGCCGAGGGCCACGCCAAGCCGCGCAAAGCCGCGTTCCTCCGGCGTGGTGCCGTCATAGGCGCGGGCGATTCGCATGGTGAACAATGCGGCGGCCTCGTAGTCGAGCGCGAGGTCCGCGAGTACGGCGCGCATCACGGGCTGATCGATCAGCGTCTTCTGAAATGCCCGCCTGTGGCGCACATGATGCGCGGCTTCGGCGAGCGCGCGCCGCATGATGCCGAGCGATCCCGCCGTTGTGTCGAGCCGCGTATGGTGCACCATGTCCATGATGGTGGCGACGCCGCGCCCATCCTCGCCGATCATCCAGGCGAATGTATCCTTGTATTCGAATTCGGCCGACGCGTTCGACCTGTTGCCGAGCTTCTCCTTCAGCCGCATCAGGTTCATGGGATTTCGCGCGCCGTCCGGCTTGATGCGTGGAGCGAGAAAGCAGGATAGGCCGCGATCCGTCCAGGCGAGCGTCAGGAACGCGTCGGACATCGGCGCGGAGCAGAACCATTTGTGCCCGGTCAGCAGATATTCGCCGCCGGGGCCACCCGCGCCCATGGGCACCGCGCGCGTGCTGTTCGAGCGCACATCCGAGCCGCCCTGCTTCTCGGTCATGAACATGCCGATGGTGACGCCGCGCTTCTCGGCGATGGGGCGCAGCGGCGCATCGTAGAGGCCGTCGACGATCTTCGGCAGCCAATCCGCCGCCACGTCCGGCTGTTTCCGAAGGGCGGCCACGCTGGCATATGTCATGCTCATGGGGCACATCGTGCCCGCCTCCGCCTGGCTTCCGATGGCAAGAGCCGCCGCGTGGGCGACATGCGCGCCGGGCCGCTTCTCGCGCCAGCCGATGGAATGGATGCGGTGCTCCATCGCGAGCGCCATGCATCGGTGATAGGCGGGATGGAATCGCACTTCGTCGATGCGGCCCCCGAACCGGTTGAAGGTGCGAAGCTCCGGTGGAAAGCGGTTCGCATCCTCTCCGGCCTGCAAAGCCTCGTCGGTCCCCGCCGCCGCGCCGAGCGCCGATAGCGGCCCGTCCACCCACTCGCCGCCTTGAAGCCGCACGGCTTCCTTCAGCGCGATATCCGTCTCGTAGAGGTTCACGCCCCCGAAGGGCGGCGGCATATTCGTGACCTCGTGCGTTTCAAGCCGGGTTCGCGGTTCGTAATCGGCCATGCGTTCCTCCGCTGACATTTTTATCAGATTGAACGCCAGAGGTTGCTTTTCGGCAAGCAGCGCGTGCGCGCGGATACAGACTGCGACATTTAGGATTGCGTTAACCCTTTTGCGCCCCTAAGACGGAACGGTCGGCCTAACCCGTCCGGAGCGCTACCATGAGACGCTTCTTCACCTGGGAATATCTAGCCGTCTTCATTCCGGCTCTGGCGCTGGCGGTGGGCGCCGTGTGGTTCACGTTGCGCTACGTCAAGCCCGCGCCGCCCGACTCGTTCGTGCTGGCGGCCGCAAGCAAGGGCAGCCCGTATAACGAACTCGCGCTCCGTCTCAAGCAGGAAATCGAGAAGAAGGGCGTCAAGCTCGAACTGCGCGAGACGCAGGGGTCTCTCGAAAATCTGCGGCTGCTCAACGATGGGGCAAGCGACGTTCAGGCCGGCATCGTGCAGGGCGGCCTCACGAACCACATCGAATCGCCGACACTTTTCTCCATGGGGCGGCTTATCACCGAACCCGTGTGGATCTTCTATCGCGGCGAGGCCACGCTTACGCACATCACCGACCTCAAGGGCAAGCGCATCCTGACCGGCCCCAAAGGCAGCGGCACGGAGGTTCTCGCGAAGCGGCTACTCGACGCGAACGGCGTTACACCCGAGAATTCGACGCTGATCGCCTCGCAGCTTCCGGACTATGTCGAAACCTTTGCGAAAGGCGACGCGGATGCAGGCTTTCTGGTACTCGGCCCCGAAGCGAGGACGGTGGAACGCCTGCTGCATCAGGACGGCACCAGGCTGATGAGCATGGCGCAGGCGGATGCGCTCATCCAGCGCTACCCTTACCTGACGCAGGTCACGATGCGCAGGGGCGTCATCGATTTCGCGCAGAACATTCCGCCGGTCGACACCGTGCTCGTCTCGACGAAGGCGATGCTGCTCGTGAGCGACGATCTGCATCCGGCGCTGCTCGCGATCCTCGCTCAAGCCGTGCTGAAGGTGCAGAGCCAGCCCACGCTCAAGCCGTCGGGCGAGTCGAAGCTGTTCGCGCTCGGGCCGGAAAGCCTCACCGACGATCCCGAATTCCCGATGATCGACGACGCCACGCGCGTCTACAAGAACGGCCCGACCTTCTTCCAGCGCATCCTGCCGTTCTGGCTCGCCACGCTTATCGACCGCGCGGCGATCCTGATCCTGCCGATGATCGGCGTGGTGATCCCGCTCGCCCGCATCGTGCCGCTTCTCTACAACTGGCGGATGAGGCAGCGCATCTTGCACTGGTATCGCGAGTTGAAGCGGATCGAGAAGAACCTCACGCACAAGAAGGCGTCCGCGGAATTCATCTCCCAGAAGGAACGCGACCTCGACCGCGTCGAAGAGGCGGTGTGGCGTATTTCGGTGCCCACCCACCTTTCGGCGGACCTTTACACGCTGCGCGACAATGTGGAGTTCGTCCGCCGCCGCATCGTGTCTCTGCGCGAAGGAGCGTCAAGGGGCTTGCCGGGGGCGCCCGCCGTGGCGAACGAGGCGGCGCATTCCTCCGCGGAGCCCGCACTTGAAGCCGGGGCGTAAATGCGTTCCTTTTCCCTGACAGAGGGACGTTTGTTGTAAATATTATGTAAATGAATTGCATTCGCCTTCGTCGGAATAGCTTGCATTTTAACGCATGAGAATTTGCTGGAGCTTGAAATGAAATACATCAAAGCTGCTATAGTTGCATTGCTTCTTGTTGTTGTGGCCGCTGAAGCATCCGTCAGAATTGCTGGCTTGGCTGACGTGCCGATCAGGAGCGCAAATCCGACCACCGGATATATTCCATTGGCGAACCAGAGTGGACGGTTTTTGTTGAATGACTGGACGATCAACAATCTATCGATGATAAGCCGGAAAACTTATCCCGGAGAAAGAGAGGCCATCATCGTTGCCGGAGACAGTGTCGTCTTTGGCGGTAATCCCTTGGCTCAGTCCGAGCGTGTGGGCGAGAGACTGGACGCTGTCTCACCTTTCGATGTTTTTGCTATCGCGGACGGGAGCTGGAGTTTTAAAAACGAGTTGGCCTATTTCATTGCAGCGAAAAAATTCATAGGAAGTCCGAAGAAAATCATCTTCGTCTTGAACAGTGCTGATTTTGACGCTCCCTCCTCCTGGAGGTGCAATAGCACGCATCCAACATCCTCACCCGTTTCGCATTTATATTTTGCTGTCAGAAAATACGCACTTCCGGATTGTGAAGCATCGACACCGAGGGAGCTGGTCGTCAAAGACCCCGATCTCGTCGAGGAGGTTAACAAGTTCCTTGATGATTACAAAGATACCGATGTTTCGATCGTCTTGTATCCGACTACCGATGAGTTCAAGTCGGGGGAGTCGTTTCGAGAGAAACTGACTGGTTCAGAAGAGAGATTCTCCAGAAAAATAAAGATTGTAGACCTTGTCGAGATCTACAAGGGCGACGCGTCCGCGTGGAATCTTCGCTTTTACAAAGACGAAATTCACCCGAATGCCGAGGGTGCGGCCGCGCTGGCAAACTTCATCCAAAGGTACGCGTTCTGATTGTCGCATGAATTAAGCCGTGCGGTCCTGATGTAAAATTGCGGGCCGTATGCATTGAAGTATCAGAGCGCGCTTTTTTGCTTGTCGCGCGTCAATCGTAAAACCTGAATCGGCCTGCGTCAGAGCGGACCAGCCAAGATTCACCGCGTCGTGCCGCGTCCGATTGGCCGCACGACGTTGCAAGGCGCATCGCTTTGCTCCGCGAGGAGTCAAACGGCATATGCCGGAATCAAAGCGCTACCCGATCAGGTTGAAAAACATGTCGGATAGCGGTCTGTCTCTTGGTAACGGGCCTCTTGCCCGATCGGATTCGATGCAATCCGACCAGAACGCGTTCTCTACGCCTCGCGCCACGTTCCGTCGGGCTGCTGGCACGCCTTGCCGACCATCGTTTCGGGGCGTCCGTCGATATAGATCGTCTGCTCGAATTCGCGGCACTGATAGTTCTGGTAGGTGTAGGCCCGGCGCGGCGTCACGTAGCCGTAACGGCCGTTGTTCGGGTTGCGCCATTCGGTGCGCTGGCCGCTGTTGAAAGCGGCATACTGCGCTTCGTAGGCGCGGCGGCGGTCCTCGTCGTCCATCGACTTGCCGATGCGATTGCCGATGAAGCCGCCGATCAGCGCGCCGCCGACCGTCGCCGCAACGCGCCCGCCGCCATGGCCGAACTGATTGCCGATGAGCGCGCCCGTGCCCGCGCCGAGAAGCGTGCCCGTATCTTCCTTGGTGGCGCACCCCGTCGACACGACTGCCAGCGCGAGCGAAGCGAATAAAAGTGTGAGTTTCTTCATTGTCCCCTGCGAAGCAGCCCGAATCGCTGCCCCTCCCAGCCGTTAACCTTTTGGAAGGGTTTACGGGGCAATCGGGCATTTTTGCGTCCATTACGCCGCCGGCAGCATCAGGCACGCGCGAAGGCCCCCCCCCGCAGCTTCTTCGAGGCTGAGCGACCCACGATAGAGGTGAGACAGATCCGCGACGATGGAAAGGCCGAGCCCCGAGCCGGGAACGCTTTCGTCGAGCCGCTGTCCGCGCTTGACGGCACTCTGCCGGAAGGACTCCGGCAAACCCGGCCCATCGTCTTCGATGATCAGGCGGAAGGTACGTTCGCCACGCGCGACCGCTGGCTGCTCGACCCTCACCACGACGCTCGATCGCGCCCATTTGCAGGCGTTATCCATGAGATTGCCCGCCATCTCGTCGAAATCCTGCTTCTCGCCGAAGAAGCGGACGCCGCCGGGGCATTCCACTTCGAGCGTCAGTGAGCGCGCTTCGTAGATTTTCTTGAGCGCGCGGGAAATCGCGGTCAATTCCGCGCCGACGTCCGTGACGCCCACGGCAGGGCGGATCTGCGCCGCGATGCGCGCGCGGTCGAGGTAATGCGAAATCTGCTGGCGCATGATCGTGGCCTGCCGCGAAACCTTGCCCGCAAACTCGCCCTCCTGCGAATCGGCCTCGTTCATGATCACGCTGAGCGGCGTCTTGAGCGCATGCGCGAGGTTGCCCACATGCGTCCGCGCGCGCTCCACGACGTTCTGGTTTGCCTCGATGAGCGCGTTCAGCTCCTCCTGAAGGGGCTGGATTTCAGCCGGTGGTGTGCCCGTCAGCTTCGTTTCCTCGCCCGCGCGGATGGCGGCAAGCTGCCGCCCCATGTCCTGCAAGGGGCTGAGCCCGAACCGCACCTGAAAGAACGTTGCCAGCAGCAATCCGCCGCCGAGAAGCGCAAGCGTCAGAACGATGATGTTTGTGAGATAGCGCGCCTCCGTATCGATGTCTGCGGTATCGAACGCCACGGAGATCGAGAAAATACGGCTCTCGTTCTCCTGCCCGAAATCGATATCCCGCTCCAGCACGCGAAGAAGCTGCCCCTCCGGGCCCTCGGCGTAAGTCTGGCGCAGCTGCCGCTCGTCGGGCTTGATTCCGAGTTCACTCGGCGTCTTGTACGTTTCGCCGACGAGCGAGGCCGATTTGAACATCGGCTCGCTGTTGGGATCCTGCGGGCGGATTTGCCAATATGCGCCCGACAGCGGTTTGGAAAACAGCGGCTCCCCGTCATCGTCGGGGCGGCGGATGTCGTGCGTGCCCTGCGGCGCCGTCCGCGCGATGATGTTTTCGAGATATTGGTTGAGGCGCGCGTCGAAGCTGGCTTCGAGGATGTTGTCGCACAGCGAGATCAGGATCGCGGCGGTGATCGCAAGGATGGTCACGATCCAGGCCGCAGACGAAATCAGAAGGCGCAGTGCGAGCGAATTGCCCTTCATGAGCCTTTTTTCGCGCCCCCTTCGGGATCGGCGGCGGCCGAGAGGCAATAGCCAAGCCCGCGCACCGTGTGGATGACGTCGGCGGGAATCTTGCGGCGCAGCCTGCCGATGAAGACCTCGATGGTGTTCGAGTCGCGCTCGAAATCCTGCTGGTAAAGGTGGTCGACGAGTTCGGTCCGTGAGACGACGCGCGCCTGATGATGCATCAGATAGGAAAGAAGCCGGAATTCGAGACCGGTCAGCTTTACCGCGGTTCCCCTGTAGGTTACGCGCGCGGTGCGAGTGTCGAGCCGCAACTCGCCGCAGTCGAGTTCGGCCTTGGCGACGCCGGCACTCCGGCGCAGCAGGGCGCGGATGCGGGCAATCACCTCCTCCATCTGGAACGGCTTGGCGACATAATCATCCGCGCCCGCGTTGATGCCGGCGACCTTCTCGCTCCACCGGTCGCGCGCGGTAAGGATGAGCACAGGCGTCTTGACGTTCGCCTTGCGCCAGCGTTCGAGGACGGAAAGCCCGTCGAGCTTTGGAAGGCCCAGATCGAGGATGATTGCGTCGTAAGGCTCCGTCTCGCCGAGCCAGGCGCCTTCCTCGCCATCGAAGGCCGCGTCGGCCGCATAGCCTGCTTCCGTCATCGCCGCGACGAGCTGGCGGCTCAAATCCACATCGTCTTCGAGCACGAGAATACGCATCCGTTACCCAGCGGTCCGATCCAGACACTTTTTTATGTCGAATGCCGTCGTCAACGGCCCAGAAGCACCCTTCGCCGCCATGCTTTTCAGCGCGCGGCAAGCTTCACGATCACCACCTTGCCGGACTCGTTGAGGATCGTCGCCTGAAAATAGGGTTCCGAGGCCGAGGCGCAAAGCGACAGTTTCAGAATTTTCGCGTTTCTGAGGCGATCCTTCAACTCGTCCTGGATCTGCTGGTAAGTTTTGTAATTTCCTCTGGTCCAGCTTGCGGAGCACGTGGCTTCGCTCGCCGAAGCGGAAAGATGTCCGCCGGCTGCGGTCGAAATCACGAGGGCAGCGAGCATGTATTTCATGTGCGGTTCGAGGCCAGAGATAGACTCCTGATGCTGAACACACGATGAACCGATGATCCTTGCTGGAGATCAGGCGGGAGTTTAGCATTTATTTTCGCAACATAAAGGCTCAAGCAGCGGGCGGCCGGCGAGGTGCAAAGCCACGCGAAAGTTCTCCACGCCGGTGGCTTCTTCCAGCACCGTAAGCGCGAAAAGAGCGCGGACCGCGCCCAGTCCGGGAAAAGCGACGCGCCACTCAAGCACCAGAGAGGAAGCCCGCACTTCCTTCAGGCTTTTCAATACGGCTTCGTTCGCGATGGCACATTCGCCCGAGATACGCGTGGCGACGGCATGAAGGAGAACAACTTGCCGTTCCTCCAGCTTGCGCTCCCGAAGCAGATCCTTCACGGCCGAGGTCAAGACAAGCTTCGGCTGCAGCAGGTGCCCGACCGGCACGAAAACGCCGGTTCCGCCAAAATCTGCTTCCAGAGAAATGTAGCCGCCTTGCGCAAATGTCATGCCGTAATCTCGCGCGAACCGCGCGGCCACTCCGCGACTGTCCGCCATTTTTTCCGATTTTAATAAAAACTTCAGTTCGGAAGGAACGCAATGCCTTTGACCGCCGGACAGCCAGAGCACCGTCGGCCAAGGCTTCGAAGGAGGCACCCTTCGAAGCGCCCGCAACCGTGCTATCGTTTTGAAGCCATTTTAGGGCTTGTCGAAAGAATGCGGCAGGCAGGCGTGCCGGCGGGGGATCAGGGCTTGAGCCAGCCGACGATATGAGCGGGGTAGCGCTCGACGCGCACCTTTTTTTCGCTGATGGCGGAGCCTCTTATCGCAATCCCCGCCTCGAATACGGTGTCTCGTGTGCCTGATACAAGAGGGTGCCACCAGCCGAGGTCCTTTCCCTCCGAGGCAAGGCGGTAGGCGCAGGTTTCGGGAAGCCAGGCGATTCGGCGTACATCTTCGGGCGTCAGCTTGACGCAATCGTGAACATGATCCTGCCGCGCGGGATAGTTCGAGCACTGGCAGGTTCCGAGGTCGAGGAGCTTGCAGGCGAGGCGCGTGACGGCGATCTGGCCCGTGTCTTCGTCTTCGAGCTTGATCAGGCAGCACTGGCCGCAACCGTCGCAGAGTGACTCCCACTCCTCGGTCGACATATCTTCAAGCGTCTTCGTCTTCCAGAAGGGCGCTTCGTCCCCAGCCTTGTCCGATTTAGTGGCCGTACCGGCAATTGAGCCTTGCCATTTTAACTGTTTTGCAGACTCGTTTCTTGGCATAGTACCGGCCGGATGGAAGACAACGGGAAGCTGTGAAGACACGTGCGGGACTGGATTACCAAACCGAACAGGCGCAGCCGGACAATCAACTGGCTTGCGCTCGATTCCTGGATCGATTCCTCGCTCTACGGCCTGTATGCGAGATTTAAAGACTCGTGGGCAAACTACAACAATTTCTTCCAGCGCTTCCGTGTGACGGGCTCGCGGCGCATGGCGACGGAGTTCGTTTCGGAGGCGATGACGCTTGGCACGGCGGGCCTCGCCGTAGTGCTCATGTTCGAGCTGCCAGCGATCGAACTCACGAAAAACCCCAATTGGCGCACAGGCAGCGAATTTTCCGTCACCTTTCTCGACCGCTACGGCAACGAGATCGGCAAGCGCGGCATCCAGTTTTCCGATGCCGTACCGCTTGAGGAAATTCCCGACGTCCTCGTCAAGGCGACGATGGCGACGGAAGACCGCCGTTTCTTCGATCATTTCGGCATCGACATCATCGGCACGGGACGCGCACTCGTGCAGAACGCGCGTTCCGACACCGTCGTGCAAGGTGGCAGTTCGCTGACGCAGCAGCTTGCGAAAAACCTGTTCCTATCGTCGGAGCGGTCCATTCAGCGCAAGATCCGCGAGGTGTATCTCGCTCTGTGGCTGGAAGCGCACCTGACGAAGAAGGAAATCCTGAAGCTTTATCTCGACCGCGCCTATCTTGGCGGCGGCACCTTCGGTGTGGAGGCGGCGTCACAGTTCTACTTCGGCAAGTCTGTGCGCGACATCAACCTCGCGGAAGCTGCGGTGCTCGCGGGCCTGTTCAAGGCGCCGACGAAATACGCGCCGCATTCGAACCCGGTCGATTCGCGCGCGCGCACCAATCAGGTGCTGTCGAACCTCGTCGATGCGGGCTTCATGACCGAGGGACAGGTTCACGCCGCGCGCCTCAATGCCGCGAAGATCGTCGACCGGCAGGAAGTGTACGTCCCGAACTATTTCCTCGACTGGGCCTTCGAGGAAGTGCAGCGCCTCATGCGAGGCAAGGGCGAATACGTTTTGACTGCGCGCACCACGGTTGACGTGCCGCTCCAGAAGCTTGCCGAGCAGGTGATCGACAACGCCTTCGAGCGCGAGGCGAAATATGCGCGCGCGACGCAGGCCTCGCTCGTCTCCATGGACACCGACGGCGCCGTGCGGGTGATCGTCGGCGGCCGGGATTATGGCGACAGCCAGTTCAACCGCGCCACGAGGGGACAGCGGCAGCCCGGTTCGTCCTTCAAGCCGTATGTCTATCTGACAGCCATCGAATCCGGCATCCGGCCCAACAAGGTTTACCCGGACGTTGCGCCGACATGCGGAAACTGGTCTCCGTCGAACTACGGCGGCGGCGTGAGCGGCCGCGCCATGACGCTTTACGAGGCGATGGCGAAGTCGATCAACACCATCGCCGTGCGGCTTTCGCTCGATGTCGGTCGCGACAAGCTGCTTGAGAACGTACACAAGATCGGCCTGACGTCGGTGCGAAAGACCTGCTCCATGGCGCTGGGAGACTCCGGCGTCGCGCCGATCGATCACACCGCGGGCTTCGCCGTTTTCGCAAGCGGCGGCAAGGCGATTCGGCCCTACGGCATCGTGGAACTGCGCAACACGAAGGACGAGGTCGTTTATTCCCGCGAGCGGGACGAACCCGCCCCGGCGCAGATCTTCAAGCGCGAGGATATCGAAACGCTGAACACCATGCTGGAAAAGGTGGTGACCGAAGGCTCGGGCGCCGCCGCGCGGCTCGATTTCACCACGGCGGTCGGCAAGACGGGCACGAGTTCCGGCCCGCGCGACGTCTGGTTCGTGGGCTTCACCGGCCAGTATGTGACGGGCGTCTGGTTCGGCAATGACGATTTCAGTGAAATGGCGGCGGGCACCACGGGCGGTCATCTCTCAGCGCCTGTCTGGCATCAATACATGGCTGCGGCGCATTCAAGCATGGATATTCCGCAGATACCGGGCCTCCCGCTGCATCCGCGGCAGGTCGAGGAACGGCAGCGGCTTTCGGAAATCAGACGCGACGAACCGGGCTTCGGCGGTGGCGCCGACGCGTCGAAGCGCATGCCCGCCAAGACGCGAAAGATGCTCTCCTCGCTGTCGAAGCTTCTGAAGGAAGCGCCAAAACTGCAGGTTGCCGACCCGCAGAAGGACGCCACTCTGGACAACCCCCCCGTGAGGACGCAATAACAGTCGCATCGCCGCCTTCCGCACCGTCCGGTTAAGCTGCCCCGTCAGGTTTAGCACCCATGCCTTTCCTAACCCGGTTCTTGCTGTTTGCGAGCATCGCCCTGATCCTCGGGTTGGGCACGACGTGGCGCGCCGTAAGCGGCGGCTTCTTCGCCACGACCGTGAGGCACGGCCCCTGGACATTCTGGCTTCGGGAAGGCACGGCCGAGGCGGACCCTTACACCATCGCCCATTCGGCGCGGGAAGGCTCGCTCCCGATCACGTCCGCGAGCGCGATGAGCTTCACGGCCACGCGAGACAGCGCGGGATCGCGGCTCACAGGCGATTGCACCTACGAAGTGAAGGGCTATGCGATCCCCGCGCTCTGGTGGAATATCGCCGCGTTCCGCAAGAATGGGGAAACCATGCCGAACAAGACCGGCCGGTCCAGCTTTTCGAGCGCGAACATCCTCGCAGCCCCGGACGGCGCATTCACCGTGCGCCTCTCGCCCGACGTCCAGCCCGGCAACTGGCTTCCTTCGGAGCGGGGAGAGCGGGTGGCGCTGCGCCTGACTATCCTCCGCCCCCTCGCTCCCGATGCGCTGCTGAGCGCGGCCAGGCGTGTGCTGCCCACGATCTCGCTTGTGGAGTGCTCCTGATGGCGGGGGGCTGGTGATGGGAAATTGGCCCTGGGTGCTGGGCGGGATCGTTGCCGGCGGCATCATCCATATTCTCGCGGTGTTCGGCATATCCTCCTTCGCCGAAGGGGACGCCTGGTCGAGACTTGCCGCCACGATGCCGCATAACGCCATCGTCGTGCCGGACGGCAAGTCCGCCCCGACGCTTCCTTTCTCGTCGCCGGACGTCGTGACGGCCTATTGCCTCTACGATCTGGCCGACCGCAATGTGATCGTCCGCGCGCCTCTGTCCGAACCGGCCTGGACGCTGGCCGTCTCGACGCGCTCGGGCGAAAATTTCTATCTCGTCGCGGGCGCCGATTCGAAAAGACCGGAAGTTCGCCTGCTGCTGATCAGGCGGGATCGCCTTTCGGATGAGGCAAGCACGGAAAAAACTTCGGAAGGCGACGATCAGAACATCGTCGTCGCGCCAGCGGAGACCGGGATCGTCGCGATCCGGGCGCCGATTCGCGGCGAAAGCTTTCGAGCCCAGACCATCCGCGCACTGCAACAGGCGCGCTGCGAATTGCAGCCCGTCGAGCCGCTGGTCGCGTCGGTAGCAACGCCGCCCGAGGAGCCGCCTGCTCAGCAGCCGCAGGCCCGTCCCAAGCGACGCGGGAACCGCTAGTGGTCCGATTCCGACATTTGCATCCGTTTGCAGCACGCTTGCGAGCAAATGTCGTAATCGAAAGGACCACTAGCAACATCATGATTTGAGTGGAGCGAATTTGACATTTGAGCGAGGGCTTGCAGCCACCGGAACTCAAATGTCAAATTCGCTCCACCAGGGTTCATCGGCTCTCGGAAAAGCCGCCCTTGACTGGCGTCTCGACAATCGCGCACCGGCTTCGGCGAAGCGGAACGAAATCGCGCAAACAGGCTTCCCCCAAACGAAAATCGAACAGACAGGCCCCCGTAAAGTTTTGTAGGGTATCCAGAAACGAACCCTTTGGGAGAGCCAATGCTTATCGCGCTTCTGGCCGACATCCACGCGAACCGGCAGGCGTTTGCGGCGTGCCTCGATGATGCGAAGGCGCGGGGCGCTGAACGCCATGTGTTGCTTGGCGATTTCGTGGGCTACGGTGCCGATCCCGTCTGGTGCGTCGACAAGGCGATGGAACTTGTCGCGGGCGGCGCGATTGCCGTTCTTGGCAATCACGATGCCGCGATCACCGAACCCTCGCCGCGGATGAACCCGGAGGCGCAGGCCGCCATCGACTGGACGCGGGGTAAGCTTGGGCAGGTGGAACGCCGCTGGCTCGCGGAACTGCCGATGGAGCGATCCGACGAGGGTCGCCTTTACGTCCACGCCGATGCGAGCCAACCGTCGAAGTGGATTTACGTTCTCACCGTCGAAGAAGCCGCGCGCAGCCTCCGCTCCACCCAGGCGCCGATCACGTTCTGCGGTCATACGCACAAGCCCGCGATCTTCTCCACCACGGCGGCGGCGAAGATGACGGCGTTCAGCCCGGTGACGGAAGTGGCCGTGCCGCTCCACGGCCTTCGCCGATGGCTTTGCGTGCTGGGCAGCGTCGGCCAGCCGCGCGACGGCAATCCGCGCGCCTGCTACGGCCTGTTCGATACTGAAAAGAAGGAAATCGTCTACATCCGCGTGCCCTACGACATCGAGGCCGCCGCCGCTGCGATCCGCGCCGCACGCCTGCCCGATTTCTTCGCCGAACGTCTCTTCATCGGTCGGTGACGCGCCATGGCTAAGCCGACGCTTCAACGCGGAGACGTGCTCGATGGCTTCGTGCTCGAAGAGCTGATCCACAAGGGCGGCATGGCACGCCTGTGGAGCGTCACGAAGCCCGGCATCGACGTGCCGATGCTGATGAAGGTGCCGGTGCTCGGCGAGGGACAAGACCCTGCGGCGATCGTCTCCTTCGAGATGGAGCAGATGATCATGCCGCGCCTGTCCGGCCCGCATGTGCCGCGCTTCATCGCAGCGGGGGATTTCTCGCTGCACCCGTTCATCGTGATGGAGCGGCTGCCGGGCAAATCGCTCCTGCCCCGCCTCTCCGAACTGCCGCTGCCCTATGAAGAAGTCGCTGACATCGGGTGGAAGATCGCAACCGCGCTCGACGATCTGCATCGCCAGCACGTCATCCATCTCGACATCAAGCCGAGCAACATCCTCTTCCGCGAGTCGGGCGAGGCGGTGCTGCTCGATTTCGGCCTGTCGCATCACCAGCAATTGCCGGATTTGATGCAGGAGGAATTCCGCCTTCCATACGGCACCGCGCCCTATATGGCGCCGGAGCAGCTTCTCGGCGTTCGGACCGACCCGCGCAGCGACCAGTTCGCGCTTGGCGTGCTCCTCTATTTCTTCTCGACGGGCGTGCGCCCCTTCGGCGAGAGCGAGCGCCTCAGCACCATGAAGAAGCGCCTGTGGCGCGATCCGAAGCCGCCGCGCGCCCTGCGCAAGGATTATCCGCTTTGGTTGCAGGAAATCGTGCTTCGCTGCCTCGAAGTGGAACCGGCATGGCGCTATCCGACCGCCGCGCAACTCGCTTTCGAACTCTCGCATTACGACCAGATCCGGCTGACCGCGCGCGCGGAGCGGACGGCCACGGATTCGTTTCTGACGCGCGTAAAGCGGCGGTTCAACCCGCCGGAGCGCAAGGCCGCGCCGCAACCGGTTTACAAGCGGCTGGCCGCCGCGCCCATCGTCGCCGTGGCGGTCGACCTGTCGGAAGCCTCGAAGGAAACGAACGAGGCCGTTCGCGAAGCTGCCGAGAGGGCGCTCGCGCAGCTTCCATCGGCGCGGCTCGCGTGCCTGAACGTGCTGAAGACGAGCTACATCGCCACCCGCGACACCACGCTCGACGAAGAGGGCCACAACAAGCACGTTAACCGTCTCGTGCAGTTGCAGGACTGGGCGCAGCCGCTGAAGCTGAAGGAAGGGCAGATCACCTTTCACGTGCTGGAAGCGACCGACCCCGCTTCCGCCATTCTCCATTACGCCGAACAGAACAAGGTGGATCAGATCCTTCTCGGCGCGCGGCGGAATTCGCTTCGGCGCTCGCTGCTCGGGAGCGTGTCCGCGAAGGTAGCGTCCGAAGCGGGCTGCACCGTGACCGTCGTTCGCCTGCGCCGCGAGGATGTCGGGGCGGAGCCGGAGCCAGCGGATGCCGCGTCGGGCGGCGAGGTCGGCGAGAGCCTGGCCGCGCATTGAGGCGCGTTGGTAAGGGCAGTCCTTTTTTGCGATCCGATGCAATGCACCTGATCGTATCGAGCGAGCGTGAGAGTGGCCTCAGCGAAGAACGCGGCGGACCGTTTTCCTCGATCCGAACCGGTTCGACCATTGCATGGGTGACAAACACGCTCTTCGGATTGACAAGCGCGCCAACATGGGCGAAGGGGGCCCCTGACTGGCGCTGTGGCGGCGGGGGATATCATGAGTCGGGTTGTAAGACGGTGGGCAGCCGCCGTGCTGGCGATATTTGGGCTCGCGATGGCTGGCGCGGTCCAGGCGGATGACGGCTACACCGCCGCCGACATGCTGGCGGACTGCAAGCCGATCCTTCGGCTTGCGAAACCGGGCGTCAATCCAGACGAACTCGAACTTGAAGACACCTTCGCGACGGGGAATTGCTGGGGCGCGTTCCTTACCGTTCAGCAACTCCTCATAACGCGGCTGGAAACGGACCACGATCCGCTTCTGCGCGTGTGCGTGCCCGAGGGTGTATCGCTCCTGCACCTCATTCAGATTTTCGACCGCTACGCCCGCTTGCATCCGGATCGTCAGACTGAACCTTTCACCACGGTCGCGATGGCGGCGCTGCGTTCCGGCTTTCCTTGCGACGGAAAGTAGGCGCCTGCCGACGGCTGAAACGGCCTGCCCCACACGCGCCTCTCGGTCGGTATTTGCGGGGCGCCGCCGATAGGAATGACCGCAAGGCCGCGTCTCCAGGGCGTCTCCGCTTTTGACTAAGCCTAAGGCGCGCTCGCGTCCTATCGGAAAACCCTGCACACTTTTCAGGACGCGGCCTATTTAAGCGGGCGGAGCCTGCGGAGCTTTTTTCCGCTGCGCTTCCCCGCATGGCGCCGGGCCGCAGCATATTGATGCGCTCGCGCCGCCGCCCTTTTCTGCCTCATCACGCGTCGCTGCTTCTCAAGCCACGCCTGCTGCTGCCGGAAGCGCCGCTTCTTGCGGGCGAGATTCCTCCCCTGCTTGTGCTTCAGGCGCGCGGCGAAGCTTCTGCCTTCCTCGGCGGCATCGTTGTTGTCCGACGTGAGCCTTTGATGGCGAACCAAGATGACGTAACCGTCGAATTGGAAGGGATGAGGTGCGCCCGCATCCGCGAGGTCCTCTGCCGCGCCATTCGCGAAAGCTGTCGCCGAGGTCGCCGCCGCGGGCGGCACGGCAGACGCCCCCTGCGCCGCGAAGCCAAATATCGTCGCCGCCGCGATCACGATGGCGAACCGGCTCGCCAGGCTTTCGTTGGTACGCATAGCGTTCTCCTTGGCAGCCAACAGGGCGATGAGATTCTGGCCGTAACAAGACAGCTATTCCGCGTGTCGCCGCGCGCCCCCTTGCGGATTGCGCGTTTTCGGAGTTGACAGAAAAGCCCGGTGCATTCATCGCCTTTTCTGGAAAGCTGCGGCTTCACACACTTTTTGCGCGAGCGTGCGACATTTTCCGCGCGAGCATCTCACCTCCAGGCTCCCGGTCGGGCGGAGCGAACGAAGCATGGCAAGAACGGGCGTCGCTTCGAGTCCGAAGCCGACGGCCTCAACCACGGAAGCGAGGCGCGCGATGACGATGCCCCAATTCGCCGGCAACCGCCGTATCGCCAATATTTCCGCTACCGTCGCCCAAGCGTGGCCGAACCGCTATGATGTGGTTGTGTTTCTCGCCCTTGGCGCCGTGCTTGTCGCGATGGCGCACGGCGCGAAGACCATGCAGCAGCCGCTGACGGGGCTTGAGGCAAACCCCGTCTCGCTCGATCCCGCGAACCTGCCGCAATATGCGCTGCTGACGACGCTTCGCATGTTCGCGGCGCTCGGCTTCTCGCTCCTGTTCACTTTCATCGTCGCTCCCCTTGCCGCCAAGAGCCGCAAGGCCGAGCGCGTCATCATCCCCGCGCTCGACATCCTGCAATCGGTGCCGGTGCTGGGCTTCCTCACCTTCACCGTGATCTTCTTCCTGAACCTGTTTCCGGGCAGCCAGCTCGGCGCGGAACTCGCAGCCATCTTCGCGATCTTCACGAGTCAGGCGTGGAACATGACGTTCTCGTTCTACCAGTCGCTCAAGACCGTTCCGCGCGATCTGGAGGAAGTGACCGCGCAATTCCGCCTCACGCCGTGGCAGCGCTTCTGGAAGCTTGAAGTTCCGTTCGCGACGCCCGGCCTCGTCTGGAACATGATGATGTCCATGTCCGGCGGCTGGTTCTTCGTCGTGGCATCGGAAGCCATCTCGGTCGGCGACACCACCATCACGCTGCCGGGCATCGGGTCCTATATCGCGCTCGCCATCGAGCACAAGGACATCGGGGCGGTGGCGTGGGCTGTCGGCGCGATGGCGGTTGTCATCCTGTTGTACGATCAGCTTCTTTTCCGTCCCATCGTGGCCTGGTCGGACAAGTTCCGCGTCGAACTCGTCGCGTCGCAGAACCCGCCGGAATCCTGGGTGCTGAACCTGCTGCGCCGGACGCGCCTGATTCAAGCCGTGAACGGCCTTCTGGGCAAGATCGCGAGCCTGTTCGGTGGCGGGGTGAGCACATTGTCGCGCCACGCTCCGGAGCCCCGGATCGGGAAGACGGCGGCCCGGGCGCTCGACATCCTGTTCAACATCGCGCTGGCTGCGGTCGTCGTGTGGGCGGCGTGGTCGATCTACAGCTATGTGCGCGCGACGCTCGGCTGGTCCGACGTCGTTCAGGCGGTGACGGATGGCTGCATCACCTTTGTGCGTGTGATGGTGCTGATTGCCATCGCGAGCCTCATCTGGGTGCCGGTCGGCGTCTATATCGGCTTGCGGCCGAAGCTCGCCGAGCGCATCCAGCCGCTGGCGCAATTTCTCGCGGCCTTCCCGGCGAATGTGTTGTTCCCCTTCGTGGTGATGGGTATCGTTGCCTGGAAGCTCGATCCCAACATCTGGCTTTCGCCGCTCATCATCCTCGGCACGCAGTGGTACATCCTGTTCAACGTCGTCGCAGGCGCGAGCGTTTTTCCGCGCGATCTCGGCGAGGCATCGGAGCTGTATCGCCTGAGAGGCTGGCTCTGGTGGCGCAAGGTAATGCTCCCGGCCATTCTGCCGTACTATGTCACGGGCGCGCTCACTGCATCGGGCGGTTCGTGGAACGCGAGCATCGTGGCCGAGGCCGTGAGCTGGGGCGATACCAGGGTGGAGGCGCGGGGCCTTGGCGCCTATATCGCGGACGCGACTGCCGCCGGCGATTTTCACCGCGTCGTGCTGGGTGTCGGCGTGATGTCGGTGTTCGTCGTCACGCTCAACCGCGTCTTGTGGCGGCGTCTGTACGCTTATGCCGACCGCCGCCTACGCATCTGAAATCGATTGCGATTCTATTTTCGACGACGATCTTCGCGGGAGCGTTCGGCTCCAGGGATCGCGGGCTAGAAACAGGAGAGGGTCATGGGAGTCGTCACGCCGCGCAGCAACGGCCGCACGCCGCTCGTCGCTGTGAAAGAAGTCCGCCATTTTTACAAGCGCGGCACGAGCAGCAACCTCGTCGTGCTGGATGATGTAAGCCTCTCGCTTTACAACGGCGAGATCGTCGCACTGCTGGGCCGTTCCGGGTCCGGCAAATCGACACTGCTTCGCATCATCTCCGGGCTGCTTCAGCCGAGCGATGGCGAGGTTGTGGTCGAAAGCCAGCGCGTGGACGGCCCCGCCGATGGCCTTGCCATGGTCTTCCAGAGCTTCGCGCTGTTTCCATGGCTCACCGTGCAGGAAAACGTGGAAATCGGCCTCGAAGCACAGGGCGTCAGGGCGGAGGAGCGCAGGAAGCGCGCGCTGGCCGCGATCGACCTGATCGGCCTCGACGGCTTCGAGAACGCCTATCCGAAAGAGCTTTCCGGCGGCATGCGCCAGCGCGTCGGCCTTGCGCGCGCGCTTGTCGTCGATCCCAAGGTGCTGTTGATGGACGAGCCGTTCTCCGCGCTCGACGTGCTGACGGCGGAAACGCTCCGCACCGACTTGCTCGACCTCTGGATGGAAGGGCGCATGCCGATCCAGTCGATCCTGCTCGTCACGCACAACATCGAGGAAGCCGTGCTGATGAGCGACCGCATCCTTGTGTTCTCGTCGAACCCGGGTCGCGTCATCGCCGAAATCAAGGTGAACCTGCCGCAGCCGCGAAACCGCGTCGATCCGGCCTTCCGCGCCATGGTGGACGACATCTACGCGCGCATGACCGCGAAGCCCACGGCCGCGCCCGCGCGTGGCGAGGGCGTGTTCCCCGGCACCGGCATCAACATGAGCCTGCCGGACGTATCCACGAACACGCTGGCGGGCCTGCTCGAAACGCTGGCCGAGCCGCCGTTCGATGGCCGCGCTGACCTGCCGCCGCTGGCCGAACGCGCGCAAATGGAGGTGGACGAGCTTTTCCCCGCCGCCGAAACGCTGCAACTCCTGCGCTTCGCCGAACTCGCGGAAGGCGACCTCAAGATCAGCGACGCGGGTCGCCGCTTCGTCGATGCGGGCGTCGACGAACGCAAGGCGCAGTTCGCGCAGCATCTTCTCGCCTATGTCCCGCTCGTGGCCCATATCCGTCGCATCCTCGAAGAGCGATCGAGCCGCCGCGCCTCGATCATCCGTTTTCAGGACGAACTTGAAGACAACATGCCGGAGGACGATGCCGAACGCACGCTTCACACCGTCATCAACTGGGCGCGTTACGCGGAAGTGCTTGCCTATGACGGTGAGACGGGGATGATCAGCCTGGACAATTCGGCTTAAGGGCGGCTCGCATGATCGCACTCGAAGCGCGAGGCATCGAAAAGAAGTTCGGCGCCGTTCAGGTGCTGAAGGGTGTTTCGCTCGCCGCCGAAAAGGGCGAGGTGATTTCGATCATCGGCTCGTCCGGCTCCGGCAAGAGCACGTTTCTTCGCTGCCTCAATTTGCTGGAGACGCCGGACGCGGGCGAAATCGTCGCGGGCGGCGAGCATGTGCGCATCGAGCCTGGCAGGAAGCCCGACGCGCGGCAGGTGGAGCGGCTCCGCCGCCGCGTCGCGATGGTGTTCCAGGGCTTCAACCTCTGGCATCACATGACCGTGCTCGGCAACGTGATCGAAGCGCCTGTGCATGTGCATGGCCGCCCGCGCGCCGAGGCCGTGGAGGAAGCGCACGCGCTCTTGAAGAAGGTGGGCCTCGGGCATCGCGCCGACGCCTATCCGGCGGAATTGTCCGGCGGACAGCAGCAGCGCGCCGCCATCGCCCGCGCGCTCGCCGTCCATCCCGACGTGATCCTGTTCGACGAACCGACATCCGCACTCGATCCCGAACTCGTGGGCGAGGTGCTCGCCGTGATCCGGCGGCTTGCGGACGAGGGCCGCACGCTCGTCATCGTGACCCATGAAATGGCGTTCGCCCGCGACGTGTCGTCTCGAACGCTGTTTCTCGCGGATGGCCGCATCGAAGAAGAAGGCCCGTCGGTACACCTGTTTGCCGCGCCGCGAAGCCCGCGCCTCGTTCAATTTCTCGAAGCTTTCCGGGCAGGCGGCTTTACGCGTGAAACTCCGCTGCCTACGTTAGAAGACAAAGAACCCTAACCGTCCGGCGAACCCATGGTCAAAGCTCGCTTCATGCGCTTTCTTGCGCTTGCCTGTCTCGCCTGCCTTGTTCCGCTTTCCGTTTCGGCTCAAACGAAAATCCGCATCGCGACCGAAGGTACGAACCCGCCTTTCAGCAGCATCGATGCGAGTGGAGAAGTGGCGGGCTTCGACGTGGATATCGCGCGAGCGCTGTGCGCGAAGATGCAGGCCGACTGCGAGATTGCTGCTCAGGATTGGGATGGCATCGTTCCGGCGCTGCTTGCGAAAAAATACGACGCCATCGTCGCATCGCTCAACATCACCGAAGACCGCAAGAATGTGGTGGCCTTCACCAAGCCCTATTACCGCTCGCCGAGTGTTTTCGTCGTGCGCAAGGGCTTCGACGCGAAAGACGTGTCGCCGAAAGCGCTGATCGGCAAGCCCGTCGGCGTGCAGACGGCAACGAACCATTCCGCCTTCCTGGAAGACAAATATCATCGCTCCATCGTGCGGCTCTACAACACCGTGGCCGATGCTTATCGCGACCTTTCAGCCGGGCGTGTGGATTACGTGCTGTTCGACAAGCTGGCCGTTTATGACTGGCTGAAGTCGCCCGAAGGTCAGTGCTGCGAAATTGCGCCGACGGAACTGTCAGACGAGGCTTATTTCGGCTCCGGCATGGGGATCGCGCTGCGGAAGGGCGACGTCGCGCTGTTGAAGCGATTCGACGACGCCATCGACGGCATCGTGAAAGACGGCACCTACGCGAAGATCAACGCGAAATATTTCCCGTTCCCGGTGTTCTGACCAACGGCGAGTGGCCTGCGCGCGCGACCGGAAACCGGTTTGCGTCCGTGAATTTGCGTCGATAGAAGCGCGGGATGGGCCTGCGTCGATCGGGTCCGATTTGAGGCAGGCCGATGGTCTGCGGCCTCCTATTTACGGTATGACACTGCTGAGCGATTTCGCGTTTTCCGAGGAGAAGCGATAACGCTCCTACGCACCGTCCTTCTGGGCTTCGGGCGCAGGTCCGCGCTGGGCTGATCCCTGCTGCTGCGCGCCATTTTCAGCCGTGGAACGACGGGCAAGTTCTTGCGCCGCGCGCTTGGCGGCTGCTTCGAGCTGGGACTGAGCCGGGGCGGCGTGCGATTCCGCCTTCTGCGGCGCTGCCTGTGGGGCAACCGCCTGCGTCAGCGCCGCGCGTTGCCTCTCGCTTCTGGCCGGTGAAGGCGCCGTGGCGGGGCGTTCCCCTTGTGCTGGCGATGGCCAGGCCGGGGCCGCACCCGCCGGGGCAGCGGTCGGCGCCGTGGCCGGGATGTTTTGCGGCGCTTCACGCTGTTGCGCAGCAGGCGCGGATTGTGCCCGCGCCGGAGGCTTTGGCCCGACAGGTTCGGACGCCGCATCCTGCGGCTCAGGCATCGCCTTCGGCTCAAGGTTCGGACGGATGATCGCAAGAACCGGGCTGCCCGCTTCGGCGTAGCGTTCCACGGCGCGCCGTATCTGCTCCACGACGACTTCCATGTGATGGCCGCTCGCGTGGATCATCCAGTCCGGCGACTGCGCGATGGCGACGTGGCCTTTCCAGAAGATCAGGTCGCCGCGCTGGATGGCGTCGAGATTGGCAGGGTCCAGCGCCTCGCCTGCATTCGCCATTTGCATGTCGGTGTCGCGAAGCGAGGGCACGCCCGCCGCCTGCAACGAAACCTGCACGAGGCCAGAACAGTCGATCCCGAGCGATGTCTTGCCGCCCCAAAGATAGGGCACGCCGACCATGCGCTCAGCCACCCGGACGAAGTCTCGCGCGCGCTCGCGGATGCCAACCAGATGATCGGCGAATATGAAGCCGCCGCGCGACAGTTCAAGGAAGCGGCCATCCGCGCGGCTGATGGGCAGCACCGTCGCCGAAAAGCTGAGCTTCGTGATGGGCGGACGCTTCATGTCCGGCACGGGATAGAGATAGGTGAGGCGCGCGCTTACGCGGTGCGTGTTGTCCTCGACCAGCGAGGACAGCGCGTCGAGCGGCATGTAGCCGACATAGCCGTCTTCCTGAAGCTGCACCCAGCCGAAGCCGTCACGAACCTCATAAAGCGTGACGAGTTCGCCAGACAACGCCTCGGTAGCCTGTTCGGCATCGAATTTGGGCGCGACGCGGACAGGCGCGGACGGCGCGGCGACCTGGCGCACTTCGCCCTGAACATAGCGTTGCGCGCGCACGCGGTCTTGCAGCGAAGCGGCGGCGAGATCTTCCCGGTAGGCGTTAAGGCGAGGATCGAGCTGTGTCATGCGCCTCTCCCATATTCGTTGCGGATCACCTCGAACATGGCACGTGCGCCTTGCGGCTCACCACCCATGGGCTTGCCGGGCAGTGCGCGCGGCGTCCAGCCGAAAATATCGAGATGCACATAACGTTTCGCGTTCTTCACGAAGCGCTTCAGGAACAGCGCCGCCGTGATCGATCCGGCGAACGGGCTGTTTGAAATGTGGTTCACATCGGCGACCTTGCTCTTGAGGTCGCGGTCGTATGGCATCCAGAACGGCAGCCGCCACAACGGATCGCCGACATGCGCGCCCGCCTTGTAGATGCTGTGCGCGAGAGCACTGTCGTCCGTATAGAACGGCGGCAGATCGGGGCCGAGCGCCACGCGCGCCGCGCCGGTCAGCGTGGCCATGTCGACGATCAGATCCGGGCCGTCCTCGTCGGCGTAGGACAGCGCGTCGGCCAGAACGAGGCGGCCTTCCGCGTCCGTGTTGCCAATCTCGACTGTAAGCCCCGCGCGGCTCCTGATGATGTCGCCCGGCCGGAACGCGTTGCCGGAGATGTTGTTGTCGGCGGTTGGCACGAGGATCCGAAGCCGCACCGGCAGCCTGGCGGCCATGATCATCGCGCCCAGCGCGATTACGCTCGCCGCGCCGCCCATGTCCTTTTTCATCAGCGCCATCGCGGACGACGGCTTGATGTCGAGACCGCCGGTATCGAAGCAGATGCCCTTGCCGACCAGCGTCACCTTGGGATGTTTCGTGTTGCCCCAATGAAGTTCGGCTAGGCAGGGCTCGCGCGTGGAGGCGCGTCCCACCGATTGCAGAAGCGGGAAGTTCTTTTCGAGGAACGCAGCGCCGCGAAGGATCTTCACATCGGCCTTGAAGGTGCGCGCCATGCCCGCAAAAGCCTCGGCGAGGTCGGACGGACCGAGATCGTTGGCGGGAATATTGATGAGTTCGCGCGCGAACCACACGGCCTGCGCGCGAGCGATCACAGCCGCGCGGTCGACGCCCTCGGGCAGCACGAGTGCACGGATGGGCTTCGGGTCGCGGGTGAAGTAGCGTCGGAACTCGTACGCACCGAGAAGCCACGCAAGGACGGCGTCCTCGGGCGCGCCGGGAAAGTCGGAAAGTTCGTACGTGCCCTCGGGCAAGGCGGCGGGCAGCGCGCCGAGCGCGAGCGCGGATGCGGGGGAGGGCTTCTCGTCTCCAAGCGCGAAGAGAACCTCGGCAATTCCGTTTTCGCCCGGCAGAAGCGCATGCGTGCCGGTTTTCGCCTTCCATCCGATGGCTTCGAGCCAGGCGGCCTGTGAGGGCGTGACGAAGCGGGCGAAATCGTCTCTAAGCTCGGCGCCGGGAAAAGCCCGGATTCTGATGGCGCCCTTGCCATGGGGCGCAAGAAGCTCGGAAATGTCGTCGTGAATGGTTTCGTAGGAAATCGTCATGCCTTGAACCTATAGGGGATCGGCGGCAGAAATGCACCCCTATAACGTGCAGAATGCTTGAGCGCGATCCGGACGCGAAAACGGCGGAGAAGGATAATTTCGGTGCAAAAAAGCCGCTAAATTGAGGCGAGCCACTCCGGCATCACGGCAAGGCCGCCCGCCGCGATGGCCGCGCCATAGGGGATCGCCGTTGCACGGTCGCGTGTGTGAGCGTCGGAGCGAAGAACGTCGCTCGCGAAATCGGCCGCGATGTAAACCAGCGCCAGTGCCCCTCCGGCGAGTGCCGTTCCGGCGAGAAACGGAAGCAGCAGATCCGGGCCGATCCAGAGGGATGCCACGGCAAGAAGCTTCGCGTCGCCCCCGCCGAGAAGGGAGGACGCGAAAAGTCCATAGGCGCAAACGAGAACCAGAAGCGCGCATCCTGCGTGCGAGACGACCCGCGCGGCATCGAGACCGGCGAGCAGCGCGAAAACGGCAAAGCATCCGGCCAGCAACAGCACCAGCCTGTTCGGTATCACGCGCGTCAGGAGATCGACGGCGGCGGCCCACACAAGCATCACGGGAAGGGCCGCCGCGACCGTCGACGTCAGGGACGATTCCATCGGCACTCACCTGAACGGCGGTTATTGCATCGTGTTGAACGAGCGCAGCATTTCGCGCACCCGCTCGAACATGATCTTCACCTCGTCGTTCATCTGGCCCGCGAGCGTGATCAGCGCCACGCAAAAACCGGCGGCGATCAGGCCAAGTTCGATGGCGGCCGCGCCCTGTTCGTCCATCCAGAATTCTTCAAGCTTCGCACGCATTACACACCTCCGACGATACGGACATCGCCTCCATGGAAGCGGCGTCTCCACGCACGTTAGGGGTACAAGATTTAACACGCATTTAATTCGATTTTTCGGCTCGCGGGTAACGCTCTGAATGGTTATCGCGAGGTTTAACAGGCCGTATTCCTGGACGCAGCGAAGCCCGCAACGCGCGAGCGAAACAGGCGCTTTCAGATCAGCGGCAGGGCGTGGACGGCAGGAATTCGATCGCGGACAACTCGCCGCTGAGCGCGAACGCTCCGTAGTCGAGCGTCAATTTCCGGCTGACACCGTTCGCATAGATGCGGAAAGAGACCTCGTATGTCGGCAGACCGTCTTTCTTGGCGTTCGGCTCATAATAACTGACGACAACCGGCCAGGACTGGATGCTGTCCAGATTTTCCGCGTTCTTGACCGCAGGCAATTGAGAATTGGCGGCCAGTTGCAGCGGCGCGCCGATCACGGTCGTGGTCTCGTAAATTTTCGTGCCCTTGTCGGAACCGTCGAAAAAGTCGGCCTGAAGGCGCGTTTCTCCGGCCTTTGCCGCTTTCAGGATGGCGATGGAATGCTGCGTCGGAAAATAGATGTTTCCAGGCAGCGTGAACGAACCCTTCTTCGGCTTGTAGAGCGTCACCGTCACGGCATCGCGAGCGCCCTGTGGCGAGCGGACTGCGAGCCCGGACGTTGCGTCGGCGGGCTTCGTGCTCTTGTTCATGTACTGCGATGTGTTGAAGCGGAAACGACGGCCTTCCCCGTCCTCGACGCTCTCGGATCGCGTATCGGTGGTGCTCTGTTTGCCCTCGCGGTCGTATATTTCCGTCACCAGCCGCGTGTTGAGCGTGTAGCCCTGGCACGCCGAGCCGGTGAAGTCGTAGACCAGTTCGCCGCGAATGTCGCTGATGTTGGAGCCTGCGCCGGTTCTTTCGAGAACGAGTTCGTACACGGCCCGGTGAGGAGCGAGTTCGATGGCATCGGCCGGCTTCTCCTGTGCCTGCGTGGGGCCGCAGGACACCGCGACACAGGCGGATATTCCGAACCATGCCGCTGCGGGCAACGTGAAAGACGTCATGAACGAACCATCGGGCGATGTTTTCTCAAGTGCAGTCATAAGGGATATCGAGGACAATAACAGCCGTTATAGGGCAGCGTCCTTGCCCATCGGTTACGGGCTTACAAGCGGAAACGTGACGGCAATCGCCCAGGCGAAGGCGAGCGCATTGGCGAGCCCCGCGACGAGCGGATCGTTCGTGCGCCGGTTCACCCATCCGCTGAACAGCCCATAGATGACGAAGAACACGAAAATGATCGGGATGATGAGGATCAGGAAGAACAGCTTCCCGAAATTGAGCGCGACGGCGAGCGCGAGCGAAGCGAGAAACAGCGCTTTGGTCGCCGGGTATCCGCCGGTCGCTGCGCCGTTTCCGCGCGTCAGCCATTCGTCCGCGAGAAAGAACAGGATCGTACCGCCAAGCACCGCGAACAGAAGCGGCAGGCGTTCCGGGATCGGGAAGAACGAGAGCACGTAGCGGTCGAGCGGCAGCCCGAAGGCTAGGATGCTGTAGGCTGCGACGAGCATCGCCGCGACCACGAACGCCACGTTGACCGGCGGCCTCGCCATGCCCTTGCCGCGCGTCGCGATCCAGAGCGCCGCGAGCGTGATGATCCCGTAGCATGCGAAGTGCATCGCGATGTAGTCGCCGAGCACGACCGGCAGAAATCCCGTCGGCATTTTCCAGAGGATGAGCGGCGTCAGCAGCGCCGGCGCTAGGGCGACCGGCCAGAAACGCCGCCATGAAAGCCCCGCGCCGAGCGGCGCCTGCGACACACGCGGCAGAAGCGAGGCAAGCGGCCACGCCAGTAACGTGACGCCGAAGAACAGCAGCGCTATGGCCGTGCCGCGATCCTCGACCGGTGCGTTTCCGCTTAGCCCGAATGCGCGGTTCAGCCAATCGAGTGCCGCTTCCATGCTCGCCGCGCTGTAAAGCACGCCGATATGCTCCGCGCCGGGGGACAGCGTGAAGCGGCGCGCGGTGCCGTCCGCGAAACTTCCGTAGATCACGCCGGGTTCGGCCGCGCCGCCCGACACCATGCCGACCACGCGGCGCGCCTCGTCATGCAGCATGCCGAATTCCGCCGCGCCGTCTATGGCGGCGAGGTTCTTCGGGCTCGTCTGCGTGACCACGGGCGAGAACATCGACACCGCGACCACCGCCGCCACCTCGGGATGCGCCTGCGCGAATCGCACTACGATATCGCTCGACATGGAATGGCCGAGCACGGCGATGCGCCCGTCGCTCTCGGGCAGCGCTTTCGCGAGTGCCGCCACCTCGCCGAGTTGCGCCAGAAGCCTTGGCGTCGGCCCTTCCTCGACCTTCGTGATGTCGCCCCGCATCGGCTCCGGGTTCCGGCCGTGGCCGAGGCTGTCATAGGTGACGGCGATATAGCCGTTGCGCGCGAGCGTGATCGCAAAGGGCTGCATGAGCTGCTGCGATCCGGCGAAGCCGTGCGCGATCAGCACCACCGGGCCTTTCGCGGTCGTCTCCGCCCGGAACACCGTCACCGGCGTATCGCCCGCCTGCATCCGAGTCACGGCGAGACCGTGCGTCGCGCCTTCGAGCCGCCAGAGGCCGAACGCGATGCAAGCGAGCGCGATTGCGGCGGCGATGATGCGGAAGGGTGTCATGAAAGAACCGGGTGCTTGAGGACGGGGTGAGAATAGCGCAACCTAAGCCGATTGCCGACCTCCCTCAACAGCGGCTACGACTGTCAGGCCGCCAATCGACCCAAGCTCTTATTGGCGGATTTTTCGGAAGATAACCTGATCCTCGTGAAAGGCCAGAACAGATAGGTAGTTCTTGTGGACCTTCAGGAACGCGTCTATCGCCTCATAGGGCCCCGGATCATTGGGCTTCAGTTTCAAATCTCGTCTCAGCTTGTCGGTCAAAGCATAGCGGCTGCAAATGATTATGCCGTCCAGCTTTACGAGGTTCCAGACGCCGACGAGATCGGCCAACATGGATACGCCTTTCCCGGACCCGTCTATGAAGGCCAGATCGAAGGTGTTCAGGGGCAATTCCCTGAGTTTCTGGCTGGACGGCCCCACAAGAACCTGAAAACGGTCCGCTTGCCCCGACAAATCGACGTTCGATGAAAATCGCTGTTGAATTCCTTCTTCCTCGAAGGCGTCGATGACTGTTATTTTTGAAGTCGGGTGCGTCAGGATGTTTTCCAGCACCCACAATGCGGAGCGTCCTTCAAAAGTGCCTATCTCGAGATACTGAAGTCCCGGTTTTCCCTTCACTTCATTGAGGAGGCGCGTCCAGGACGGGATCCGGCTATCGAACCAGTTCGTGGAGAAGGCATATGGCTTCGTCGACCATCTTGCCGCCCCTCCCGGCGTGTTCGCGACCGAGAAACCCAGTGGTATACTTATAAACAACGCGCAAATCAGAAGCCGACGCAGAAACATATATTCGCTTTCCCTCTCGAAGACCTGCCCGCCAGTTCGCGCGGTGCTGTCGGCGCTCCCTGATGTAAGGCGGTCACCGGCCAACCAAAGCCAAATCCCATAGCCGATGTCCAGCCCCCCTACGGCGATAGTTGCTCCCTGCGATGCAAGAACGCCTCACAGTGCTGCGACGCAGCAAAGACGCCCTTGACGGGCGGGCGCGAATACCACAGTTACCGCTTATGACGCTGCCGACGAATCATCCCCTGCGCATTGTCCTCAACGACGAGGTGCACGCCCGCACGCCCGAGGCGCTGAACGCCCCGTGCCGCATTTCCTACCTCGCCTTCAAGACCGACGAAGCCACGCGCGGAGACATCGGCCGCAAGGTTCAGGAGCTTGCCGAGCGCTTCGGGCGGCCGGTGCCCGACGACAAGGCGACCCACTACAGCGAAAACTTCGGTTCGTTTCGCTTTACTTATGAGCGCCACTCCGAATTCTCGCGTTTCATGGTTTTCACGGAAGGTCCGAACGGCGAGCTTTTCGGCCATCCGGCCATCAAGGCGCTTCCCGACGACTGGGTGGCGGGTTTGCCCGGCTCGCTGATCGTCGCCGCGAACGTCGAACTCGTGCGCGGCGCGGATTCGCTGCCCGATCCCGATGAAATCTCGGCGCGCTATTTCGGCGGGAACGTGCTTGTCGGCGCGACCGTGGCGAGCGGCGCGGGCCGAGCCTACACGGATTTTCGCATTCACGACGACGGCTTCACCCGCTTTCTGATGCAGGACATCTCGCTGACGCCCCGGCAGGCGGGGCGCCTCGCGCAGCGCCTTCTGGAAATCGACAGTTACCGCATGATGGCGCTTCTGGCTTTCCCGCTCGCGCGCGATCTTTCGCCGTTCCTGTCGACATGCGAGGGGGAACTGGCCCGGATCACGGCGGCGCTCGTCAAGCCCGGCGATATCAACGAGCCGGAGCTTCTGGAACGTCTGACGACGCTCCAGGCCGAGATCGAAAATCGCCGCTCCACCAGCGCCTACCGTTTCGCGGCTGCTGCCGCCTATTACGACATCGTGAAGCATCGCATCGCCGAACTGCGCGAGGGCCGCATCGAGGGTCTTCAGATGTTCCAGGAGTTCACCGAGCGCCGCCTCGAACCGGCGATGAGCACTTGCGCCGCCGCAACCGCGCGCCAGGAATCGCTCTCGACGCGCGTGGCGCAGGCGACGCAGCTTCTCTCCACCAAGGTGGACGTAACCCTCGAACAGCAAAATCAGGCCGTGCTCGCCTCGATGGACCGCCGTGCGCAGCTTCAGCTTCGCTTGCAGGAAACGGTCGAAGGGCTGTCGGTCGCGGCCATCACCTATTACATCGTGGGGCTGGTCGGTTATGCCGCCAAGGGCCTGAAGACGGCGGAACTGATCGCCTTCAACCCCGAGATCATCATGGGGGCAAGCATCCCGATCGTGGCCGCGCTCGTCTTCTGGGGCACGAGCCGCGTGAAGGCGCATCTGGCGAAGTAGGAGCGTCGGCGGTTGTGTTGTCGCAAGCCGGCGCTTGGACATCGCTCGGACGCCTCGGGCGTCATGACTATGCCTCCTCGCCGGCGCAAGCTGACCGCATGAAAGACGCGCGTTTCCTTTTCCCCACCTACACCAGGGCCGAACAGATCGCCGACGCCGGTGTGCACGCGGCGGGCGTGACCTTTGCCGCGCTCGCGAGCGGCTGGCTCCTCGTGGAGGCGGCAGGGACGGTGCCGGATTCGCACCTTGCCGCCCTGATCGTCTATTGTCTCGGCCTCATCGCCATGTTCGGGGCATCGGCGGCCTACAATCTCACACCGGAACGGCGTGCGAAGGAGTTTCTGCGACGCGCCGATCACGCCGCGATCTTCGTCATGATCGCCGGCAGCTACACGCCTTTCGCGGTCGTGGTCGGCGGCGGAGCGGGCGCGGGCATGCTGGCCGCCGTTTGGGCTATCGCGGCTCTCGGCGTCTTCGTGAAGCTGCGCTTTCCGCGCCGGTTCGACAAGCTGTCTGTCGCGCTCTATCTCGCGCAAGGCTGGATCGTGCTCGTGGCGTTGCGCCCGCTTGTGCGCACGCTCCCCGATGACGCGCTGACGCTCCTCATCGCGGGCGGCGTGGTCTACACTGCGGGCGTTCCGTTCCATCTCATGGAATGGATGCGCTTCCACAATGTGATCTGGCACGTGTTCGTGCTCGCGGGCGCGGCCACGCAGTTCTTCGCGATCCGCGCGGCGGTGCTTACCAACTAAAAAGGCCGGGGAATGCCCGGCCCTTGCATCGTTCCATGCCGCGCGGCTCAAGCCCAGGGGCGCGAAAGCTGCGACGTGGTTTCGTAAAGCTCGATCTTGTCGGCCTTCTGCATTGTGAGGCCGATGTCGTCGAGGCCCTCGATCAGGCACTTCTTGCGGAACGGATCGATGTCGAAGCGCACCACGCCGCCATCCGGGCCGCGAATTTCCTGCGCTTCAAGGTCCACCGTCAGCGTGGCGTTCGATCCGCGCTCGGCGTCGTCCATCAACTTCGCGAGGTCTTCCGGGCTGACCTTGATCGGCAGGATGCCGTTCTTGAAGCAGTTGTTGTAGAAGATGTCGGCGAACGAGGTCGAGATCACGCAGCGAATGCCGAAATCGAGCAGCGCCCACGGCGCGTGCTCGCGGCTCGAACCGCAGCCGAAATTGTCGCCCGCGACGAGGATCTTCGACGCGCGATAGGCGGGCTTGTTCAGCACGAAATCCGCGTTCTCGTTGCCCGCCTCATCATAGCGCATTTCGTAGAACAGCGACTTGCCGAGACCCGTGCGCTTGATCGTCTTCAGGAACTGCTTCGGGATGATCATGTCGGTGTCGATGTTGATCAGCGGAAGCGGAGCGGCGACGCTCGTCAGCGTGGTGAATTTTTCCATGGGAATTTTCCTTTTCCTGTTCTTTTAGCGCGCGCGGCGAAAGGATCAAGCGGGTTGGCGAGCGGATGCGCCCGACCATACGCGCGGGCGCCTTTGCGTCCATGGGGCGGCCTGCTCCAGTTCGCGTCCGAGGCGAAGCAGAAGGCCGTCATCGCCCACACGTCCCGCAACCTGAATGCCGATTGGAAGGCTGTCCGGCGTCTCGCACAGCGGCAGCGAAATCGCGGGCTGGCCAGACATGTTGAACGGCGCGGCGAAAGCGGCAAATGCGAAACTCTTGCGGGCGACCGCTCGAACGATGGTTCGCATGCGCTGCGGCGAGCCTGCCGCGTCTGCGATCTTCGCCGCCGTCTTCTCGGGAAACGGCGCGCCCGCCTCGCTGATGTGGAGCGGCGGCGTGGCGAGCACGGGGGAGAGCAACACATCGTAGTGCGCGAAAAAGTCGATCAGCTTCGCGCTTTCCGCGCGTAGGACCGCCTGCGCCTCGGTGCGCTGCGCCATGAGGTGGCCGCCGATGGTCGCGAGCGTCCAGGTGCCGAACTCGACATCATCCCTTGTGGCGGCGCGGCCAAGTACGGCGGCCGGAAACTTGTCGAGCATGACCCGCGCGCCAGCCGCCCATTCGATCAGGAAGGCGGAGGCGAAAGCGTCGTAATCGAGCGCCGGTTCCGCGTCGTCGACATGGTGGCCGAGCGAGGCGAGGAGGCGCGCGGCCTCGTCCAGCGCGTCCTTAACGACCGGCGAAACGGCACCCGCCAGCATCGCGGAACGCACCACCGCGACGCGAAGGCGCGGCGGCGGCGCATCGAGGCCTGCGAGGAAGTTTGCATCTCGCCCACTGGTGGCATCGAGCGCGGCGGCGCTGTCGCGCACGGTGCGGCTCACCACATGGTCGACGATGTAATCCGGCGTGAACGGCTCGACAGGGTTCAGCCCGCGCGACGTCTTGAGGCCGACAAGCCCGCAGCAACTCGCCGGGATGCGGATCGAGCCGCCGCCGTCCGACGCATGCGCCACGGGCACCACGCCCGACGCCACGGCTGCCGCCGCGCCACCCGACGAGCCGCCCGGCGTGCGCTCGGTATCCCACGGGTTGCGGCAGGGGCCGAACAGCGCCGGTTCCGTCACCGGCACGAGGCCGAATTCCGGCACGTTCGTCTTGCCGAAGGCGATGAGGCCCGCCGTCTTGAAACGCTTGACGATCTCGCCGTCATAGGTGGGCACGTAATTCGCGAAAAGCTTCGAGCCGCAGGTGAGTGGCGCGCCGCCGAGCGGCGGCCCGAGGTCTTTGACAAGGAACGGCACGCCCGCAAGCGGCGCATCCGGCGGCATGGCGTCGGCCTCGCGCGCGGCTTCCGCATCGCGGCGATACACGATGGCGTTCAGCGCCGGGTTCACGGCGTCCGCGCGCGCCTGTGCCTCGGCGAGAAGCTCGCCCGCCGAAACCTCGCGCCGCCGCACAAGCTCCGCGAGGCCCACCGCGTCGTAAGCGTCGTAATCCGCGAAGCCGCTCATCCCGCCAGCCCTTTCATTCATTGCACGCGCCGAGGGCTTAGCCGATTTCACGCCTCTTCGCCAATTTTCGGCTGCGGGCTGTCGCGATTGGCCCCTGCTCGTTCAGGCGGCGCGCAATCGCCGTTCGTCCGCCAGGCCCGGCTTTGTCGCGGCGGCAATGACATAGGTTCTGCATACCGTCGCGAAGTATCGCGCGATGGAGCGGCTCACCACCCCTGCCACGACCGATTGCCCGAAGGACATATGCCGCTTTCGCCGTTCCTCCGCCGGCCAGCGAGAGAGGTGGCGGCGGAAGCCGCCGAGACATGCATGCGTTGCATCCTTCACCTCGATATTCACAAACCCGGCTTTCTCCATTCGCCGCCGATATTCATCGAGGTCGCGCATGAAATTTTCGGGCGGCACCTGCCCGAAATTGCCGATGGGCTTCATGAATCCGCGAAACAGCATGTCGGTCATGACGAGCGTTCCGCCGGGTTTCAGCACGCGCGCGGCCTCTCGCAGAAAAGACTGGCGCGTGCTGAAGTGGAAAGCTGCCTCGACGCACATGACAGCATCGAAACTCTCTGCGGGGAAGTCGAGATGCGCCGCGTCCATTTTGATGAACGTGCAGCCCGGGGCGCGTTCGCGCGCCGAGGCGAGTTGCGCGTCCGAGATGTTGATGGCCGTGACGTTGCGCGGCTCATAGGTTCGGCAGAGCCTCTGCGTGGTGGCGCCGGGCCCGCAGGCGACGTCCAGAATCCGGCCACTCGCTTGCCCGATCAACGACACGAGTTCGTCGATCAGCGCTTCGCTTGCCTCGCGCTGCGAGGAAGGCTCCCCGTCCCACAGGCCGAAATTGTAGAATCCGCTGTTGTCGAAATACTGGCGATAGCCCGGGCTCGCCAGCGCCTTGTCGTAGGTGCGGATCATGCGTTCGCGCGAAGCCATATGGTTCTCCGTCGGAGCTTCATTCGTCGAGGGAACCCGCGGGGCGGATTTTCGGGTCCGTGGCGCATGTCGGACGACCATGCCCCGCATCCGGCTAAAGTCGAAGCGCCGCGTCTTATTTCCACATGGGATTGCCGAGGCAAAGGTTGTTACGTTTGCGCCGGGTCAACGAAAAATTTCACAAGAGGTCCCCGTGCCCAGAATTAAATTCCACAGCGGCGAAAGCATTCCGCTAGAGATGCATAAGGTCCGCATCGTCCAGAAGCTCAATCTCCTGCCGGTCGAGGACCGGCTCAAGGCGATCGACGAGGCGGGCAACAACACGTTCCTGTTGCAGAACTGCGATGTCTTCATGGACATGCTGACCGACAGCGGCGTGAACGCCATGAGCGACCAGCAACTCGCCGCCATGATGGTCGCGGACGACAGCTACGCGGGCAGCGCCACCTACACGCGTCTCGAAGCGAAGCTCCGCGAACTTTTCGGCATGCACTACATCCTGCCCGCACATCAGGGCCGCGCTTGCGAGAATATCCTCGCCCAGACCTTCGTGAAGCCCGGCGCCATTGTGCCGATGAACTATCATTTCACGACCACGAAGGCGCACATCGTGCTGAACGGCGGCGTGGTGGAAGAGCTTGTCACGAAGGCGGGGCTCGAGGTAACGAGCGATCTCCCGTTCAAGGGCGACATCGACACGGGCGCGCTCGAAGCCCTCGTCAAGAAGGAAGGCGCGGACAAGATCGCCTTCGTGCGCATGGAAGCGGGCACCAACCTCATCGGCGGCCAGCCGATTTCGCTCGCGAATCTCGCGGACGTCCGCCGTGTGTGCGACAAGTACGGCCTGATCCTCGTGCTCGACGCGAGCCTGCTCGCGGACAACCTCTACTTCCTGAAGGAGCGCGAGGACGCCTGCAAGGATCTCTCGATCCGCGAAATCACCCGCCGCGTCGCCGACCTCTGCGACATCATCTACTTCTCCGCCCGCAAGCTCGGCTGCGTACGCGGCGGCGGCATCTGCATCCGCGACGAGGGCCTTTACAAGCGCATGCGGGGGCTCGTGCCGCTTTATGAAGGCTTCCTCACCTATGGCGGCATGTCGGTCCGCGAGATCGAGGCCCTGACCGTCGGTCTCGAAGAGACGATGGACGAGGACATGATCAACCAGGGTCCGCAGTTCATCGCCTATATGGTGGGCGAACTCGTGAAGCGCGGCGTGCCTGTGATCACGCCGGCCGGCGGTCTCGGCTGTCACATCGATGCGATGCGCTTCCTCGATCACGTTCCGCAGGCGGAGTATCGCGCTGGCGCGCTCGCGTCGGCCTGTTACATCGCGTCGGGCGTGCGTGGCATGGAACGCGGCACCCTGTCCGAGCAGCGCAACCCGGATGGCAGCGAAGTCTTCTCGAACATGGAACTGCTGCGCCTCGCCCTGCCGCGCCGCGTGTTCACGCGGTCGCAGATCGACTACGCCATCGACCGCATCGACTGGCTCTATCAGAACCGCAAGCTGATCGGCGGGCTTGTCTTCGTCGAAGAGCCGGAGATCCTGCGCTTCTTCTACGGGCGGCTGAAGCCGGTATCCGACTGGCAGCAAAAGCTCGTCGCCAAGTTCCGCGCGGATTTCGGCGAGAGCCTCTAACCGGATCATGGGAGAGGGCGGACGGCGACGCTCCCGCCCTCTCCAAGCCGCCTCCGCTTCGCCCATTTCCGCCGTCCCTCGCGCCTGCTAGACTTGCAAAAAAAGCGGGAGGAATGGATGCGGCTACAGAACAAGATTGCCATCGTGACCGGCGCGGCGTCGGGTTTCGGCGCGGAAATCGCCCGCGTGTTCGCCCGAGAAGGCGCGAAGGTCGCCGTGCTCGACATCAATGCCGAGGGGGCGCGGGCGGTTGCGCGCGAGATCGGCGGTTCCGCCATCGCGATCACGGCCGACGTCACCAGGCGCGCCGACATCGACGCCGCTGTTGCCGCAACGCTCGACGCCTTCGGCGGCCTCGACATCGTCGTGAACAACGCGGGCTGGAGCCACAAGAACCGGCCTATGCTGGAGGTATCGGAAGACGAATTCGACCGCGTCTACGCGATCAACGTGAAGTCGATCTATCACATGGCGTTCGCCGCCGTGCCGGTGCTGGAGAAGCGCGGCGGCGGGGTGATCCTCAACATCGGCTCCACGGCGGGCATCCGGCCGCGCCCCGGCCTCACCTGGTACAATGGCTCGAAAGGCGCGGTGAACCTGCTGTCGCGCTCGATGGCGGTGGAGCTTGCGCCGAAGAGGATTCGTGTCAATTGCATCGCGCCGGTGATGGGCGTGACGGGGTTGCTCGAACAGTTCATGGGCCTGCCCGATACGCCGGACAATCGCGCGAAATTCACAGCGACGGTGCCGCTCGGTCGGCTGTCCGAGCCCGCCGACATTGCGAACGCCGCGCTTTATCTCGCCTCCGACGAAGCCGCCTTCGTAACGGGCGTCGTCCTGGAGGTGGACGGCGGCCGCACGATATGACGCGGAAGGTGATCGCGTGAGCCGGTCACGGCAGCCGCGCGTGGCATTCAAGCAAGGAGAGATCCCGTTTTCGTCCGTTCTCCGGTTGCATTTCGCGGCCGGAGCCCTTCAGACGGCGCTTGCTCTCGAATTCTTTGTGCTGTACGGGTTCAGATCTGTCGGGGCGTAGCGCAGCCTGGTAGCGCATCTGGTTTGGGACCAGAGGGTCGGGAGTTCGAATCTCTCCGCCCCGACCACTCGTGAGATGCCGGTTTTGACAACGCCGCCTCGCGATGGACGAGCGGGACGCACCACAATCCTAACCTGAAGATCCGACCGACGCGTACGCGGCAATTTGCCTTGTATGGCGGATCACGCACAGGTCACGGGCGTTGTTGCGAGCCTAAACTCGCGGGACTCGGGTGAGCAGTTCCAGTGCATCCCGATTGTACACGGTCGTTTTGTTGGGAGCCGTGCCCGTTGACATTGCAATGTCGCGCGGGAAGCCGCCGAGGCGCACGGCGAGAAGCAACGCCGCCCAGTTGACGCCGAAATCGCTGAAGCGGGGTTCCTCACGGACCACCCCGGCTACCTTGTCTTTTTCGTACTGCACTTTCGCCGCCAGAAATTCGTCCAGCCCGAGGATGTTTCGCAGACCCGCGACGACGAAGGGCGGCTTGCCGTCGTTGGCGATCATTTCCGCCTCGATCTTCGTTTGCGCGAGTTCGATGTCGCCGTCGTAGATTTCGCGCAGGAGGATTGCCGTCATTTGCGCCTTGCCGCCGGGCGCACCTCTGTTCGCCGCATCCTTTTCGTTCAGCGTGAAGATTTCGTCGGGTGTTTTTGAGAAGGGATCCTTGCTATTGATTTTGTTCCACCAATCGATCCGTTCGTCCGCCCGGCCCTTGCCGCCGCTTGCGTCCACGCCCTTCAGAATGACGTTCATCTCCCGCTCGGCCAGCTTCAGCCAGCCGTAAATTTTCTCAAGCTCGGTGCTGTAAAAGATATAGTTGAAAACGATGGCGACCACCCCGGCAACGCCGACGATGTAGATCAGCGTTTGAGCGCTCGGGATGTAATCGGTGATCGGGATATAGGGTGCCGCGTCGAACCACCGCGGCGGGCGACCGATCATCGCCTGAATGGCGAAGGGTGTCGCCACCATGAGGCCGAACAACAAGAGCGCTTTCAGCCAAACCCGCATCGGAACCCCTCAAGCCCGCCTTCCTGAGCTGCGACCCGTCTTCTCCGCGGCGCATCCCCGCCGAAAAAACCGCCCTCACGCCTCCATCAATCGCTTGACCGAAGCCGCTTCGCAATTCAAATCGCCATGCAACCATAGCTGTGACCGGGCTTTGGCGTAAGGCCCTTGCATCGGGATTGCGCGTCTGTCTCGCGCCGACCGCGCGAAATGGTTATGCCCGCGCGAGGTGACGGTTCAGCCGCCGGTCGAGCGCGTTCCAGATACGGCGGATGATCTCCACCGTGAGCACATAGACGAGCGCCGCCGCGATATAGGCTTGAAAGTCGTAGGTGCGCTGGAACGCGAGCTTTGCTGTTGCCAGCAGGTCGTAGACCGTGACGACGCTTGCCAGCGCGCTCGCCTTCACCATCAGGATCAGTTCATTGCCGAGAGGGCGCAGAGCGAGCCGGGCGGCCTGCGGCAGCACGATGCGACGCGCAACGAGCGCAGGCGGCATCGCGGCGGCCTTTGCGGCCTCGACCTGCCCGCGCGGCACGGCGCGAACGGCCCCGGCAAGGATTTCCGCCTGATAGGCGGCGGTGTGCAGCGTGAAGGTGAGGAGCGAGCAGTAGAACGGATCGCGGAACAGCCACCACAGCCCCGCCGCGTCGAGGCTCGCCTGAAACTGCGCGGAGCCGTAATAGACGAGGAAGAGCTGCGCGAGCAGCGGGGTGCCCCGCATCATATAAGTATAGCCGAACAGCGCCCCCGACAGCGCCCGCCCGCCATACGCACGCCCGAGCGCGACCGGCGCCGCGATCAGCAGGCCGAGCAGCGCAGAGCCGAAGGCAAGCTCCAGCGTTACGGCGAACCCTTCCACCATGCGCGGGCCGAAGCGCTCGAACAGGCTCCAGTTGATCATCGCGCGCCCCTGAAGCCGCGCCCCGCCGCGCGTTCGGCCCGTGCGATGGCGAGTGTCGAAAGCGCCGTCATGGCGAGGTAGATCGCGCAAGCCACCGCGTAGAACTTGAACGGCTCGCGCGTGGCCTGCACCGCGATGGTGGTCTCGCGCAGGAGGTCGTTCAGCGCGATGACGGACACAAGCGACGTGTCTTTCAACAGCACGAGCCAGTTATTGCCGAGGCCGGGGAGGGCGAAACGGAGCGCCTGAGGCAGCCGCACGCGGCGAAAAACCTGACGAGACGACATGCCGAAGCTTCGCGCCGCCTCTATCTGCCCCCGCTCGACTGCCGTCAGCGCCGCGAGAAAGACCTCGCTCGAATAGGCGCCGAACACGAGCGCGAGCGCCACGAGGCCCGCAACGAAAGGCGAAACCTGCACAGCTACCGGCAAGCCCGTGGCGGCGGCGATCTTCTGAAGCAGCATCTGGCCGCCGAAGTAAATGACAAGCAGCGTGAGCAGTTCGGGCAGCGCACGAAAAACGGTGGTGTAGGCTTCGGCGAGGCCGCGCGCGGCGGCGATATGCGAGGTCCTGGCCAGCGCCGCGGCGAGCCCCAGCGCGAGCCCGAAGGGAAGCGTCGCCAGTGCAAGGCCGACCGTCATGGCCGCGCCCTGGGCCAGCGCGCCGCTCCATTCTGAGATGACCCCGTCCAAGCCGCTCCCCGCTTCGCACGAAACCGGAAAAGCTTAAGCGCGAAGCCTTGCGCCCGGCAAGCGGCGATCCCGAAATCGCAAGGGATTGCGTTCGAGAAACTCCGAGGCGCGTCGCGCTTGAAGGGAGCCTCAATCGGTGGCACGAAAACAGTGCGCGCGCCGGTTTCGGCGCGTATCGCGAAAGGCACAGGAAACCATGGCTCGAAGCACTCCTTTCCTCGGCGTTTTCGGCCGGTTCGGACGATCCGAAAGCCTGCGTACACTCGACAAGGCGTTGCGCGCCGTCGACCTCCATCCCAATCTCGTGCCGGAAGCCGTCAAGCTGACCGTCGTCTCGCTTCTGATGGACGCGCACGGGGAGAATCCCCGCGAGCCCGATTATCGCCACGCGGCTGAACTTGTCGGCTATGTCGCGCTCGGCGCGGACGCGTTCGCAGTCGCGAATGGGGATGACGCCGCAGGCGATGCGGAACGCCGGATCGAGGCGGCGCTTGCCGACGAGGAAAGCCTCGATGCGAAGCTCATCCTGCTTGCGCTCCATTCGAACATTGTTCACCCGGCGGTGAAAGAGGCGTGGCAGCTCGAAAGCGATTGAGCCCGCAAACCTCGGCGCGCTCCCGGCTTCGTTCATCCGCCCCGGCACAAATCCGGTTACAGCGTCAGTCGAGCCGAACGATCCGCAAAAGCGGGTGCAGCCATGCGACAGGAGCCTGCTCACGGAGAAGTCAGCAGAAACTCGCTCCCTCGAAAGCCGGCCTCGCTGCGAGAGCATTCGAATTGTTTAGCGAAACGGATTATTTTCTCATCGAGTCGATCGTCTGCCTTCGGACGGTGTTTTCTCCGGGCAGGCCGCCCCCGAACGGAGCCTCTCATGCGTCCTTCGATTTCCGAACATCTGCTCGTCCCCCCTCTGACACCGTCAACGCGCATTCTTTTCATCGCACGTCACGCGCCGCTTGAGCCGGACTTCGCGGCGCGCGGCTTTGAAGGCGATGGCGGCTATCCGGGCTATTACGCGCGCGTGTTCCGCACCTTGCGCGACCTCGGCTATCGCATCCGCACCACGAGCGAGCCGCTCGCGCTTCTCGCCGGGAAGGGCGAAACCGACATCGTCTTCTCGCTCTACAACCGCATGCCGATCAACAATCCCGAAGTGTTCATCCCGTCGCTCTGCGAATATCTGCGCATCCCTTATGTCGGCGCGCGACCGAACATTCGCGCTCTCGCCGAGGACAAGTGGCTTGCGAAGCTCGCGGCGAAGGCCATCGGCATTCCGGTTTCCGAGGGTGCGGTCTACGCCGACGAGGCTGCGCTCGAAACGCCCCCCGGCTTTCCCGGCCCGTATTTCGTCAAGCAGCGGTTCGGCGCGGCATCCGAGGGCGTCAGCGCCGAGTCGATTCAGGACGATTGGGCGGGCGCCGCGCGCGTGGCGGCAAAGCTGATGGCGCGGGGCATGGCCGTGCTCGTCGAGGGCTATGCGCCCGGACTCGATATCACCGTTCCGGCGCTGGGAAGCGCGGGCGGTCCTCTCGTGCTCGGCGTCGTGCGTCCGCGCTCGGACAAGGCTGGCGGCATCATCACCGAAGACCTCAAGCGCAGCGATCCGCTCGGCTATGAGATGTTCGAGGCGGGCGACGTCGAGGAAGCTCTCCGCAACGATGTCGACGCGCTGTGGCGCGCCGCCGGCCCGATGGATTATTTCCGGATGGATTACCGCTTCGATCCCGAGACCGGACGACGCGTCTTCCTCGAATTCAATATCTGCTGTCATATCGGGCGCAGCGGCTCGATCTGCCTTGCGGCCTCGCAGCACGGGCTCAGCCAGGCCGATGTCCTCGGGCATGTGATCGAGTACAGTCTGAGGCGGCAGTCGTTCGGGTGAGCTTGTCGACGGGGCACACTTTCCAGACGCGTTGGAGCTGGCGGCACGCTGCGCCTCAGCGGCGCGTCGCTGCCGATTTCGCCCCCGCCATCGCCATGACCTTGGCGAAGACCTCCTCGCTGTCCCATTCCTCCGCGCCGTAGTAGCGCGCAACCTCGCGGCCTTCGCTGTCGAGGATGATCGTCAGGGGGAGGCGGTCCGCGTCGAGAGCGACGCTCAAGTCGCCGCTCGCCTCATTGAAGAGCGGGAGATTCTTGATGCCGACACGATCATAAAAGGCCTTCGGCTTGCCAAGGCCGCTGCGATCGGTGCTGACCGCCACGACAGCGAAATGCTCGCTGCCCTTCTGGGCTTGAAGCTTGTCGAGCGCGGGCATTTCGCGGATGCAGGGAGGGCACCACGTCGCCCAGATGTTAAGCAGCACGACCTTGCCCCGCCACTCCGAAAGGAAGCGCGCCTTACCGTCCGCGTCGTTGAAAGAAATTGCAGGCAGGGTGACGGGTCTTGCGTGCCGGATGAACTTGCCAGACTCGGCGGGCGCCGGAACCGTGACCGCCCCCGCACGCGGCTCGTCGGGTACGATCGAAGCGCGATCCATGAGCATGCCGACCACCATCACCGCGAGCGCCCCGGCCGCGGCAAGACCATAGATGATGAGGCCCTGCCTCCGCGCTCCGCCGTCGTCGTTCCCGGTTCCCATAAGCGGAAGCTTTTCATCAGGCGCGTCGTTCAGTCAAGGCGCCTGAAGGACGCAAAACATTTGTCGAACGCAACGACGAGGCGGAGAGTTGCCGCCAGCACGATCAAAGGCGAGATCGCCCCTGCAACCTCGCCCTTCACACATCAGCGAAATCGATCAGCGCGTGCCCATCCCGCGCACGCGGAGTGTCTTCGTCCTGCGATCGGCCAGACCCTTTCCATAAGCGTAGGCATAGCCGAGTGCCATCATGTCTCTCGCGGTCGGGAAAGTCTGAACGTCAACGCGACCTTCCTCCCCCGTATCGCCCTCATGGCTGGCGCTGAAGATTTCAGTTCGCTCGCGCGAGCGTCTCAGGCGTTCGGCGGGCACCATGCTCTCGCCCAGCTCGTAGTTCCGTGTCACGTCCCTGCCGCGCCATTCGGCAAGATCGATGCGGCTGCGTCGGGTCGTCTCAATGCCACGTTCCATGATAATCCTCCATCCGGCGGACGGCGCTGAAGCACTGTGCGCCAAAAGACCGTCGTGATATCAATACTTGAGCCGCGCAGGCGTTCCCGGCCGGTACGCAGGGGCCGGGTTGGTGCCCAAATTTTAGGCTGCTGAAAAAGCTGATATATTGGTGTTCAAGCCCGCTTGTACATTCGGCGGCAGCGCGCTAATGCTGCGCTTTAAGCCCTCTAGCGGTCCTCGTTCGGCATTTGCATCCGGTTGCCACATCCTTGCGAGCAATTGTCGATCATGGGGGAACGCTAACAACTCTATGATTGTCGTGGAGCCTTCATTTGACATTTGAGAGAGCGCTCGCAACAACCGGGGCTCAAATGTCGAATTCGTTCCGCGAGGCGAATGACAGCGATGGCCAATAAAATGTGGGGCGGGCGCTTCGAGACAAAGCCCGCCGAGATCATGGAGGAAATCAACGCCTCCATTTCGTTCGACCAGCGGTTCTACGCCGAAGACATCCGCGCGTCTCAGGCGCATGCGAAGATGCTCGGCGCGTGCGGGATCGTGACGGCGGAAGAGGCAGACGCGATCGTCGCGGGTCTCGATGTCGTGCGCGAGGAGATCGAGGGCGGGCGCTTCGAGTTTCGCCGCGAATATGAAGACATCCACATGGCGGTCGAAGCGCGGCTGAAGGACCTCATCGGGCCGGTCGCGGGCAAGCTCCACACGGGCCGCTCGCGCAACGATCAGGTGGCGACGGATTTCCGCCTTTATATTCGCGGCGCGATAGACCACCTCGACGAGCAGATCGCGGCGCTCCAGCTCGCGCTCGCAAGGAAGGCGGACGCTCACGCCGCGACCATCATGCCCGGCTTCACGCACATGCAGGTTGCCCAGCCGGTCACGTTCGGCCACCACTGCCTCGCCTATGTCGAGATGCTGGACCGCGACCGGGGCCGCTTCGCCGATGCAAGAAAGCGCGTAAACGAAAGCCCGCTCGGAGCGGCCGCGCTTGCGGGCACATCCTTCCCCATCGACCGGCACATGACGGCTTCAGCGCTCGGGTTCGAGCGTCCGCTCGCGAACTCGCTCGACTCCGTGTCCTCGCGCGACTTCGCGCTTGAGGCGCTCGCCGCCGCCGCGATCTGCGCCACGCACCTCTCGCGCCTGTCTGAAGAAATCGTCGTCTGGTTCAGTGCGGGCTTCCGGTTCATCACGCTGTCCGACCGCTTCACCACCGGCTCGTCGATCATGCCGCAGAAGCGCAATCCCGACGCCGCCGAACTCGTGCGCGCGAAGGTGGGCCGCGTCGCCGGCGCGTTCGTCTCGCTCCTGACCGTGATGAAGGGGCTCCCGCTCGCCTATTCCAAGGACATGCAGGAAGACAAGGAAGCCGTGTTCCTCGCCATCGACGCGCTGTCGCTCGGCCTCGCCGCGATGACGGGCATGATCGAAGACATGGAACCCGTGCCGGACCGCATGCGCGACGCCGCGGGTCAAGGCTTCTCGACCGCGACCGACCTTGCCGACTGGCTCGTGCTGCATGCACAGCTTCCGTTCCGCGAGGCGCATCACGTCACGGGCCGGATCGTGAAACACGCCGAAAATCTGGGTGTCGATCTCCACGAAGTGCCGCTGAAGGACATGCAGGCCGTCGAACCGCGTATCACGGAACGCATTTTCGACGTGCTGAACGTGGATAAGTCTGTGGAAAGCCGCCGCAGCTTTGGAGGCACAGCGCCGCAAAATGTGAAGGCGGCGGCCGAAATCTGGCTGAAGAAGCTGGAAGCCGCCGGAACTTCGCGGTAAAGACGGAGCAGGGATCGCGTGGATGAGACTGCGGGGCGGCACCATTCGTTTGACCGTCAGCGATGTACGCGAGGTGTAGGCTTGGTCAAGCCTTCGACATAAGCTTCGGGCGCGGTGACGGGGAAACGATGACTGGCTTGAGTCGCAATCTGGTACTGGCTTTTGTGCTCGCGCTCGGGCTGTCGGCCTGCGGCAAGAGAACCGACCTTCAACGTCCGCTTCCGCCGCCGGATGTGCCGAAAGACGCAAAAGGAAAGGTTGACCCGGATCGGCCCTTCATTCTGGACCCGCTTCTGCGTTAAACTCGCGTCATGCATCATTTTTCTTACAAGAACGGCATCCTTCATGCCGAAGGTGTCGCTCTCGACGCTATCGCTCGTGAGGTTGGCACACCGTTTTACTGCTATTCCTCCGCCACGATAGAGCGCCATTATCGCGTGTTCGCGGACGCTTTCACCGGCCAGGATGCGCTCGTCTGCTATGCCATCAAGGCCAACTCCAATTTGTCCGTGATCCGCACGCTGGCGAAGCTCGGCTCCGGCGCGGATGTGGTCTCGGAAGGCGAGATCCGGCGCGCGCTGGCGGCTGGCATCCCGGCGGGAAAGATCGTCTTCTCGGGTGTCGGCAAGACCGAGGGCGAGATGGCCTTCGCGCTCGACGCGGGGATTTACGGCTTCAACGTCGAGAGCGAGGCAGAGCTTCGCGCGTTGTCGCGGGTGGCGAGCGAACGGGGCAAGACGGCGCGCATCGCGTTCCGCATCAACCCGGACGTGGACGCGAAGACGCACGCCAAGATTTCCACGGGCAAGTCCGAACACAAATTCGGCGTAAGCTGGCGTGATGCCCGCGCGCTTTACGCGCTCGCCCGCGATCTTCCCGGCCTGGACGTGGCGGGCGTGCATATGCACATCGGCAGCCAGATCACGCATATGGAGCCGTTCCGCGACGCCTTCGACCTGATGGCGAACCTCGTGGAAGATTTGCGCCGCGATGGGCACACGATTTCCTATGTCAATCTCGGCGGCGGTCTCGGCATTCCCTATCGCTGGGACCACGAACTTCCGCCGCTCCCGAGCGATTATGCCGAAATCGTCATCGGCCTGTCGAACCGCCTCGGCGCAAAACTGCTGTTCGAGCCTGGGCGCATCATCGTCGGCAATGCGGGCATTCTCGTCTCGCAGGTCATCTACACGAAGCACAGCGGCGAAAAGCGCTTCGTCATCGTGGATGCGGGCATGAACGACCTCGTTCGTCCGACGCTGTACGATGCCTATCACGACATCTGGCCCGTGAACGAAGCGCAGCGAAACGCCAGCGCCGGACGCGCCGATGTCGTCGGCCCTGTGTGTGAAACGGGCGATTTTCTCGCGAAAGACCGCGATATGCCGGACGTCGCTCCGGGCGATCTCATTGCGGTGATGACGGCGGGCGCCTACGGCGCGGCGCAGTCGTCAACCTACAACACCCGGCGGCTCGTCCCCGAGGTGCTCGTGAACGGCGCCGATTATGCGGTGGTGCGTCCGCGCCCGACCTATGACGATATGCTGCGCGCCGAACCGCTCGCGGGCTGGCTTTAAAGCGCGCGACCGGTTTCCGACAAGACGCGCCAAACAATGGCTGAGGCGCGTTTTGCCGGACTCGATCGACGCAGAAAAGCTGATCGACAATCACACATCCCGATTTCGCCGCTCTCTTGATAGGCAAGGGATACCTTCGCGAGCAAAAGCGGCCGCATCCGCTCCGCGCCGGACGGCTTGACCGGATCTCATCAAGGGCCGTTTGCAGTTAAGAACCGCGCCCCGATGCGGTGAGTGCTGTGCTGATCGCAGGGAAAAGATCCCGCGCGCATGGTTACGCGCGGGATTCAATTTCAGGAAGTGCTCAGCGTTTGCCGAATTCGCGCACGTCGACGAACCGGCCCGCGACCGCAGCCGCAGCCGCCATCGCGGGCGAGACGAGATGCGTGCGGCCCTTGAAGCCCTGACGGCCCTCGAAATTGCGGTTGGAGGTCGAAGCGCAGCGCTCGCCGGGGCTGAGCTTGTCGGCGTTCATCGCAAGGCACATCGAACAACCCGGTTCGCGCCACTCGAAGCCAGCCGCGAGGAAGATCTCGTCGAGCCCTTCGGCTTCGGCCTGCTCCTTCACGAGGCCGGAACCCGGCACCACCATGGCCTTCACCGTTTCGGCGACACGGCGGCCTTCGACGATCGCGGCGGCGGCACGCAGATCTTCGATGCGCCCGTTGGTACAGGAGCCGATGAACACGCGGTCGATGGCGATGTCCGTCATCTTCATGCCCGGCTCAAGGCCCATATAGGCGAGCGCACGCGAGACGGCCGCCCGCTTGCCCTCGTCGGCGACCTTCGCCGGGTCGGGTACGGTGCCGGTGATCGACACCACGTCTTCAGGGCTCGTGCCCCAGGTGACGATGGGCGGCAGCGAAGAAGCGTCGAGCTTGATTTCACGGTCGAAATGCGCGCCCGCGTCGGAGGGCAGCGTTTCCCAGTATTTCCGCGCGAGTTCCCAGGCGGCGCCCTTCGGCGCGCGCGGACGGCCCGCGATATAGGCGAAGGTCTTCTCGTCCGGCGCGACAAGGCCGGCGCGCGCGCCTCCTTCGATGGACATGTTGCAGACCGTCATGCGGCCTTCCATCGACAGCGCGCGAATGGCTTCGCCCGCATATTCGATGACGTAGCCGGTGCCGCCCGCCGTGCCGATCTCGCCGATGATGGCAAGGATGATGTCCTTCGCGGTCACGCCGTCCGGCAGGATGCCGTCGACCGTAACGCGCATGTTCTTCGCCTTCTTCTGGATCAGCGTCTGCGTGGCGAGCACATGCTCGACCTCGGACGTGCCGATGCCATGCGCGAGCGCGCCGAAAGCGCCATGCGTCGAGGTGTGGCTGTCGCCGCAGACGATGGTCGTGCCGGGCAGCGTGAAACCCTGTTCGGGCCCGACGATGTGGACGACGCCCTGCCGCTTGTCGAGTTCATTGTAATATTCGATGCCGAATTCGGCGCAGTTCTCGCCGAGCGTCTGGACCTGCAAGGCTGCTTCCGGGTCGTCGATGCCGTGGCTGCGGTCCGTCGTCGGCACGTTGTGGTCCACGACCGCCAGCGTCTTCTGCGGCGCGCGAACGCGACGCCCGGCGGTGCGAAGTCCCTCGAACGCCTGCGGGCTCGTCACCTCGTGCACGAGATGGCGGTCGATGTAGAGAAGGCTTGTGCCGTCCGCTTGCGTTTCAACGACGTGGTCGTCCCAGATTTTATCGTAAAGTGTCTTTGCCATGATCGGTCCGTTCCGCTCGGGCTGACGAGCGCGCTTGTTCTCTTGAATGGTTTTAGGAAGCGCAAACGCGGAAAGCAAGGCGCCCGCGTGACGATTGCGGAAAACCGGACCAACGCGCGCTACGGATCGGGAGCGGCTGTCGAGTCTTTCTGAATGTTTCTTCAATACAAATAATTGAAGCGCTAATGCTTGTCATAATTCTATACAAGCAATTCGCATAATGAAAAAACATGATCTTAGATGTATGTTTATATGTTTGAACTATAAGTCGGATCATAAAAGTTGATTTGTGAGCGTAAATCCGATGAAGCGCGCATCTCTCAAAGCAAGCAGCACCATTACTTTCCGGATCGTTATTAGAAACTCTGTCCCGCGTGTCAGCCATGAAGCTTGCTGTGCCGCACAGCGCGAAACCTATCTGACGCTCTGCCTCTGATCTCGATGGTGAGCCTTGGCTTCATGGGGCGGCGCCGCATGGTTCGCCGGTCCGGAGACCCTTTCAATAAACCTTAAGCTCGACCAGAGCCGGAGCGCAGCGTTGCGCGTATGCGGGAGCCGAACGATGGCGAGAAGACGTTTGTTTCATGATCGCATGCGCAGTCCGATGCTTTTGCATCACGTGTTCGAACAGCAGGCGAAGAGGTGGCCTCACGGCGTTGCCGTAAAATGCGATTCCATTTCGCTTACATATTCACAGCTTGACAGACTCTCATCGAAAATTGCCCGCCGCTGCATCGACAATGGCGTTAAACCGGGGAGTCTCGTCGGGATATACTTCCGGAAGTCGGTAAATCTATTTGCCGCGATCCTCGGTATTTTGAAAGCGGGCGCCGGTTACGTGCCGCTCGACCCGAAATTTCCCGCTGAACGAATTGTCGATATCTGCGATGACGCGCGCGTGTCGTTGGTCCTGTCTGAAGGCACCTTGGGGCGTGAGAATGCGGAGAGGATCGACAGCGTCAAGTGGCTGCTTCTCGACGCCGATGAGGAGCGCGCCGCACGCCGTCGCATCGGAGCCGCTTGCCTCGTCCCGGTTCAGGTGCGGCAGACAAGTGCGGCCTATGCCATCTACACCTCGGGCTCGACTGGGCGCCCGAAGGGCGTGAAGATCACGCACAGAAATGCACTTGCCTTCGTCAAGGCGATGAAAGCCAGTTACGGCGTGAAGAGAAGCGACCGGATCTATCAAGGGTTTTCGGTGGCGTTCGATGCGTCCGTCGAAGAAATCTGGGCTGCCTTTTCAACGGGTGCAACGCTCGTCGTCCCGACGGAGGATATCGGACGCTCCCCTTCCGACGCTGCCGACTTCATCGAGCAGGAGGGCGTCTCCTATTTCTCGACCGTGCCGTCGTTTCTCGCGATGATCCCGCGCGATCTGCCGAACGTGCGGCTTCTGGTGCTCGGCGGCGAGGCTTGCCCGCCAGATCTCGTCACCCGATGGGCCAAGCCGGGCCGTCGTATGCTGAATACTTACGGTCCGACCGAGGCGACGGTGGTGGCGACGCTTGCTGAATGCCGAGAGGGTCAGCCCGTCAGCATCGGCACGGCCATGCCCGGCTATTCGATTTACGTCCTCGATGAAAGCGGAAGACCGGTGCGGCCCGGCGAAGAAGGTGAGCTTTACATCGGCGGCGAGGCTGTGTCCCCCGGCTATATAAACCGCGCGAGCCAGACAGCCGAGCGCTTCCTGCCCGACTGTCTGTCTGGCAAGCGCGGACGGCTTTGCCGCACATCCGATATGGTGCGCCTCGGACATCGCGGAGAACTCTATTTCCTCGGGCGCCTCGACGGTCAGATCAAGCTTCGCGGCTTCAGGATCGAGTTGCCGGAAATCGAAGCGGTGCTTCTCGATCATCCGAGAGTCGCTGCCGCTTCGGTGAATGTCTTCGAGTTGAACGGCTCCAGGGAACTCGGCGCCTTTATCGTGCCGAACGCTGAGATCACGGGCGAAATTCGCGCCGAGCTTGCGGAATTACTGCGCCGCCGTGTGCCAGAATACATGGTTCCGAAGTATCTGGACGTAATCGATGCGCTGCCGCTGATGACGAGCGGCAAAGTGGATCGCAAGCAGCTTCCGCTGCCGCAGACGCTTCTGAAGGGCGAACGCCAGATGGCAGCTCCTGAAACGGACTTTGAGCGCGCCATCGCCGAAGTGTGGGGAATGTGCCTCGGCGCTCCTTCGGTGTCGGTCGATGACGATTTCTTCCTCGATCTCGGCGGCCATTCCCTGCTGGCGGCGCGTGTCGCCTCCGAAATGCGCGAACGCCTCGGGCTGCCTTCCGTGTCGGTGCGCCACCTGTACCAGCACCGAACCATACGAGCCCTTGCCGGGGCGCTCGAAGGCTATGAGCAGCCGGCAGGGGTTGAGAGTTCCGGCAGAGGCCAGCGAGATGAACTGCCGAGCCTGCGCGCATTCAAGCTCGTTCCACCCTGGGAACGTTGGCTCTGCGTGGGGCTGCAGACGCTTTCAGTCGGCTTATATTATCTCGTCCTCAGCGCGCCTGTAACGCTGACCGTGCTCGTTCTGAAATCGGCTTATGAAGGCACGACCACTGCCGAGCATGCTGCGCTGATCCTGAGCGCGGCCGGGTTCCTGATCTGGCCGTCCATGCTGTTATTGAGCATCCTTTCGAAATGGCTGGTGATCGGCAGATACAAGCCCGGCCGTTACCCGCTTTGGAGCTTGTATTATTTTCGCTGGTGGTTTGTTGGCAAGTTTCAGAGGCTGAGCTGGGCACCCATGTTCGCGGGCTCGCCGCTCATGAGCCTTTATTATCGTGCCATGGGCGCGCGTGTCGGCAGGAATTGCGTCATCGGAACGGCGCATTGCACGGCCTTCGATCTCGTCACGATCGGCGACGGCGCTTGCATCGGCGCCGAAACGCAATTGCTTGCCTGCCGCGTGGAAGACGGGATGCTCATAATCGCCCCTCTCACCATCGGCGAACGCTGCTTCATCGGACAGCACTGCGCGCTTGGTCTCGACGTCGAAATGGCGGCAGGTTCCGCGCTCGACGACATGTCTTTCCTCGCCGATGGCGCACGCCTTCGAGCCGATGAGAAGTGGCGCGGCGTGCCTGCCGTCCATGCCGACTTCAGTCTGCCGACCGGCAACACGGCGCCCCGCGGCGGCGAGAGGCTGTGGGGGCTGATCCATCTCGTCCTGATCTATCTGATGGGCTATTTTCTGATCGTGGCGCTGCTCCCGCCTATCGCACTCGTGGCCATCGCCCTCATCAATTATGGGCTATACGCTGGCGCTGGCGCTCTTCTCGTCGCGGTGCCGCTCGGTGTGCTGTGGTACATCGCCTGCGCCGTGCTGACAAAGCGCATTATACTGGGGAGGATACGGCAGGGCACTTACCCTGTGCGCAGTCTGACCTATCTGCGGCACTGGTTCCTCAGCTACCTTCTGAACAACACGCGTGAAATCCTTCAGCCGCTTTACGCCACGCTGTTCTTTCCGGCCGTACTCCGCCTGTTCGGGTCGAGGATTGGCAAGGGCGTCGAGGTTTCGACGGTGATGCAGTTCAGTCCCGACCTTCTCACCGTAAAGCGCGGCAGCTTTCTCGCCGATGCCTGCATCATCGGCGGCGGTCGCATCCATGGCGGCGTGTTGTCGATCGAGGCGGTGAACATCGGCGAGCAGACCTTCGTCGGCAACAGCGCCTTCGTCCCCGGGGGCACAACGATCGGCGACGATAGTCTCGTCGGCGTGCTGTCGACACCGCCCCAGACGAAAGCGCCGCTGGAAGCCAACCGCCGCTGGCTTGGCTCGCCGGGCTTCGAATTGCCTCCGTCTGCGGTCCAGCAGTCTTTCGCTTTCGCGCCCTCAAAGACTTACGAGCCGCCACGTTCGATGGTGCTCGCGCGCGCCTGCGTCGACTTCCTCCGCATCTGCCTTCCGGGATGGCTTTCCGGCGCGGCCCTTGTCGCATTCTGCTATGCGCTGATCGCCATTCGCAACACGCACGCACTCGAAGAAACGGTCCTTTTCACGCCGCTTCTGTCCCTTGCGTCGGCGATGGGGTTGCTGTTCGTCTCCGCTGCGGTCAAGCTGGTGCTGCGCGGGACGTTTCATCCCGTTATCAAGCCTCTATGGTCGAGCTATGTGTGGTTTACCGAGGTGATAAACGGCGTGTTCGAGTCGCTTGCGGCCAACGTCATGGAGCCGGTTCTCGGAACGCCCTATGCAGGGCACTGCCTCGGATTATTCGGCTGCAAGGTGGGCCGCTGGGTGTTCGTGCACACAACCCTGTTCTCGGAATTTGACCTCGTGGAGATCCACGATCATGCGGCTCTCAATCTTGGCGCGACCGTCCAGACGCATCTTTTCGAAGATCGCGTGATGAAGGCGGACAAGCTCGTGATCGGTGAGGGATGCACCGTCGGGAATATGGCTATCGTGCTTTACAGTACCTCCATGGAAAAGGGCGCCGTTCTTGGGCCATTGTCGGTGCTGATGAAAGGGGAAACGCTTGCGCAGGGATCGTATTCGGTAGGGATTCCGGCCTCGCCCGTTCCTCGGGCGCACACGCTGAAGCGCCTGCCGGTTCTTGAAACGAACAGCGGTGGCGTTTCGGTCGGGCGCGGCCTTGAGGGGGGCTCCGGACTGTCTGTGCCGGGCGCGATCCCCTGCGATGAGCACACCCAGCAACCCGCCTCAGCCGTTTGACCGGGTCCTCGATCGGCAGCGCCTTCAGGGAAACTCTCCCGTTCAGGGATGAGCCCGCTGCGGCGGTGGCGTCGGGCAACATCGATGCTGGCAAGCTCGAACGACCGCGTCACCCGGCTTAAAAATTCCCTTCAACCCTTCATGCCGGACGAGGACACCAGCAGCAGTCATGTCTCACCTCTGTCCGAACCGCGCTCGCGGATCAGCTCTGGACGAGGCGTAGCTTGCGGTCGAGCACCCGGAGCACCTTGGCGAGGTCGTGCCCGCGCTTCAGGATGAGCCCGCTCGTGGCAACGACGCTGTATGCGCCCTGCCGCTTGGTGAGCCGCGGATTCTTTTCGATACGGTACAGGGGCATTTCGGTCGACCGCCTAAACACGGAGAACACCGCGCGGTCCTTGAGGAAGTCGATGGAATAATCGCGCCACTCTCCTTCGGCAACCTTTGCGCCGTAGACGGAAAAAATCGTGCTGAGTTCGTGGCGATTGAAGGCGGTGACGGAGGGAAGGCCGGGCTGCGGTTTCGTGAGGGGATGCACGCCGCTCGCCGGGCCGAATGCGCTTGGCAGAGTATCGTCCATGGACGCTCCTTGGACTTGCGTCTTGAAGGCGGCGCCCGCCGCGGCGGGCGAACGTGGAGTCGGCGAGCGGCCGTGTGGAGCAGCCGCGCGAAACCGACCGTGAAAGACTTATTGTTGCCCTGTCCTTCGGGACGCGCAAGGTCCAAATGGCACGACGACCGTAACGCCGACCGGCTCGGCGGAAGGGCTATGACGGGAAACCAAGACGTTTTTATGCGATCGCCACACTATCGCCCCATGGTGGCCACATCCGCAAGCATGCCTTGCGAAGGAATTTGCTCGATTTTGCCGATCCCCTCATGCGGCGAAATGCTCGTGACGGCGTCATATTTCGGCGCCCAAGACAATATCCTGTTCGTGAAGCGCGTCGGAAGCGTTGCGGCGAGCCGCTGGTGCTTGCGCGGCTCCAAGCGCTCCCCTATATGATCACCAATTCGAGATAAACATTCTCGGCGCGGGACGAAGACATCGAACAAATACGGGGTGGCTGGCTTTAAGCGGCCTGGCGTCTCGCGACAGAATGAGCAGCACGAGGTTCTAAACCATGTCGAAAGTGATTGGCATTGACTTGGGCACGACCAATTCTTGCGTGGCCGTCATGGAGGGAAGCCATCCCAAGGTCATCGAGAATTCTGAGGGCATTCGCACCACGCCGTCCATGGTGGCGTTTACCAATGACGGCGAGCGTCTGATCGGCCTGCCCGCCAAGCGTCAGGCCGTTACGAATCCCGAAAGCACCTTTTTTGCGATCAAGCGCCTGATCGGTCGCCGCTTCGATGACGAAGTCGTCAAGAAGGACATGAACCTCGTCCCCTACAAGATCGTTCGCGGCGACAATGGCGACGCGTGGGTCGAGTCTAACGGCAAGAAATACTCTCCTTCGCAGATTTCCGCCTTCATTCTTCAGAAGATGAAGGAAACGGCCGAAGCATATCTCGGTGAAAAGGTCGAGAAAGCCGTCATCACGGTTCCTGCTTACTTCAACGACGCCCAGCGTCAGGCCACGAAAGACGCCGGCCGTATCGCGGGTCTCGAAGTGCTTCGCATCATAAACGAGCCGACGGCAGCGGCGCTGTCCTATGGCCTCGACAAGAAGAAAGAATCGAAGACCATCGCGGTGTACGACCTTGGCGGCGGCACGTTCGATATCTCGGTGCTCGAAATCGGCGATGGCGTGTTCGAGGTAAAGTCGACCAACGGCGACACGTTCCTCGGCGGTGAAGACTTCGACATGCGCCTCGTCGACTACCTCGCGAGCGAATTCAAGCGCGAGAACGGCATCGACCTTCGCAACGACAAGCTGGCGCTCCAGCGCCTGAAGGAAGCAGCCGAAAAGGCGAAGATCGAGCTTTCTAGCGCCCAGCAGACCGAAATCAACCTGCCGTTCATCACGGCGGACGCCAGCGGTCCGAAGCATCTCACGATGAAGCTGACGCGCGCCAAGCTCGAAAGCCTGGTGGACGACCTCGTTCAGCGGACCATCGGACCTTGCGAGGCCGCGCTTCGCGACGCGGGTCTGAAGGCTGCCGAGATCGATGAAGTCGTGCTGGTCGGCGGCATGACGCGCATGCCCAAGATCGTGCAGATCGTGAAGAACTTCTTCGGCAAGGAGCCTCACAAGGGCGTCAATCCGGATGAAGTCGTGGCCATGGGCGCCGCCATTCAGGCGGGCGTGCTTCAGGGCGACGTGAAGGACGTGCTGCTGCTCGACGTCACGCCGCTTTCACTCGGCATCGAGACGCTGGGCGGCGTGTTTACGCGCCTCATCGACCGCAACACGACGATCCCGACGAAAAAGAGCCAGGTCTTCTCAACCGCCGAGGACAATCAGAACGCGGTGACGATCCGCGTGTTCCAGGGCGAGCGCGAGATGGCGGCGGACAACAAGCTGCTCGGTCAGTTCGACCTCGTGGGCATCCCGCCGGCGCCGCGCGGCGTGCCGCAGATCGAAGTGACGTTCGACATCGACGCGAACGGCATCGTGAATGTGTCAGCCCTCGACAAGGCTACGAGCAAGGCTCAGTCGATCCGCATTCAGGCGTCGGGCGGCTTGTCCGACACCGAGATCGACCGCATGGTCAAGGAAGCCGAAAGCCACGCCGCGGAGGACAAGAAGCGCCGCGAGCTGGTCGAGGCCAAGAACCAGGCCGAAGCGCTGATTCACTCAACCGAGAAGACGCTGGTCGAACTTGGAGACAAGGTTTCCGAGAGCGACAAGAAGGCCGTCGAGGCTGCCGTTGCAGAACTGAAAACGGCTGCCGCGGGCGAGGATGCTGCGCAGATCACCGCCAAGGCGGACGAGTTGGCAAAGGCCGCGATGAAGCTAGGCGAAGCGCTTTACCGTCAGGCTGGCGGCGATGCAGGCGGCGCGGCTCCCGGAGCGGGCGGCCCGCAGGCCGGTCCCGCCGGCGGCAGCTCTCCGGCATCTGACGGCGTGGTCGATGCCGAGTTCGAGGAAGTCAAGGACGACAAGAAGAAGTCGGCTTAAGAGTGGACGGCGGGAAGGCGAAATCCTTCCCGCCGCATCGCGTCCGGCGGTCCGGAACGGGGCGTGAGTTGCGTCCGCGAAGCTTAAGCTGATCTTTTGGCGGCGAATGTTCGATGATCAAGGATCTCAACAAGACACCATGAAGCGCGATTATTACGAGGTGCTCGGGCTGAAAAAGGGCGCAGCCGATCACGAAATCAAAAGCGCTTTTCGGAAGCTAGCAAAAGAATGCCATCCGGATCGCAATCCGGGTAACGCCACGGCCGAAATTCAGTTCAAGGAAGTCAACGAGGCTTACGAGGCGCTGAAAGATCCGCAGAAGCGCGCGGCCTACGATCAATTCGGACACGCTGCCTTCGAGGGCGCCGGTGCCAATGGCGGTTACGGCTTCGGCTCGGACTTTTCGGCGTCGATGTCGGAGATCTTCGACGACCTGTTCGGCGAGTTCATGGGTGGGCGCCGAACACGCGGGCGCAGCGCCAAGGAGCGCGGCTCCGACCTCAAATACAACATGGAGATTTCTCTCGCCGAAGCCTTTTACGGCAAGACGGCGCAGATCCGCGTGCCCGCCTCCGTCACGTGCGAGGCGTGCGGCGGCGCCGGTGCCGAATCCGGTTCCAGCCCCGTGACCTGCCCGACCTGTCAGGGCTTTGGCAAGGTGCGCGCGAGCCAAGGCTTCTTCACCATCGAGCGAACCTGCATGACCTGTCAGGGTCGCGGCGAAATCATTCAGAAGCCGTGCACCGTCTGCTCCGGCAGCGGACGTGTAACGCGCGAGCGTACGCTTTCGGTCAACATCCCGGCGGGTGTCGAGGATTCGACGCGCATCCGGCTTGCGGGCGAGGGCGAGGCCGGTGTTCGCGGCGGCCCTGCGGGCGACCTCTACATTTTCCTGTCGATACTGCCGGACGACATCTTCCAGCGCGATGGGGCTGATCTCTTCTGCCGCGTGCCGATCACCATGGTGACGGCGGCGCTCGGCGGGCAGGTCGAGGTGCCAACCATAGACGGCGGCCGCGCGCGGGTGAAGATCCCCGAGGGGACGGAAACGGGCAAGCAGTTCCGCCTTCGCGGCAAGGGAATGCCGGTGCTTCGTTCCAAGCTGACGGGCGACCTTTACGTTCAGGTCGAGGTCGAGACGCCGCAGAATCTCTCGCGCAAGCAGAAAGAGTTGCTGAAGGAATTCGAGAAGGCGTCGAACGATACGACGCACCCTGACACCATCGGTTTCCTCAGTAAAATCAAGGCATTCTGGGATCGAGCGGGCAAGCCCTAGAGCTTATCCGCTTGTGATGGACTTGGGCGCGCGCAGCTTTCTATTTTGTCCGGCGTCTTAAAGCCGCTTCGGCCTGCTTAAATCGGGTCCGGTTTGATGCAGAAAGCGGCCGGCACCCAAGACCTACAGCGGCGTGCCGCGCCGATTTGTGCTGGTCCATGCAGGAGCGCCGCCTGTCCGAGTGCGGCAGGCGCGCGCCAATCCTCCCGGCGCTCGCGGCGCTTGATTACGCGGCGCTTTCAAGCGGCGCCTTCGGCGGGACGACAAGCACGTCGTATTCTGCCTTTTGCAGCACCTCCTCCGCCACGCTCCCGAGAAGCACCTTCAAAAGGCCGCTTCGGCCATTCGTGCCGATCACGGCGAGGCTCGGAATTTCCGAGGCGGTTTCCCGGATCACCGTGGCTGTCCGCCCCTCCTTGAGCATCACCGGATAAGCGCGCGGATCAAGCCCCGCGGAAGCCACAAAACCCTCGATGGCACGTTTTGTATCGTTCTCCTCAGCGGAGACATAGCGTTCGATTGTGGCCGCATCCACGCCCGCGTAGGAAAGCATGCCCTTGGCTGCGGGGTCGAAGACATGCAGCAGGATCGTGCGTCCGGGTTCGAGCATGCCGAAGCGGTCGGCAACGATAACTGCGCCCTTCGAGCAATCCGACAGGTCGATTGCGGCGACAGTCCGCGCATAAGGAGCATGAGGCTCCGCATTCACCATCAGGACAGGGATTTCGCCGAAGCGGATAACGCGCTCGGCTGTCGTCCCGACAAAGACATCTCTCAGAATCTGGCGACGATGCGACCCGACGATGATGAGATCGGCCGCCGTATCGAGAGCGACCGACGCGATGCCGACAAAAGGCTCGCCAGAGCCAACCACGTGCGAAACGCCGATGCCTGCCAATTCAGCGCGCGACCCGACTATCTCCCGCAGCATGGTGTCGGCCGTTTGCCGCTCCAGAGACACAAGCTTTTCGGGTTGATCGTCGTCGATGACATGGGTGACGACAATGCGCGCGCCGGTTGCCTTCGCGAGCATGGCTGCGCGGCGAAGTGCTCGATCGGAACGGGTCGAAAAATCCGTCGCCAGCAAAATGACTTTCAGGCTCAACTCTCCGCCTCCTCTCCAGGTTGAAGGTGACGCGTTACGCTCAATGACGAGCTTAGGGCGTCAGGTGGCTAAATCAACCCGGAGACGGACATTCATTCGCCAAGGCGCCCATCAGAGCGGTGCCCGGCGCGGTCGTCCCGGAGCCAGCGCCGACGGCGCGGCCGGTACTGCCTCGGCGTCGGAAACCTCGCGGCGGCGGAAAGGATTTCGAGCCGGCACGTTTGAAAGCCCGATGGCGTCGGCCGTATGCTGGATGAACTCGGGCGGCAGGGCCGTCCCCGGCAGCGCCTTCGCCATCAGCCCTTCGTGCGCCTTCAACATGATCTGCTTCCAGATTTCGGCGGGAAGCGAGCCACCCGTGACGCCGCGCATGGGGCTTGCGTTGTCGTTGCCCATCCACACGCCGCCGACCCACTGCGCGGTATAGCCGATGAACCACGCATCCTTGTATTTCTGCGACGTTCCGGTCTTGCCCGCGGCCGGGTAGAAATCGAGCGAGGCCGCCATGGCAGTGCCCCCCGCGACAACGGAATTCATCATGTCGTTCATGGCGGAGATGGCGCGCGGAGATACGATGCGCGGCGGCGGCGCCTTGGACCGCTCGAACAGCACGCGGCCCTGATCGTCGCGGATGCGCTCCACGATCTCCGGCACGACGGAGAAGCCGCCATTGGCAAACACCGCAAAGCCCGAGGTCATTTCGAGCAGCGTCGTTTCAGAGGTGCCGAGCGCCATCGTGAGCCCGACATTCTTCGCCGACATCACGCCGAGGCGGTTTGCGACCTCCACCACGCGGTCGGTGCCGACAGCCTTCGCGAGACGCACGGCCGCCATGTTGCTCGAATGTGTGAGCGCCTGACGCAGCGTGATTTCGCCGCGGTAAATATCGCCGAAATTCGAGGGCTTCCATCCATCGACCTCGATGGGGCGGTCCTCGATCTTCATGTCCGGCATCCATCCCGATTCGACGGCGGCGAGATAGATGAACGGCTTGAACGCCGACCCGGGCTGCCGCATGGCGCGCACGGCGCGGTTGAACTGGCTTTCCGCGTGATTGCGCCCGCCGATCATCGCCCTGATCGCACCGTCCGGTGTCATCAACAGCACGGCAGCTTCGGTGGCGCGCGCGGTGCGGCCCTTGTTACGGATGATATCTTCGACCGCAGTCCGCGCCGCGAGTTGAAGGCCCGCGTCGATGGTCGTCTCTACCACGAGATTGCGGTCCGTTTCGCCCGTCAGCATGGGGGCAACTTCCGCCACCCAGTCCGCCACAAAGCCGAAGCCCGGTTTCGACGGCGGCACCTTCAGTTCAGCTGGGTGCGCCAGCGCTTCGGCATACTGGTTGATGTCGATCTGGTCCGTCTCCGCGAGAATGCGCAGGATCTCCTTCGATCGGTCGCGCGCGCGGTCCATGTTCGACGTCGGCGAATAATAGGACGGCGCCTTGATCAGCCCCGCGAGCAGCGCGGCTTCGGCAAGCGTCACGTCTTTCGGCTCCTTGCCGAAATAGGAGTGCGCCGCCGCGCCGATACCGAAATTGCCGCCGCCGAAATAAACGCGGTTCAGATAAAATTCGAGGATCTGCTGCTTCGAGAAGCGGCTTTCAAGCCAGATCGCGAGGATGAATTCCTCGGCCTTTCGCGTCCATGTGCGCTTCGGCTGGAGGAAAAGGTTCTTCACGAGCTGCTGCGTGATGGTGGACCCGCCCTGCACCACTTCGCCGGAATTCCAGTTTCTGCTCGCGGCGCGCGCCAGGCCGATGGGATCGAGCCCGAAATGGTAGAAGAAGCGCCGGTCTTCCGTCGCGAGCACCGCCTTGACGATGTTCGGAGGGATCTCGGCATAAGGCACGTAATTGCGCCGCATGCCGCGCTCGGCGATGAACTCGCCCCCCCGCGCCAGAATGGTGAGGTTCGGCGGCAAGCGCAGCACCATGGCCTGACGCGGATCGGGCAGCACAGTGGCGTAATAGGTGACGACGGCCAGAAGTGTTATCGCGCCCCAGCCGACGGCGACGATCAACCAGGGGATGAGTTGAAGCAGCGGGCGGTGCGCGCTGCGGCGCGGTTCCGCCAGCGGCGACTTGACGACGAGCCAGAGGAAGAATGCGCGGATGGTTTTCCAGATCGCGGCGAATGTGGCGCGGAGGCCCCTCGCAAGCGCGCGTCGGATGAAGCCCGCTGCCGCGCGCACATGCCGACCGGCCGCCGTCCCGAAAGAGGCCGCACGCTCTTCGCCTTGGCCCACACGCCACTCGGCCACGCAACACCCTCACAAACGCCCAACTCACGCACGCCCGAAGAACCGGGCGCACCACCCGCGCTGCCCACGCGGATAGTTTTATGAAAGTTAAGCGAGTGTGATTAAGAGCGCGTTAAGGGGCAAATAGGTGCACACGCGCGTCGAGCGGGACACGAGATCGCGACACCTCCCCTCGGGGGAAGATTGCCGAGCGTGATGGATTGGCGCGAAGGGCAGCCGCGCCGAACAGGATTATGCTGCAAGGGGGGCTGCCGCCGCGCCGACGAAACGGCTGCGCCCGGCTTACGCCGTCGCCGTGTCGTCCGTTCCCTCGGTGAGGATGCCGTCGTTGCCGAAGGTCGATACGCCGTTCGCGCGCGGCTTGTCGGGACGGCCGACGCTCGTATAAGCAAAGCCCGCGTCGCGCGCGAGGTCGGCACGGTAGATGTTGCGAAGGTCCACCAGCACGTCGCCGCGCATCTTCTCCCTGAGCGCGGGAAGGTTGACGGCGCGGAACTCGTTCCATTCGGTGAGCACCACGGCAGCGTCCGCCCCTTCGGCCGCTTCGAGTACGCTTTCGCACCAGACGAGGCCCGGCAACAGCGGCTCGGCCTGATGACGGCCCTGCGGGTCGTAGACGCGCACCGTCGCGCCGCGCTCCTGAAGCATCGGCACGATCACGAGGCTCGGCGCGTCGCGCATGTCGTCGGTGTTCTGCTTGAAGGTGACGCCCAGCACCGCCACCGTCTTGCCCGCGGCATCGCCGCCAAGCGCGCGGATCACGCGGTGCGCCATGGCGATCTTGCGCTCGTTGTTCACTTTCTCGACCTGCTCGACGAGCGTCAGCGGCGAGCGAGCCTCGCGCGCGGTGCGAGCGAGTGCGGAAACGTCCTTCGGGAAGCACGAGCCGCCGTAGCCCGGCCCCGGATGCAGAAACTTGTCGCCGATGCGGCGGTCGGAGCCGATGGCGCTCGCCACCTGCTGCACATTCGCGCCAACCTCTTCGCACAGATCGGAAATCTCGTTGATGAAGCTGATCTTCATGGCAAGGAAGGCGTTCGCCGCATATTTCGCCAGCTCCGCGCTCTCGCGGCTGACGAACATCACGGGCGCGCTGCGCAGGCGGAGCGGCTCGTAAAGGCGTTCCAGAACCTCACGCGCGCGGTTGTCGTCCACGCCGACGAGCACGCGGTCGGGATGCATGAAGTCCTGAATGGCCGAGCCTTCGCGGAGGAACTCGGGGTTCGAGCAAACCGCAAAATCGGCGTCCGGGCGGAGGCGGCGAACGCGGCGCTCGATCTCCCGGCTCGTGCCAACGGGCACCGTCGATTTGGTGGTGATGACCGTGAAGCCCGTCAGATGGGGGGCGATTTCCTCGACCGCCTGATAGACGTAGGAGAGGTCTGCGTAGCCGTCGCCGCGCCGCATCGGGGTTCCGACCGCAAGGAAGATGAGATCGGCCGCGCGCGCCACTTCGGCCAACTCGGAGGTGAAACGCAGCCGCCCGGAGCGCACGTTCTTATCCACGAGCACGTCGAGCCCCGGCTCGTAGATCGGAATTTCGCCGCCGTTCAGCTTGTCGAGCTTGGAGGCGTCCTTTTCGACGCAGGTCACGTCCCAGCCGAATTCTGAAAAACAGGCGGCGGAGACAAGGCCGACATATCCGGCACCGATCATGCAAATGTTCACGGCGAGGCTCTCTCTATGTGCGGTTCGCACACTGTTTGCGGCTTCGCACCCATGAGGTGCGGCAATAACGCTATAAATCGCAAAGCGCGATTACTGCACCTTTTAAACGCTCGCCGCTGGCGACGCAATTGCGCCGCAACCCTCGCGTTCGCGGGTCCGCCCACACTCTGCTCAAGCTTATACGATGATGCCTTGGGACGCTTCGCCACTTGCCTCGATCCCGCGCTTCGGGATTTATATTCAAAAGCGCGGAGGACCGGCAGGTGCATAACGAAATCGTTCTCGTGATCGGAAACAAGGCGTGGTCGTCCTGGAGCCTTCGTCCGTGGCTTGCGGCAAAGGTGGCTGGCATTCCGTTCCGCGAGGAGCACGTTCAGCTTCGGCAGCCCGACAGCGCGGCGCAGATCGCGCGGCATTCGCCCTCGGCGCGCGTGCCCGTGCTGAAGCGCGGCCCGCTCACGGTGTGGGACAGCCTCGCCATCTGCGAATACCTGGCTGAAATTTCAACGCATGTGAAGCTCTGGCCGGACGATGCGGCGGCCCGTGCCGTCGCCCGCTCGGTCGCGGCCGAGATGCATTCGAGCTTCCACGCGTTGAGAAAAGAGCTGTCGATGGACTTTCACGCGCGCGTCGATGGCGTCGAGCCCTCGGATGCGGCGAAGGCCGATATCGCACGCATCGTTGCTGTGTGGCGGGATGCGCGCAAGGCTTACGGCGCGGGCGGCCCGTTCCTTTTCGGCGCGTTCTCGATCGCGGATGCGATGTATGCGCCGGTTGCGACACGTTTTCGCACTTACGGCGTCGACCTCGCCGCGTTCGGCGACGACGGCACGGCGGCAGCCTATGCGCATGAGGTGCTGGACCTGCCCGCGATGCACGACTGGGGCCAGGGCGCAGCGCGCGAGGGGATCGCAGCGCGGTAGCTATGCAGAAGGGCAGGCGGCGCCTTTCGGCGCTGCCGACTGCTTCACGTGATCGAGGTCACGAAATCCGCGCGCTTGTAGCCCTGGAAAAACAGCAGTGTCGTCAGTTCGGTGTAGCGCACCTGGGTGTCCGCTTCCGCCGCCACGACGGGCTTCGCGCGAAAGGCAACGCCGAGGCCCGCCGCTTTCAGCATGGAAAGGTCGTTCGCGCCGTCGCCGACCGCGATGGCGTCCTCCGGCGAAAGGCCATTCGCGGCGGCCTCTTCGTTCAGTGCCGCGAGCTTCGCCTCGCGTCCGAGGATCGGCTCGGCCACGCCTGCGAGCTTGCCGTCTTCCCAGATGAACTGGTTGGCGCGGTTCTTCGCGAAACCGGCCATGCCGCCGACGGCGCGCGTGAAATAGGTAAAGCCGCCCGATACCAGCACCGTATGCGCGCGATGCGCGTTCATGGTCTCGACCAGCGCCTGCGCGCCGCGATTGAGCGTGATGCGCTCGGCGAGTACGCGCGAAAGCTCGGTCTTCGGTAAGCCGATCAGGAGCGCGATGCGTTCGTGCAGCGCGTCGGCGAAATCGAGTTCGCCGCGCATGGCGCGTTCGGTGATCGCTGCGACCTGCGGCTTTATGCCGGCAAAATCGGCGATTTCGTCAAGGCATTCCTGCGCGATGATGGTCGAGTCCATGTCCGCGATGAGCATGCGCTTCCTGCGGCCCTGTGCAGCTTGCACGCAGAAGTCCACCGGCGCATCGCCGACCGCAGCCGCGACCGCCTGTTTCAGGTCGGCTTCGGCAACCTTTTCGTCCGGCCCGAGCGGCAGGATCAGGTCCAGCGCCTCGCCTTCGGACAGCCAGCCGAATTCGAGATCGCCATTCAGGTCGCGTTGCAGTTGCGCGGAGAGATCGAGGAGAAGATCCTTCGATTCGGGCGCGGCAGTGAGTGTGATGGCGATGTCCATGGGGAGACTGACTTGATCCGGTTTTTATGTGCAAGTGCGAAAAGAATGCGCTCTTCATATCGCAGGGGGAACCCGTGCCGCAAGGGCAGGTTTGCCGCTCGTGGCTGCTGCATCTTCAAGGCTCCGCGATGACGGACGACAAACCGAAAGCAGTCTTGATCATCGGCGCGACGGCGAGCGGCAAGTCGGCGCTGGCGCTCGACGTGGCGCAGCGGTTCGGCGGCGTGGTGATCAACGCCGATTCGATGCAGGTCTACGCGGAACTTCGCATCGTCACGAACCGGCCGGCGCCTGCGGAAGAGGCGCGGGCGCCGCACCGGCTTTACGGGTTTCGCCCCGCGCGCGAACCCTATTCGACCGCGCTGTGGCTCGCGGATGTCGCGCGCGAGCTTGCGGAGGCCAGGGCACGGGGGCTTCTGCCGGTGATCGTCGGCGGCACGGGGCTTTATTTCAAGGCGCTGACCGAGGGTCTGTCCGCCATTCCCGAGATCGCGGCCGACATCCGCGCACATTACAGGCTGCGCGCCGAGACGGAACCGGCGGAGGCGCTTCACGCCGACCTTCTGCGCCGCGACGCCGCCACTGCCGCAACCATCCGCCCGAGCGATCCGCAGCGCATCGCGCGCGCTCTCGAAGTGCTGGAAGCGACCGGCCGCCCGCTCTCCTGGTGGCACGCTCGGAAGGAACCGCCGCTGCTATCGGCGGCGGACGTGCTCCCGGTCGTGGTCGAGAGGGACCGCGCCGCGCTCTACCGTCGCTGCGACGAAAGGTTCGACCGCATGATCGCGGCAGGCGCTATCGAGGAAGCGCGGACTGTCGATGCGCTATGCCTTGATGCGTCGCTTCCCGCGATGCGCGCGGTTGGCCTGCCGCCTCTGATCGCCTTCGCGCGCGGTGAGATTTCACTCGACGAAGCGTCCAATCGCGCGAAGACGGCGACACGCAATTACGCGAAACGTCAGCTCACCTGGATCAGGAATAATTTTATTTCGCAAGGTGTGCATTTTGCGCAAGAAATGCAAGGAACAAAAGGTGAAATCAATCTATTTATCCGAAATCGCTTGACCGCATCTTGCTAAAGGATTAGCGCAATCGCAACAGAAGCGTGGTTGCCGTCACATTAACATGAGCATGGACAGCAGAAGCGCCCGAGAGCCTTGGCTCTCGCGGTGGTTTTTTGTCCTGTCGCTTCCATGTACGGCTTCCAGCATCCGAAGGTGGGGCGGTCGAAAAGGCCGCGTTTGACTGGAGTTTTTCTATGGCACGCGCGATGACGGGCGCAGAAATTGTTCTGCAGGCCCTCGCCGATCAGGGCGTCGAACATATTTTCGGCTATCCGGGCGGCGCCGTACTTCCGATTTACGACGAGATTTTCAAGCAGAGCGGCATCAAGCACTTCCTCGTGCGGCATGAGCAGGGTGCGACCCACGCGGCCGAAGGTTATGCGCGCTCCTCCGGCAAGGTTGGCGTCGTGCTCGTCACATCGGGCCCCGGCGCGACAAACGCCGTCACCGGGCTCGCCGACGCGCTGATGGATTCCATCCCGCTCGTCTGCATCACGGGGCAGGTCGGCACCGGCCTCATCGGCTCCGACGCCTTCCAGGAATGCGACACGGTCGGCATCACGCGCCCCTGCACGAAGCATAATTATCTCGTCAAGGACGTGAACGACCTCGCGCGCATCCTGCACGAGGCGTTCTATGTCGCGCAGAATGGCCGCCCCGGTCCGGTCGTCATCGATATCCCGAAGGACGTCCAGTTCGCGAAGGGCACCTATATCGGCCCGAACAAGGTCGTTCACAAAACCTACCGCCCGCAGGTGAAGGGCAGCCCGCAGGCGATCCGCGACGCGGTTGACCTCATCGCGGGCGCGAAGAAGCCGATCTTCTATACGGGCGGCGGTGTCATCAACTCCGGTCCGGCGGCCTCGAAGCTCCTGCGCGAGTTCGTCGACCTGACGGGCTTCCCGATCACGTCCACGCTGATGGGGCTTGGCGCCTATCCGGCCTCGTCGAAGCAGTGGCTCGGCATGCTCGGCATGCACGGCACCTACGAAGCCAACATGGCGATGCACGATTGCGACGTGATGATCTGCGTCGGCGCGCGCTTCGACGACCGCATCACCGGGCGGCTGAACGCCTTTTCGCCGAACTCGAAGAAGATCCACATCGACATCGACCCGTCGTCGATCTCGAAGAACGTTCGCGCCGACATCCCGATCGTCGGCGATTGCGGCTACGTGCTCGAAGAATTGCTTCGCGTCTGGCGCTCGCGCGCTCCACAGATCGACAAGAAGGCGATCAAGGCTTGGTGGACATCGATCGAGGGTTGGCGCTCGCGCGACTGCCTCAAGTACAAGAAGCGCGATGACGTGATCATGCCGCAATACGCGGTGGAGCGGCTTTACGAACTCACGAAGAACCGCGACACCTACATCACGACCGAGGTCGGCCAGCATCAGATGTGGGCGGCGCAGTTCTACCGCTTCGACGAACCCAACCACTGGATGACAAGCGGCGGTCTCGGCACGATGGGCTACGGCCTGCCGGCGGCTGTCGGCGTGCAGGTGGCGCACCCGGAAAGCCTCGTCATCGACATCGCGGGCGAGTCTTCGGTGATGATGACGATGCAGGAGATGTCGACGGCGGCGCAGTATGGCTTGCCGATCAAGATCTTCATCCTGAATAACGAATATATGGGCATGGTGCGCCAGTGGCAGGAACTGCTGCACGGCGGGCGTTATTCCCATTCCTACGCCGAGGCGCTGCCCGACTTCGTGAAACTGGCCGAGGCTTATCATTGCGTCGGCATCCGTGCCGAGAAACCCGACGAACTCGACGACGCGATCATCGAGATGATCAATTCGCCGAAGCCTGTGCTGTTCGACTGCCGTGTGTCGAAGCTCGCCAATTGCTTCCCGATGATTCCGTCGGGTGAGGCGCACAACAACATGCTGTTCGGCGACGAACTCGCCAGCGAAGACATCGAACTCGCCTTCTCGAAGGGCAAGGCGCTCGTCTAAAGCGGTCCGTCGGGCGTCCGGCTTCCCGCCGCGAAGCCCGCCGACGCGGCCCAAAGTTGAGGTGGGATAGAATGAACAAGATGGAATGGGGTCCGGCGATGCCCTTGGACAATCCGCAGGAACGCGTTGAGCGGCATACGATTTCGGTGCTCGTCGACAACGAGCCGGGCGTTCTCGCGCGTGTCATCGGCCTGTTCGCCGGGCGCGGCTACAACATCGACAGCCTGACTGTGACGGAGGTGAGCCGCGAGGCCGGCGCGTCGCGCATCACCATCGTCACCACAGGGTCCGTCGAGATCATCGACCAGATCAAGAGCCAGCTCGGTCGCCTCGTGCCGGTGCATGGTGTGACCGACCTCACCGTTAAGGGCGATCCCATCGAGCGCGAGCTTGCGCTCGTCAAGGTTGCTGGCAAGGGCGACAAGCGCGTCGAAAGCCTACGCCTCGCCGAAGCCTTCCGCGCGAAGGTGGTGGATGCGACGGTCGATCATTTCGTCTTCGAGATCACCGGCAAGGTATCGAAGATCGACACGTTCATCGGCCTCATGAAGCCGCTGGGCCTCGTCGAGATCGCGCGAACCGGCGTCGCCGCCATCTCGCGCGGCCCCGAAGGAATGTAGCAGCCCGTGAAGGCAGGCCGCCTTCGCGCAAACTCTCGGCGCAGCGGAGGATCTTGCCCGCAAAAATCGAGGGAAGTTCGATTGACCTTTGGGCGGCGGCTTTCTAAGCCAGTGCCCAACTCAGAGCGTACCGCGTCCTTCGGCATCACGATCACGCCCGCGCCCTGAAAATTCAAAAAGAGACGCTGAAAAAGGGAAAGACCATGCGCGTTTACTATGATCGCGACGCCGACATCAATCTTATCAAGGGCAAGAAAGTCGCCATCGTCGGCTACGGCAGCCAGGGCCACGCTCACGCGCTCAACCTGCGCGACTCCGGTGTTCCCGATGTCGTCGTGGCGCTTCGCAAGGGCTCGGCTTCGGCGAAGAAGGCCGAGGGCGAAGGCCTGCGCGTGCTGGAAGTCGCGGACGCGGCCAAGTGGGCCGACGTCGTGATGATCCTGACGCCGGACGAGCTTCAGGCCGATATCTATCGCGATCACCTGCATGCCAACCTGAAGGAAGGCGCGCTGCTCCTGTTCGCGCACGGCCTCAACGTGCACTTCAACCTGATCGTGCCGCGCGCCGACCTCGACGTGGGCATGGTCGCGCCGAAGGGCCCCGGCCACACCGTTCGCGGCGAATATGCGCGCGGCGCGGGCGTGCCGTGTCTTATCGCGGTCGCGCAGAATTCGAGCGGCAACGCGCACGAACTCTGCCTCTCCTATGCGAGCGCCATCGGTGGCGGCCGCGCGGGCATCATCGAGACCTCCTTCAAGGAAGAGTGCGAGACCGACCTGTTCGGCGAGCAGGCCGTGCTTTGCGGCGGCGTGGTCGAGCTGATGCGCTCGGGCTATGAGACGCTGGTCGAAGCGGGCTATGCGCCGGAAATGGCGTATTTCGAATGCGTCCACGAGATGAAGCTGATCGTCGACCTCATCTATGAAGGCGGCATCGCGAACATGAACTATTCGATCTCGAACACGGCGGAATACGGCGAATATGTCTCCGGCCCGCGCGTCGTCACGCCTGCGTCGAAGGCGGCCATGAAGGACGTGCTCTCCGACATCCAGAGCGGTAAATTCGTGCGCGACTGGATGCTTGAGAACAAGGTGAGCCAGACGAGCTTCAAGGCGCAGCGCGCGAAGTGCGACAGCCACCCGATCGAGGAGACCGGCAAGAAGCTCCGCTCCATGATGCCGTGGATCGCCGAGCGCGCGCTCGTGAACAAGGCGAAGAACTAGACGACACCCTTGACGCGTTTGCGTGCTTCAAAAGACGCGCAAGCTCATCAGCGGCAAAATCGAGGCCGGTTCCCTTCGGGGGCCGGCCTTTTTTGTTTCGGTGCCTGAATGTGGGCACCGGTTTGGACGCGCACCCCGAACCGCAGCATGGCAAGCCGTTCATCCGCCGTGCTCCATATATAAAAGGCGCAATTGCGTCCGAGCTTGCGCTTCTCACATGTTTTCCACGGTAAATATGTCCATAAGTGCGGCCAAATGAAACTTTGACATATATTTCAACAGTAAAGCATTGGCGGTAACTCTTTATTGACCAACCGTCGCCTTGCTTCGCGCCCCCGTTATGTTACCCGATCAAGCTGGCGGAAGCTGAGCGCCGCAGCCTTTTTCAGTCGGAAAGCGGGGGCATTGCCGATGATCGCTTGCTTCTCCGCAGTGATAGCTTTGCTCGCAAGATGGAGTGAGACATGCGATTTCTAGCAGTTCTATTGGCCGTGGCGGTAACTGCCACGATGACACTTCCGGCGTCCGCGCAACACGGGCGCAAGTCCAGCCAGTATGAAAGGGAGAGGGAAGCACGAGCCGCCTGCCGCGAACCGGTTCGCGCCGCCGGCGATGCCTATTATGTCATCCGCTCGGCGCGCCGTTCGGCCATCAAGCGTTGGCAGGAGCAGGTCATCAACGCGCATGGCGAGCGCTTCATCACCTGGGAAAATGCAAAGGTCGTTGAGTATCATTGCGACCCGGCGCGTGTCGGCGGTGGCCAGCAGATCTGGAATCTCAAGCGCTGCGTGATCGTCGCCCGCCCCTGCCGGAACGACGGATTCTGAGCGGAAGATTTTGCAACAAAACGTGACTTGCTCGCAGGGGCAAGAAACGGAAAAATCCACGGCAAGCATCCCCCCAAGATGCTTTCCCCACGAGCCTGAAGCTGGACCCTGTTCGTCTCGACGAACGGGGTCTTTTATTGACCTTATCGCAAGATCGGACGCCGCGAACCGCGCCCCCGGCTCGCGCTCGCCGAATTCGGTCGTGGGGATGTCCACCCGGTCCGACTCAGCGCATCGACGCCCGATTCTACGTGGGCTGAGTCTGCAGCCGATCGTGTGTGTCCGGTGCGGGCGTAAGCTGAGAACAAGCGCGGGATCAGGCCGCGTTTTCGGCGGGACCGACGTCGGCGATGCCTGCTTCTTCAGTGGCGCCGCCCCGGGGCTCGTCGCCCGTCACGTCGACGCCAAGCACATCCATGCCGTTCGGTTTGTCGGTCAGCCACTTCAGGTAAAGCGGCCCGAAGGCCCGATCCTGCCGCAGTTCGAGATAGCCCTCGCGCGCAAGCTCCAGCGTAGCGCCGAAGCTCGACGCCGTGACGGTCTTGCCGAGCGTCGGCGACGGCTTGTATTCTTCAAGGAAGGTGTCGAGTTCCGCCCAGTCCGGCAATTTGCCGAGGAGCTTCGACAGCCGGTCGCGCGCCATCTTGATCGACCACACCACGCGCCCGCCCCATTTCACCTCCGTGACGGCGGTGCGCTGGCGCTGCTCGGCGTACGCCTTCAGCAGGTCGAAGATGCTGGCCTGATAGACGCTCGACCGCACGATGCGGATTCCTTCCGGCATGCCGCGCGAGAAAAGGTCGACGCCGAGGCGCTTGCGGCCCATCAGGCTCGCCAAGGCTTCGCGCATTGCTTCGAGGCGCTTCAGGCGGAAGGCGAGTTGCGCCGCGAGTTCCTTGCCGGATGGCCCGTCCTGCGGCTGTTCCTGTTCCGGCAGAAGAAGCTTCGATTTCAGGTAGGCGAGCCAAGCCGCCATCACCAGATAGTCGGCGGCGATTTCAAGCCGAAGCGCGCGCGCCGCCTCGATATAGGCGAGGTACTGGTTCGCAAGGTCGAGGATCGATAGCTTCGCGAGATCGACCTTCTGCGTGCGCGCGAGTTGCAGGAGCAGGTCGAGCGGGCCTTCGAAGCCGTCGAGTTCGAGAAGGAGGATGTCAGCCTCGTCTTCCGGCTCGATACGCTCCGGCGCGTCCCAGCTATCGACGGCGTCGGCGCCGCGTTCCGGCTTCGCCGCCCGCGCTTCGTTGCTTCCGCCGTTATCCGTCTCGTCGCTCACGCGAATCTCCGCTTGACACCTCGCTCGATCACTTTGAGCGATTCACGCGAAGGCTGCCAGCGATTTGGCGCGGGCTTCCTCAGCTGCAGCAAGGTCGTAGCTCAGTGGTGCCTTCACGCGGGCGAGAGCGACCTCGAAACGCCGCCGCGCATCGCCTTCGAGCACGGGCGACTCGGCAGCCACGGCGCGCATCTCATCGAGATCGCCGGTGCAGTGAAGCGCGAGGTCGCAACCCGCCGCGAGTGCCGCGCGCGCATTTTCGCCCGGCGTGCCCTTCAGCGCCTTCATGGTGAGGTCGTCGCTCATCAGAAGGCCGTCGAAACCGATATAACCCCGGATCACGTCGCGGATCGCCTTCTCGGAGACGGTGACGGGCGCAGCGGGGTCGACGGCGGTGAAAACGACATGCGCCGTCATCGCCATGGGAAGGTCGTTCAGCGCGCGGAAGGGCGCGAAATCGTGCGCTTCAAGCTCGGCAAGCGGCGTGTGGACGACCGGCAGCGCGAGATGGCTGTCCGCCATGGCGCGGCCATGCCCTGGGATGTGCTTCATGATCGGCAGGATGCCCTGCGCGAGAAGCCCGTCGGCCACCGCGCGGCCGAGCGCGATCACGGTTTCGACATCCTCCCCATAGGCACGGTCCCCGATGATGTTGTCCGCGCCGGGGACGGGCACATCGAGCACGGGCGCTGCGGTCGTATTGAAGCCGAGGCTTGCGAGATCCGCCGCCATGGCCTGCGCACAAAGGTTCGCCGCTTGGGCGCTTTGGTCCGCGTCATCGATAGCGCAGAAGGCACGCGCGGGCGGATATTTCGGCCAGTGCGGCTCGCGAAGGCGCTGCACGCGCCCGCCCTCCTGATCCACCATGACGATCATGCGCCCGTCGCCGCCGACCGCCTCCTGCGCCTCGGCGATGAGCGCAGCGACCTGATCGGGACTGTCGACGTTCCGTCCGAAAAGAATGACGCCGGCGGGCCGCGTCTCGCTGAGGAAAGCCCGCTCCTCGGGCTTCAGCGCATGGCCTGCCAGACCGCAGATGAATGCACGCCGTGTCAAGAATGCCTCCGGGGTCGCATATTCGTTTGCGACGAGACTATAGGCTCGTTTCGGAGGGGGGACAACGCGCGGTTGCGCGGTCATTTGCGAGGGTTAACGGGATCGCGGCTGGCAGGGAAGATGCGCATCACGTCTCCGGGATGCCGACCGAAGGGGCCCGCATCAGACGACGCACCGGCACCGGTCAGAGTACACCGAGCACGAATGCCGCGAGAAACGCGAAGACCCCAAGCGTTGCGATTCGAACGAGCTCAACAGACAAGGACATCTGCATGCCTCCTTCGTGATGTTTGACCCTTCGGAAAAGGATCGGTCCTCTTAGGCGGAAGTGCAAATGTTTTCCATTGTGCGGTGCACCTAACGTGCTGCGATATAAGGCAAATCATTGCTCTAAGCTATTGCCGAGCGCGACGCCGTCCCAATTGGAACCCGCATGCAACCGAACTGTTTTGCGGTTTGCCTCCGCTTTAGCAGCGCTTTGCTTTTTTTGGGGGTGCGCCTAAAGGCTGTGGCGCGCCATGTCGCGGGAAGGGGCAAACATTCCTATAATCGCGAAAGCCGCCCGTAAGCGGGCATTCCCGTTCCCATAGCGACGAGTTCGGCCATGACGGAAAAGTTCGAAGCGCTCCTTCTCACGAAAACCGACAGCGGCCAGACCGTCGCGTGGACCGAGCTTTCGGAAGCGGACCTCATGCCGGGCGATGTCACGGTGCGCGTCACGCATTCGACCGTGAATTACAAGGACGGTCTCGCCATCACGGGCAAGGCTCCGGTGGTCCGGCGCTGGCCCATGGTACCGGGCATCGACTTCGCAGGGATCGTGGAAAGCTCGTCGCATCCTGAATTCAAGACCGGCGATGAGGTGGTGCTGAACGGCTGGGGCACGGGCGAAACCCATCTCGGCGGCTATGCGCAGTTCTCCCGAGTGAAGGGCGATTGGCTGGTGCCGCTGCCCGCCGGGCTTTCGCGCGCGGAGGCGATGGCCATCGGCACGGCGGGTTATACCGCGATGCTGAGCGTGCTGGCCCTCGAAGCGCATGGCGTGACGCCCGACAAGGGGCCGGTCCTTGTCACGGGCGCTTCCGGCGGCGTCGGCAGTGTCGCGGTGGCGCTGCTGTCGAAGCTCGGCTTCACGGTGATCGCCTCGACCGGACGCCCGGAAGAGGAAGGCTACCTGAAGTCGCTCGGTGCGTCTGAGATCGTCGCGCGGCAGGAGCTTTCGGCGCCGGGCAAGCCGCTCGGGCGCGAGCGATGGGCGGGCGCGGTCGATTCCGTCGGCAGCCATACGCTCGCGAATGTTCTCGCGCAGACGAAATACGGCGGCACGGTCGCCGCCTGCGGGCTCGCGCAAGGCCTGGACCTGCCCGCAAGCGTCGCGCCATTCATCCTGCGTGGCGTGACGCTGGCGGGCATCGATTCCGTGCTGGCGCCGAAGGCGAAGCGGCTCGAAGCCTGGGCGCGGCTTGCGCAAGATCTCGACCGCGCGAAACTCGCGGACCTCACCACGACGCATCCCTGGAAGGATGCCGTCACGCTTGCCGAGGACATCCTTGCGGGAAAGATCCGCGGTCGCGTCGTGCTTGAGGTGGCCTAGGCGCGGCGGCCGGCTTCAGAACAGCCGCTTGCGCATGAATATCTCGTCCGATGCGTCGATCGCGAGCTTGTCGAGCACGCCGACGCTCTCGAAACCGAAGCGGCGATAGAGTGCTTCCGCGCGCGTGTTGAACGTGGAGACGCAGAGCCAGAGCTGACGGGCGCCGCCCTTTCGCGCCTCGTCCTCCATCCATTGCAGCAGGCGGCACCCAAGTCCGCGCCCCTGAAACTCCGGCAGCACGCAGAAAAGCTGGAGATACGGCCCGTGCAGGAACGGATGCTGGATCGCGACGATACCCGCGAGACGCCCGTCCTGCAGAACCTCGAAACGCTGAAGGGCGGGAACCTCCCGTTGCAGCGACGCGGCGATGCTGGGCGCGCTCCAGTTTACGACCGACCAGGGCGGTATCGCCGCCATCGCGGCGCCGAGCGCCTTTGCGTGGCTAGGCTTGAGCGGCCTCAAGATGAGCGCGTCGCCGAGATCGTGGCTCACGTTATCGAAAGGGCTGTTCGTTGATGTCGTCATGGCCTGTCCGCCGTGATCGGGGCGGCCGGGTGCGTGGTTGCCGGAGCGGTGCTCTTGACATCCGCGCCCCAGCCGGTCGGCGCGGGGGCGTGCTTACTGCCGGCAACCGGGGGCGGTGCCGCGTTATGCGCGCGGTCAAGCGGGAAGAGCTTGTCGTATTTCACATTGTCCCCCGGCTTCAGCTCGTAGCAGCTATCCTTGATTACAGGCTCGCCCTTCGCAATCAGTTCGCTCACCGTAGCAAAGCCGAAGCCGCGCTTTCGCAGCTCCTCGATCATGCGCGGCAGCGCTTCGGCTGTGTGGTGGCCGCGCCCGTTCGCGTGCATCACGATGATCGAGCCGGGTTTCGCGGCGGCGGCGCTCTTCGCGATCGCTTCGGCGCTCTGGGTGGGCGCCGGGTCTCCGGTCGGGATATCCCACTGGATGGCGAGCAGCCCGGCGTCGTTTACCGCGTCGAGCGCCTCGGTGTTGCATGTGCCGAAAGGAAAGCGAAAGACGAGCGGGCGGCTGGCGTCGACCGGGCCTGGGCCGGGCCTGTAGCAGCTTCGCCCCGAAAGCTTTCGGCGAAGGTGGTCATCCGCGTGGAGATTCAGCGCAAGGTCGCGCCGCATCTCGTCCGGCGGCAGGAGGCGGAAATTCCGGTGCGTCCAGCTATGTGCGCCCACTTCGAACAGCGGATCGGCCATGAGCTGCTGGGCGCGCTCGCTGTGATCCATGAGCCACTTTCCGCTCGCAAAAAATGTCGCCTTCACGCCGGACTTCCGCAGCGTGTCGATGATAGGCGCGTCATAGCCCGACACCTCCCACGCGTTTTCGCAGAGGTCGAAAGTGAGGGCTACCAACTTTTCACCGGGCGGAAGTTTCACGCTGCGAATGGACCCGCGCAGGGCCGGCGCCACGGGCGCAAGCTGGGCAACTTCGTTGCGCGGTTCGATCGCGGGATCGTAAGTCTCTCGGTGGATAGCCTTTTCTCCCGGCTTGCCAGCCAGTTCGACGGCCGACCAGCATGCCCCGCCTGTCTCGTGACCCTGCGCCAGGGCATCGAAGGAGCAAGCAACGGCGGCGGATATACATAAGGTGGCAAAGTGGGCAAGGCGGCTCATGCTCATTGTTCTCTCTGGCTTGAACAGCTTCTACTGCCCGGAACAAATTTGTATTGCACTCCGGCGAAGTTGCTCGCAAACTCCGTAATGCGCCTATTCGATTTGGCGCGTTCTTCAAGGGTGATACGACGATGGCAAAGAAACCTGAAGCGAAGCCGAAGGAAGCCCCGAAGCCAAAAGGCAAAGCCGAAGAGAAGGCCCCGCCAAAAAAAGCCGGAAAAAAATAGAATTTTGCACGAGGAAAAGGAGGAAGAGAACTCTTCCCCTTTTTCGGCTTCCTCCTGTAAGCATAGCGCGTGTCACCGTCGTCACACCTGACTAGAGGAACCCATGCGGCTTGCTTGCAGGATATTCATGATCGCGCCTTTCGCGCTGTTGCCGGCGTCCGCTTTCGGCATATCCGTGATCAATCGCGAAGCTACCGATCAGACCTTGATCGTCATTGAAGGCGACAAACAGGCGGAGCAGGTCATCAAGGCGGGGGAGCAGCTCACGCTTTGCGAAAAAAGCTGCGTGATCCGTTTGGCCGATGGCGAGGATTACGAGTTCGACGGACCCGAGACCGTATCACTTGAAGACGGGTTGCTGTTCCTCGACAACGCCGGTGAGCAGGGCAAGGCGGCGCAATAGGAAGCCGCCGCCTTTTGCGCCTCAGTTCCGATAGTCCTGAACCTTCGTCGCCCGAAGGCCCGGCAAGCCGTGCCGGTCTATGAGACGTTGCCAGCTCAGAAACTCGTCGATCGTCAGCTTGTAGCGCTTGCAGGCGTCGTCGAGGCTCAAAAGGCCGCCGCGAACAGCCGCGACCACCTCAGCCTTGCGGCGGATAACCCAGCGTTTCGTATTCGGAGGTGGAAGATCCGCTATGGTGAGCGGACTCCCGTCGGGGCCGAGCACATAGCGAAGGCGAGGGCGGAACAAGTCGGTCATAGTACTCTCACACGCGATCAAAGACCTGAGGTGAACTTTATTGCGACCTATTTAAAACGTGCTTAACCGGGTTGGTATAAAAAACCTTCCTGTCTGCTACCTTTGGTAGCCATTTTTATGGAAGCAATCCAAGATTGCGTTTTTAAAACCCGTTTTACTGCTTTGGTAAGACATCCCGTTTCATTCGATCAGCTTATAGGCAGGAAGCGTCAGAAACGCGTTGAGCTCTCCGCTCATGACAAGGTCGCGGAACAAGACGATCGCTTCCTGAAAGCGTCCGTTGTCAAAATCGGCGCCAAGCTTTTCATGGAGCCTGAGCATCTCGTCGGAGATGATCTCCTCGATCAGCTCGGGCGTAACCTTGCGTCCATCTTCCAGCTTCGCGCCATGATGCAGCCACTGCCAGTTTTGCGTACGGGAAATCTCTGCCGTCGCCGCGTCTTCCATCAAATTATACAAAGGCACAGCGCCATTCCCGCGCAGCCATGCCTCGATATACTGTATGCCGACGCGCGTATTGACGCGAAGCCCTTCCTCCGTGCGCGTGCCGTCGTGCGGCTGGAGAAGGTCCGCCTGCCCGATTGCGACATCTTCGCGCAACCTGGAAAGCTGGTTCTTTTGCGGCATGTGCTCGTCGAAAACGGCAAGCGCGACCGGCACGAGATCGGGATGCGCCACCCACGTGCCGTCATGGCCATAGGTCACCTCGCGCAGCTTGTCCTCGCGAACGGCGGCAAGAGCCTTCTCGTTCACGTCCGGGTCCCGGCGGTTCGGGATGAACGCCGACATGCCGCCCATGGCGAACGCCCCGCGCCGGTGACACGTCTGAATCAGAAGTTCCGCGTAGGCTTTGAGAAACGCCCTGCTCATCACCACCTGCCCGCGGTCGGGCAGGATACGGTCTGCCTTCGTGCGGAGCGTCTTGATATATGAAAATATGTAGTCCCAGCGCCCGCAATTGAGGCCGACGATATGGTCACGAAGCTCGTAGAGAATTTCATGCATTTCGAAGACGGCCGGTAACGTCTCGATCAGAACCGTTGCCTTGATCGTGCCGGCGCGAAGCTGCAGGTGTTCTTCGGCGAACAGGAAGACTTCGTTCCAGAGTCGCGCTTCGAGGTGGCTTTCCATCTTCGGGAGATAGAAGTAAGGGCCGCTGCCTTTCGCCAGTGCCGCGTTCGCGTTGTGAAAGAAATAGAGGCCGAAATCGAACAGCGCACCCGCCACCGGCTGCTTGTCGACCGTCACATGCCGTTCGACGAGATGCCACCCGCGCGGGCGCACTATCAGCACAGCCGGGTTCGGCCCCACCGCGTAGGATTTGCCCGTATCTTCCTCGGTGAAATCGATCTCGCCGCGCCAGTAATCGGCAAGGTTGATCTGGCCTTCGACGACGTTCGCCCAAGTGGGCGACAGCGAGTCCTCGCAATCGGCCATGAACGCTTTCGCGCCCGAATTCAGCGCGTTGACGATCATCTTGCGCGTCGTTGGCCCGGTGATCTCCACGCGACGGTCGGTGAGGTCGTCCGGGATGGCCGCGATGGTCCAGTCCACCTCGCGGATCTTTTTCGTCTCCGGCAGGAAATCGGGAAGCGCGCCGCTGTCCCACGCCGCCTGTCTGGCGACTCTCGCCTGCATGAGTTCGTGCCGCCGGGGTTCAAAGCGGCGGTGAAGCTCTGCGATGAATTCGAGGGCAGGCGCGGTCAGCACCCGGTCGTAGCCCCGTTCGATCGGGCCAGCGATCTTCATGCCTTCGGGCAAAGCGAGGTGCAGGATCGGCGCAGCAGGCATGGTCGTTCTCCCATTCGAGGCCAAGCCTCGTTTCGATCCATTCAAATGCAGTCGACCAGGCGCGTCCATACCCACTGAGTAGTACAACCGGGTGAAATCTTCGGTCTATGCGGGATGTCCAATTTGAGCGGGGCCGCCAATAAATGAAAAGGTTATCCGGTGCAGCCTTCCACCCGCGAAGCGAGGCGCACCGAACGAATGCGACCGGCCGAGAAGAAGCGCACCGAGACACAAAAAAAGCCAGCGCGAGGGCTGGCTTTTCGACATCTTGAGCCGTAGCGATTAATTCGCCGCCGAAGCCTGGAACGCCGGCATGCCGCCACCGGAAACCGGACTGCGTGGCGCTTCCGCCTTGAGAGCGGCCTTCTGAACCGCCTTCTGCACCTTCTCGAAAGCGCGCACCTCGATCTGTCGGATTCGCTCACGGCTGACGTTGAACTCGGCCGAAAGCTCTTCGAGCGTGAGCGGATCGTCAGCAAGGCGGCGCGCCGTGAAAATGCGGCGTTCGCGCTCGTTCAGGCCTTCCATCGCCGCTTTGAGATATTCACGGCGACGGCTCATCTCCTCGCTTTCGGCGAGTTGCGTCTCCTGATCCGGGCCTTCATCGACGAGCCAGTCCTGCCACTCACCGCTTTCCGAGTCGGCACGAAGCGGAGCATTCAGCGACGCGTCGCCGCCAAGGCGACGGTTCATCGACACCACGTCCTCTTCCGGTACGCCGAGGTTGGTCGCGATGGTCTTGACCTGATCGGGGCGCAGATCGCCTTCCTCCAGCGCCTGCAACTGGCTCTTCGCCTTGCGCAGGTTGAAGAAAAGCTTCTTCTGGCTCGCCGTGGTGCCCATCTTCACGAGGCTCCAGGAGCGCAGAATATATTCTTGAATGGCGGCGCGTATCCACCACATAGCATAGGTGGCAAGGCGGAAGCCCTTGTCGGGATCGAAGCGTTTGACGGCCTGCATGAGGCCCACATTCCCTTCGGAAATGACCTCACCGATCGGCAGGCCATAGCCGCGGTAGCCCATGGCGATACGAGCCACAAGGCGAAGGTGCGACGTCACAAGCTTCTGCGCTGCCTTTGCATCTTCATGCTCTTGCCAACGTTTGGCGAGCATGTATTCTTGCTGAGGCTCAAGCATCGGAAAACGCCGGATCTCTTCGAGATACCGGGCGAGACCACCGCTTGCGGCGACTGACGGCAATGAACTCATGCTTCAAACCCTCCGCATCGGATGAACCGCTGCCGTTGGAGAACTCGTTCGCGTTTCCGGAACGATTGATCTCACCTTACGCTCACCGCTTTCCGACTTCATCTTAATTCTTGGACAGTTTTGCATCGAACCTTTCAAGAGCATTACACAATTGCGCGATGTCTTCGGGCAGCGGGCTCTCGAAAGATAGAACCTTCCGCGACAAAGGATGTTCGAACCTTAAGCCAGCAGCATGGAGCGCCTGTCTTTCGGCACACGCAAACTGTCTTGCCGCTTCCCCCGGAAGGGCGAGTGCTTTTGTTCTAAACCCAGACCCGTAAACGGAATCCCCTACCAACGGGACGCCGATATGTGCGAGATGAACCCGCACCTGATGAGTGCGACCGGTTTCAAGCTTGCAGCTAAGGACACTCAAGGCAGCCGGATTGTTCCCTTTTCCGGTTGCTGCGGCGCTTTGGCTTTCCCGTTTTCCAATCCGGAAGACGCGCTCGGTCGCATAAACCGTGGCGGCCTCGCGTCCACCGTTGCGGACGACCGTCATCTTGACGCGCGATCCCGGATGACGAGCGATCTGCGCCTCGATTCGCCCGGATCTCGGCTGCGGCTCGCCCCACACCAGCGCCAGATATTCGCGGCGGAGCGCGCCCGTCCTGCCGTGATCGGCGAACTGCGCCGCAAGGCTGCGATGAGCCCTGTCGGTTTTGGCGACGACCATCAGCCCGCTCGTGTTCTTGTCGAGCCGATGCACGATCCCGGGCCGCGTGACACCGCCAATGCCTGAAAGACTGTCGCCGCAATGCGCGATCAGCGCGTTGACGAGCGTGCCGTTGGGATTGCCCGCACCCGGATGCACAACGAGGCCCGCCGGCTTATCGATCACGATCAGGCTGGCGTCCTCGTAAACGACATCGAGGTCGATGGCCTCGCCCTCGACGGCGTAATCCTCAGCGGGCGGCGTCGTGACCTGGAACGTGTCGCCAGGACGGACCTTCGCACTTGGATCGGTCGAGGGCTCCGCCCCGTGCCCGGCAGCAAGGCGCAACACGTGTCCCGCGCGAATAAGATCTTGCAGGCGTGCCCGGCTTTGTGTCTCTATCCGGCTTGCGAGGAAACGATCGAGGCGCACGCCGGCATCGTCTTCGGAAGCTTCGTGCCGGGCGGGAGAAAAATCGTCGCTCGTCATCAAACCGTCTGCTGCCCCTCTTGAACGCCGTACCCGGACTGGATCCGCTACCCCATGACAAACGCTCAAAGCCCGGTCCCCGGCCCCTGGACACCCGAACGCGTCCGCATGCTCAAGATCGCCGTCACGATCATGACGACCTTGCTGATCGCCGGCATCATCGCGCTCGTTTACGGTGTGGCGCGGCAAGCAGCTAAACTCAGCTCCAGCCCGGCATCGGCCACCAAATCCATTGCCGCGAACCCGGCCTCGATCACGACCACGCCCTACGCCCAAACGCTCGCTTTCGGGCAGGGCGAACTCAAGAGCGTATCCGCCGATAACGGATCAATCATTCTGCACTACAAGGGGGAGGGAAGCGACACGATTGTCGTACTGGACCCGCTAAATGGGATTGAGCGCGGCAGGTTTCAAGTCCCTCGCCGATAAGATACAGCTCGCGGCCATTTACGCCCTGAGGTCGGGCTTTCAGCCGGCGCTATTCCTTCGTTCGTGAACATAACCGGTCGTTGCGTATCCGACCGAACCGATGCCTGGCCTAAGCTCGGACATTCGTTCGCGAGCTGGCATGCAAGCTTCGGAATTCCAAACAGCCATCAAGCCGGGCGACGAATTGTCAAAGTGCCAATCTCCAGCGGCGAGCCGACCGCTTCCAGCTGCACAAGTTTCGGTGTGCGTCTTCTGTTTTAGCGCTTGATCGCTGACGCGGCGCACTCTAATGTAAGCGCTCGCTCGCCCCGTTCGTCTAGCGGTCAGGACGCGGCCCTCTCACGGCTGAAACAGGAGTTCGATTCTCCTACGGGGCGCCAATACCTCTTCAAGTCATTGATTTCGTTACCCTTTCTTTCTGGTGAGACAGAGGGTGGGACAATGCTCTCCAGGCTGAGCTTGGCCGCGCCGCTTGCCGCGAGCTTCTTTTGCGCGGCCTTGCGGGTGTAAATGCGCGCCATATTGGCGTCGTCCCAGCCGAACATCGCCATCAACTCATGCTCGCTTGCGCCGGCTTCGGCCGCGCGTACCGCGCCAATCTTCCTCAGCCCATGCGGCGAGCATTGCGGCAGTCCTGCCTCTCTGCACCACTCACGAAAAATGTTGCCAAAGCCCGCTGCGCTGTGCGGCTTCCCGTAGGCCGTTTCAAGCCACGTCTCGGCCCCAAGCGCGCTCGCATCGAGGACGGCGCGCAGCGGCAGCAGGATCGGCAACGTCAGAACTTTTGCGCCGTTCTTCCGGCCCTTGAACTGAGAGAAGGTGACAAACAATCCATCCCTGCTCTCGTGCTTTTTGCCAATCCGCACGGCATCCGAGCGGCGCACGCCAAGATAAAGCATGATCGCCATTGCGAGCCGTGGCTTCGAGCCAACGGGCCAATGCGCCTCGAAGGCGTCCACATCGTCGTCGGTCCAGGTGTAAAAGCCGTCCGACCCGCTTTTCAGCTTTTCCACCTTTTCAGCCGGGTTGGTCGCGACGAGATCGTTCTTCAGCGCCCAGGCGAACAAGGCCGAAAGCTGCTTAAGGCGGAAATTCGCCGCCTCCGGGAGATCGGCCTTCATATCCCGAAGCTTGCGGACATGAACTCTCTTCATGGCGGCGAAGGGGGCGTCCCCGAGTTTCTGGCCGTTGCCGCCAATGATGGCGCAGATTTCGATGAGGGCTGTGCGCTTGCGTCGCTTGGTGTAGTCCTCGAGCGATTGGAAAGCGACCGATTTATAGTAGCGCTCGCACAGCCACTCGAAACTCTTCTCGGCCTTGGAGACGGGTCCTTGCTCCCCAAGAGCAGCCTTGTACGCCGCCAGAAACTCTTCCGAGCCGGGCAACCCGCGAAGCCGGATTTTCGGCTTTCCGGGGCGGCGAAAGTAAAAGCGCACGGTGCCGTGTCGATCGCGATCCCGCGTGATGTACCTGAATTTCACAAAGGCCATAATTATCTAACCTCGAAATACATCCCCTGTTTCCCGCTCCCGGCACCTTATACGAGCGCCTCATCCCACGGATTGCGTTCGATTTCCGGCGCAGGGTCCGACGTAATGCCTTCCGCCTCTTCCTTCATCCGGTCTCAATCGGTCGCGAGGGTCGCCGCGTCGAAGAGAACCACGTTTTTGCGGAGACGATATGGTCTGTGCACCTTGCCTTCATGCACCCATTGGCGCAGTTGGCTTTCGCTCACGCCGAGCCTCGCCGCTGCCTGGCTGGCTCGAAGCGCCAGTGGTGATGCAACATCGCCGATCCGAGACATGGGTGCCCCCGAGTGATGCGTCGTTAGTAGCTAGCATAGAATTTGCTATCAACCGCATTATAGCGTTCACTCTGAACGCGCAAAGCACTTTCTTGTCTAGCACCTAATTTTTCGGGTGACGACCTCGGCGGAGGGCGAGAAGCCACGGAAACCCCGATTCCAACTCGATCTTTCAACGTCAAGACCCGTCGTCGAGCAAGACCCGCGCTGGTCAAGAGGCATCAAATCTGCTAGCAGATGCAATAGTGCAATCTGCGGTGAACGCGGGTGATCCGGAAGGACCCATGACGACGATCACGATCGCATCGACAAAGGGAGGCGTCGGCAAAAGCATGCTCGTGTCCGCACTGTCGGTGCTTGCCACGCAGGAAACGCGCCGCGTCGGCATCGTCGATCTCGACGAGACGCTTGGCTCTTTGAGCCAGTGGTGGGCGCTGCGCGGCGAGCCGGCTGCTCCCTATCTCATGTCCCGCGAGGGCGCACTCGCCGACGACGTGCAGCGCTATGCGGCGATCTTCGACTGGATCTTCATCGACACCTCGCCCTACGACCTCGCTCTCATCGAAGAGGCGATCAAAATCGCCGATGCGGTGGTGATCCCGACGCGGACGAGTTTCTTCGACGCGATGGGAGCACGGCAGGTGTCCGATCTGTGCCGCGAGCATGGGAAGCCGTTCGGCTTCGTCATAGTCGGCTATCACAAGAGCGTCGATGATCTCGCACAGCAGACCGAGGCGGCGCTGTCGGCGTTCGGAACGGTTTTCAAGACGAAGATCATGTTCGACCGCTGCTTCATGGAAGCGCCGATCCACGGCAAGACCGGGCCCGAACTGAATGCGAAGGCGCAAGCCGAGATGGCCGCGCTGTGGCGCGAGGTGAAGGAGCTTGCGGCAGCAGCTCAGGGAGGTGCGCAATGAGTGGGGGTGAAAGCGGGCGCACCATGAGCGACGCGATGCGGATCGCGCTCGACAAGGGCTTCGGGACAGG